>NZ_JBFUPQ010000019.1:0-78722 GCF_041360655.1 Luteibacter sp. RCC_6_2 | reverse complement strand
GATCGTTTTCGCTGAGGCAGGAGCCGAATCGAAAACCCCCGCCCGACCGTCCGAGCCCGAAGGGGCGCCAGCCATAGAACATGGCCGCGCAGCGGCATCCCTTCCCAAGGGACGGCACCGCCTGTCGCGCCGAGGGTGGCGCCCGGCAGCTCCCCGCGACGCACGCGGCGAATGCGAGGGCGAAGCCGAGCCAGCTACAACCCACAGCCACAACCAACCGCGCCATCGCCGGCACACAGTCCTGAACGTGCCGCCGAAGCTGTATGAAAAGCCAACCGCACCGCACCATGTTATTCAGGATTCGGGTAGAGTCGCCGGATGCGTCTGCTAGCCATCATCTTTCTCTTGCTGTTCATCGCCGCCGGAATCGTCTTCGGCGCATTGAATGCCGACCTGGTGCCGTTCGACCTCGGCTTCGCCCAGCTGTCCCTGCCCAAGGGCGGGGCGATGCTGGCGGCCGTGCTGGTGGGATGGGTCCTTGGCGGGATCACCGCGTGGCTGGGAACGTCGTTCGCCCATCGAAGGCGCAGGCGCGGTCGCGGCGAACGCAAGGCGGACACCGCGACGACCGCATGAATCCGATCTGGTTGCTGGCGCTCGTTCCCCCACTGGCTTTCGCCTGCGGCTGGTGGCTTGCCCGTCGAAGCCACGTGAGGCGCTCCGGAGAGCGGGTCAACGAGCTGTCCTCCGATTACTTCCGGGGCCTGAACTACCTGCTGAACGAAGAGCAGGATAAAGCGCTCGAGGTCTTCCTGCGCCTGGCGGAATACAACCGCGACACCGTCGAGACCCATCTCGCGCTGGGCAATCTCTTCCGCAAGCGCGGCGAGGTCGACCGGGCCATCCGTCTGCATCAGCACCTGGTCTCGCGCCAGGGACTGTCCGATGAAATGAAGACGGTGGCCTTGCTCGAACTGGGCGAGGACTACATGCGGGCGGGCCTGCTCGACCGGGCGGAAACGTTGTTCTCCGACCTCGTGGCCATGGATGCGCTGGCACCCTCGGCATTGCGTCACCTCATCGCCATCTACCAGCACGAGCGTGAGTGGCACAAGGCCATCGATCATGCGCGCCGGTTGGAGACCATGACCGGTGAAGACGAGTCGGCGATGATCGCCCAGTTCTATTGCGAACTCGCCGAGCAGTCGCGCCAGCACGGGGCGCGCACCGAGGCTCGCGAGTACGTCAAGGAAGCCTTCGCGTGCCAGCAGGATTGTGTCCGCGCGCACATGATCGCCGGTCGCCTTTCCTCGGAAGACGACGAACTCGATTCGGCGATCGCCTCGTACGAGGCGGCCATCGCGGCGGATATCGCCTTCGTTCCGGAGATCCTGCCCCCGCTGCTCAACTGCTATGCACGCTCGCAGCAGATGGATCGCGCCGAGACGTTCCTGCGCGAGATCATGGAGCGCTACCACGGCATATCGCCGGTGCTTGCACTGACCCGTCTCTACGAGGGCAGGGACGGCGAACGGACGGCCATCGACTTCCTCACCGGGCAGTTGCGCAAGCGCCCTTCGGTGCGTGGTTTGATGGCGCTGATCGACGCGACGATGGACAAGGTCTCCGGCGAGGCCCGTGAGAACTACCTCATCCTGCGCGACCTCACGCGCAAGCTGCTCGAAGGGCAGGCGATGTATCGTTGCAGCCGCTGCGGCTTCGGCGCCAAGGCGCACCACTGGCAGTGCCCGAGTTGCAAGAGCTGGGGCACGGTCCGGCCCATCCACGGCGTCGCCAACGAATGACGGGCACAGTCGCGAGCGCCGGCTCCTTGCTGATCGGCTGCGCCCTGGCCGCCTTCCTCGTCTCCTTCGCCAGCGTGCGCGTCGCCATCGCCTATGCGCATCGCCGCGGCATGCTCGATGCCCCCGGCCACCGCCGTTCGCACACGATGCCGACCCCCCGCGGCGGCGGCATCGGCATCGTCGCCGGCGCGCTGGCGGGCATGCCCGCGGCGTTCCTCCTCCTGCCGGGCTCACCCGGGGCGGCGGTCGTCGGCGCCTTCACCGTGGCGGTGATCGCCGTGGCCGCCATCGGCTGGCTGGACGATCACGGCTCGCTGCCGATCAGGCCTCGCCTGTTCATCCAGCTGGCTGCGACCCTCCTGTTCTGCATCGCGGTGGCGACCGGCACCACCAGCCTGCTCTGGTCCTTACCCCTGCTGTTGGCTGGTGTCTGGTGCATCAACCTGCACAATTTCATGGACGGGATCGACGGCCTGGCCGCCCAGCAGGCGATGTTCTTCGGGGCGGCCTCGGCGGCCCTGGCCTGGGCCGCCGGTAATCTGGCCATTACCGGGGCGGCTCTTGCCCTCGCCTCGGCGGCGACGGGATTCTGGTGGTTCAACCGCTCCCCGG
Source organism: Luteibacter sp. RCC_6_2 (assembly GCF_041360655.1). Taxonomy (NCBI): domain Bacteria; kingdom Pseudomonadati; phylum Pseudomonadota; class Gammaproteobacteria; order Lysobacterales; family Rhodanobacteraceae; genus Luteibacter; species Luteibacter sp. RCC_6_2. The sequence continues at coordinate 76,365 of NZ_JBFUPQ010000019.1, read as the reverse complement.
CCCGGATATTCATGGGCGACGTGGGCAGCGGCACCGTCGGCCTCATGGTTTTTGCGATTTCCGCGACGTTATGGGCTTTTCGTACGAATTTGCTCTGGCCGGCGCTGATTTTCTCTTCCGCCTTCGTCATCGACGCGACCTTGACGTTGCTCGTGCGAATGCTGCGCGGTGCGCGCTGGTACACTCCGCACCGCGAACACCTTTACCAGTGGCTCGTGAGGCGAGGGGCGTCACATCGGAAGGTAGCCGCGGGCTACTTCGCATGGAACGTGCTCGTCTGCGTTCCCATCGCATGGATCGCGTTCCGCTCGCCAGCGGCGGCGCCCCTGTGCATGGGGGCGGTGTACCTGTTGGGAGCAGCGGTCTGGCGTACTGGCAAGCGAACCTGCTTGCGTCGAAGGGAGCGACATGTTTCTGCGTAAGTTCATCGGCATCATCCACCCCCGCACGGCGGTCGTCGCGCACGACCTGGCCATGGCGGCGCTCGCATGGTGGATCGCGAAAGCCCTGCGCTATGCCTTGATGCCGGACCTCGCGCCGGTCACGTACCTGCCGATGGAGTTTCCCATCGTGCTGCTGGTGCAGGGAGCGGTGTTCAACTGGACCGGCCTCTACAAGGGCGTCTGGCGGTTCGCCAGCCTGCCCGATCTCTGGAACATCATCCGTGCGACCGTGATCGGTGCGTTGATCATCGGCCTGGCCATGGTCATGTACGCGCGCCTGGATGGCGTGCCCCGCTCGGTGTTGCTGGTGTACCCGGTGGTGCTGGTGGTGCTGCTCGGGCTGCCCCGGCTCAGCTACCGTTTCTGGAAGGACAGCCGCATCGACCTGTTCCAGTCGGCGCCGACCAAGCGCGTGCTCATCGTGGGTGCCGACCGGGCGGGTGAGGCCTTGTCGCGCGACCTCCGTCGCGACAGCCGCTACAGCGTCATCGGCTTCGTCGACGACAACCTCGCGCTGCGCGGCGCGCAGATCGGTGGCATCCCCGTGCTCGGCACGGTGGACCAGCTGGCCGAGTTGTCGAAGGCCGTGGCGGTGCAGATGCTGCTGATCGCGGTGCCCGGGGCGACCACGGCGCAGATGCGCCGGATCGTGGCGTTCTGCGAAAGCACGGGCTTGCCGTTCCGTACCGTGCCGCGCCTCGAGGATGTGGTCGCGGGGCGTGCGCAGTTCAACGAGATCAAGGAAGTGGCCATCGAAGACCTGCTCGGCCGCGATGCGGTAGAGCTGGATTGGACGGCCATTCGCGAGAACATCAGCGGCCGGCGCGTGCTCGTGACCGGCGGCGGCGGCTCGATCGGCTCGGAACTTTGCCGTCAGGTGGCACGCCTGGGCGCCAACTCGCTCACCGTCGTCGAGATGTCCGAATACAACCTTTACCGCATCGGCCAGGAACTGACCTCGGCTTATCCGGAACTGATCTTCAACGGCGTGCTGGCCGACGCGCGCGACGCCACCGCGGTCAATCGCCTGTTCGAGGAAACCCAGCCGCAGATCGTCTTCCATGCGTCGGCGTACAAGCATGTGCCGATGCTGCAGGGTCAACTGCGCGAGGCCTTCCGCAACAACGTGCTCGGCACGCGCATCGTCGCCGATGCCGCGGTGCGCTGTGGCGCGGAATCATTCGTGCTGATCTCCACCGACAAGGCGGTGAACCCGACCTCGGTGATGGGCGCATGCAAGCGCATGGCCGAGATCTGGTGCCAGAACCTCGCAGCGCATACTTCGACACGTTTTATCACCGTCCGCTTCGGTAACGTGTTGGACTCCGCCGGTTCGGTGGTCCCGCTGTTCCGCAGGCAGATCCGCCAGGGCGGTCCGGTGACGATCACGCACCCGGAGATCTCGCGCTACTTCATGACCATTCCCGAGGCCTGCCAGCTGATCCTGCAGGCGGCCAGCCTCGGCAAGGGTGGTGAAATCTTCGCGCTCGACATGGGCGATCCCGTGAAGATCCGCGACCTCGCCGAACAGATGATCCGTCTGGCTGGCAAGCGTCCCGGTTCCGACATACAGATCGTCTATACCGGACTGCGATCGGGCGAGAAGTTGTTCGAGGAACTGTTCCACCCACTGGAGAATTACACCAGCACGACCCACGCGAAGATCTTCCAGGCACAGCACCGCCAGGTCTCGTGGGAAATGTTACAGATACAGCTGGCGCGCGCCGAGGAGGCCGTGGCCGTGTTCGATGAAGAAACCCTGCGCCGGTGCGTGTCGCAGCTGCTGCCTTCCTTCCGCTGGAGCGAGCCGCAGACCGACAACGTGCTGCCGCTACGCCGAAACGAAAGTGGAGACAACGCATGACCCAACCCCTGCGCAAGGTCGTATTTCCCGTCGCCGGTCTCGGTACGCGCTTCCTTCCCGCGACCAAGGTGGTGGCCAAGGAAATGCTGCCCGTGCTCGACCGTCCGCTGATCCAGTACGCAGTGGATGAAGCCGTCGACGCGGGTGCCGATACGCTGGTGTTCGTCACCAATCGCTACAAGCATGCGATCGCCGACTATTTCGACAAGGCTTACGAGCTGGAAGAGAAGCTCGCGGAAAAGAACAAGGAAGAACTGCTGTCGATCCTGCGCGGCATCCTGCCGCGTCACGTTCGCTGTGTGTTCGTCACCCAGCCGGAAGCCCTCGGCCTTGGCGATGCCGTGCTGCGCGCCGCGCCCGTTGTCGGCAACGAGCGCTTCGGCGTGATGCTGCCGGACGACCTGATCTGGACCAAGGGCAAGGGCGCGTTGCGCCAGATGGCCGAAGTGGCGGACGCGAACGACGCCGGCGTGATCGCCGTCGAGGAAGTGCCGGAGAACGACACCGACAAGTACGGCATCGTCGACACCAGCGAACAGCTCAGCGACCGCGCATCCGTGATCACCCACATGGTGGAGAAGCCGAAGCCCGCGGACGCGCCGTCGAACCTCGCGGTGGTCGGCCGCTACGTGCTGCCCAGCGGGATCTTCGAGTACCTGCGCAATACCAAGGAAGGCGCCGGCGGCGAGATCCAGCTCACCGACGCCATCGAGAACCTGCTCAAGGACAAGGGCAAGGTGCTGGCTTATCGCTTCGAGGGTACGCGTTTCGATTGCGGCAACAAGGCCGGTCTGGTCCGCGCCACGATGGCCATGGCGTTGGAAGATCCGAAGCTCGCACCGATCGTGCGCGAGTTCGCCAACAAGGCGTAACCGCCATCGCCGACAGGGTCGGCTCCCACCCGAGGCGGCGGAAGTCTTTGTGGACGAACCTGCCCTGTGTGGGAGCCGCTTCAGCGGCGATCCCCGCGGCAGCGGGGGCGGGTTGCCGCTAGCACCCATCGCCGCTGAAGCGGCTCCCACAACGGCTCCCACAACTGAAGCGGCTCCCCTGTGAGTCTCGTTATCTTGCCGGCAGGGTCGGCAGGAATTTCGGACGGCGGAAGGCGTTGGCTTTTTGCTCCACGCCGTAGGCGATCGCGATCAAGGTCGGCTCGCTCCACTTCGCGCCGAAGAACACCACGCCGACCGGTAGTTCGTGCGCGAATTCCACCGGCAGCGTGATCGAGGGATAGCCGGCGATCGCTGCCGGTGCGGAGACGCCACCGACGGTTGGGTCGCCGCTCACGACGTGGTCGCCCAGCACCAGGTCGTTGACGAAGGCGGGACCCCAGCTCGGTGCCAGCAAGGCGTCGAGATGGTCTTTCGCCAGCGCCGCGTCGATGCCTTCCGGGCCCGCCAGGCGCTTGTTGGTGTCGCGCATCTGGATGTACTTCGGATCGTCCAGGCCACCCTTGGCCTGCGCGGCAAGGAATAGCTCCTGGCCGAACCACGGCATTTCCCTGGCGGCCTCGCGCTGGTTGAAGGCGATGAGGTCGGCCAGCGTCTTCATCGGCTGATCGGGACGCGTGGCGAGGTAGGCCTGGATGTCATGCTTGAACTCGAACAGCAACACGTTCAGTTCGTTGTCGCTCAGTTCCTTCAGATGCGGAATCTCCACCGGGTCGATCACCGTCGCGCCTTGCGCCTTCAGCAAGGCGATGGTGGTTTCCAACGCGTGGTCCGCGTTGGGTTCGATGCCCGCCAACTGGCGTACCACGCCGATGCGCTTGCCGCGCAGCGCGTCGGGATCGAGGAATTTCGTGTAGTCGGTGGCGTGCTTGTCCGCCTCCGCCGTGGCCGGATCGCGAGGATCGCTGCCCGCGATGGCGCCGAGGACGGTCGCCGCGTCCGCCACGCTGCGCGCCATCGGACCCGCGGTGTCCTGGCTGTGTGAAATGGGAATGATGCCGGCGCGGCTGACCAGGCCTACCGTCGGCTTGATGCCGACCAGGCCGGTCATGGCGGCGGGGCAGATGATCGAGCCATCGGTTTCGCTGCCGATCGCCACGGTGGCGAGGCCCGCGGCCACGGCGGCACCGGAACCGGCACTGGAGCCGCAGGCGTTGCGGTCGAGCACATAGGGATTGACCGTGAGCCCGCCACGCCCGGTCCAGCCGCTGGTGGCGTGGTTGGAGCGCATGTTCGCCCATTCACTGAGGTTGGTCTTGCCCAGGATCACGGCGCCCGCCTTGCGCAAGCGAGCGGCGACGCCCGAGTCGCGTGGCGCGGGCTTGCCCACGAGCGCCAGTGATCCCGCCGTCGTCATCATGCGGTCGCCCGTGTCGATGTTGTCCTTCAGCAGTATCGGGATACCCGCCAGCGGACCGGTCTTGCCGCTCTTGCGCGCGATGGCGAGCGCATCCGGATTGGTCTCGAGTACCGAATTGACGGTGGGGCCGGCCTGGTCGATCGTCGCGATGCGCTCGATGAAGAGCCGGGTGAGACCTTCGGGCGTGAGGGCGCCGGAGGCATAGGCCTGGCGAATCGTGGCGATCGAGGCGAAGGCGTCGTCTTCGCCCGCATCGCGAGCGAGGGCCGTGCCATGGGCGAGCATCAGTGCGACGGCGGCGGCGAGGGCGACCGGTTTTGACCATACATGCGGCATGTGCTGTTCCCCTTGGCGATCGGTCGGTGGGTCGCGCCAATCTTACCCGGGCGACGCACGGCTATACTGCATGGATGTCATGCCCGACTGCGATCCGACGGCATGGTCCACGTTTGTCAGGGAGTGTCCTATGCGCTGTCTCGTCCGCCGGCTCGCCATCACGGCTGCCGTGCTCTGCGCCGCACCGGCGATGGCCAGCGATTCGCCGGTCGTGCCCGATACCCTGGTCCAGCGCATCGCGGCGTGCACGAGTTGCCACGGTGAACATGGCGAAGGTGGCGACAACGGGTTCAACCCACGCCTCGCGGGCAAACCCGCAGGCTACCTGCATCGCCAGATGCAGGACTTCCAGCGCGGCCTGCGCCACTACGACATCATGGAATACACGGTCGCGCCGCTGACCGACGACTATATGCGCGAGATCGCCGGGTACTTCGCCGCGCAGGAGGTGCCTTATGCGCGGCACCCGGTGCCGGCGACGACGCCCGCGGCCATGGCGCGCGGCGAGCAACTGGTCACGAAGGGCGACCCCTCCCGCGGTGTTCCCGCCTGCATGGCCTGCCACGGACCGAACCTGACCGGCGTGCAGCCGGACATTCCCGGGCTGGTCGGCTTGCCCTACGACTACATCAGCGCGCAGTTGGGATCATGGCGAACCAATACGCGCAGTACCGTCGAACCCGATTGCATGGCGACCATCGTCAGCCGTTTGAGTGACGCCGACATCAGCGCGGTATCCGCCTGGCTGGCACAGCGTCCGGTTCCCGCCGATGCGCATGCAGAGCCCGCCGGAAGCGTGAAACCGCCGCTGCGTTGCGGCGTATTGGGAGGCTGAACCATGACGACGATGTCCCGCCTCCTCGCACTGTTCTCGCTGGTCCTGGCCAGTACCGTCACCTTCGCCGACGATGCCGTGCAGCGCGGCCAGTATCTCGCCACGGTGGGTGATTGCGCTGCCTGCCACACCGCGCGCAACGGCCAGCCCTTCGCGGGCGGCCGCGTGGTCCCCACGCCTTTCGGCGCCATTCCCGCGCCGAACCTCACGTCAGATCGTGATACCGGACTCGGCGCATGGAGCGCCGACGACTTCTACCGCGCCATGCATTCGGGCAAGGGTCACGACGGGACCTCCCTGTATCCGGCGTTTCCCTTCACCTCGTATACGAAGATCACGCGTGCCGACACGGATGCGATCTTCGCCTATCTCAAGACGCTGCCCGCCGTCAGGCGCGCTAACACGGACGACACGCTGCGTTGGCCCTACAGCATGCGTTCGTTGATGGGCCCGTGGCGCACGCTGTACTTCAGCGAAGGCGAGTTCCAGCCGGATGCCGCGCGTTCCGCGGCATGGAACCGGGGGGCGTACCTCGTCCAGGGGCTGGGTCATTGCAACGAATGCCATGCGCGCCGCAACAGCTTCGGTGCGATGGTCGAGGAACCCTTCCTTGCCGGAGGCATCGTGCCGGTGCAGAACTGGTACGCGCCCGACCTGTCGATGGGGGCCGGCGGCGGCCTCGCCGGATGGACCGAAGCCGACGTCGTCGCCTTGCTGAAGACCGGGCGCTCGCGCAAGGGCGCGGCCATCGGCCCCATGGCCGAGGTGGTGATGCGCAGCACGCAGCACCTGAGCGAGGGTGACCTCGCCGCCATGGCCACTTACCTCAAGTCGTTGCCCGCGCGCGATCCGCCGCGCATGCGCGAGTCGGGCGCCGATGCACGCGATCTCGCCCTGAGGGGACGCACGGTCTACGTGGAACAGTGCGCCGATTGCCATGCCGCCGATGGACGCGGCAAGGGCGAGGCGTACCCGCCGCTCGACGGCAATGGCTCGGTGACCGACCCCACCGGCATCAACGCGATACGCATCGTGCTCACCGGCGGGTTCGCCCCGGCCACGGCATCGAATCCGCGACCGTATTCGATGCCGCCGTTCTCGCAGAAACTCAGCGATGACGACGCGGCCGCTGTGGTCACTTACATCCGGCAGGCGTGGTCGAACAAGGCTCCGTCGGTGTCGCCGAACGATGTCCGTGCCTATCGTTCGGTGCCGGGCGGCTGAGCGGCGACGAAATCCGCCAGCGCCTGCCACACGCGAATGTCCCACGACCGCCTTGCCTGTCCGGAAGGCGAGGGCAGCACGAAGGCGGGAATGCCTGCGAACGGCACCGGCTGCAAGCCATAGGTGGCTCCCTTGCCGAGTGCCGATAGCCCCGCGTGCTTGCTGGTGAAGGCGATCACGCGCGGCGCGTAGTGTTCGATCTTGCTGCGCAACGCGGCGACATCGAAGGCGTCGACCGGCAGCTCGGCGTCGTTGCCGTAGTGGAACTTCGAAAGATCGGTCAGGCCGATGCCGAACCCCGGCAGCGAGGGGTATTCCGCGGGCGCGAGCAGGCGGGGCGTTAGCCCCACAGCGAAGAGCGTGCGCCAGAACATGTTGCCGGGATGCGCGTAATAGGTGCGCTCGCGCGCAGAGCGCGTCCCGGCGGCGGTACCGCAGATGACCAGGCGCAGCCCGGGTTGCAGCAGGTCTGGCAGGACGAAGGCTTCGGTGGCGAGGCGGATGGCCATGGCGTCACTTTACCTCGCCCCTGCTGCGTCACAACAAAACGTGGACATCGTCCGTTCTAGGGTAAGGGCCCATGAACCCTTCCGAGTGGATGCCTGATCTTGCGCATCCGTGGACGCGTTTCGCGCTCGCCGTGGTGGTGGCGCTCGTGGTCGCGGGTCTGCTCCGCCGCGTGGTGCTGGCTTTCCTGCGCCGCTTCGCCCTGCGTCACCCCCGGGGCGCGAGCATGATCGCACGGGCCAACGCCCCCATGGAGGCGATCGTCCCCCTGACCATGCTGTTGCTGGCGTTTCGTGCCGCGCCGGACGAGCCGGCGCGCTTGATCGGGGCGCTGGAGCACATGGTGGGCCTGAGCCTGATCGTCGCCTGTACGTGGTTCGCCGTGCGCTGCATCGGCGCATTGGACGCCATGGTGTCGCGCTTCAATCCGATCGACCTCGAGGACAATCTGCGCGCGCGCCGCGTGCAGACCCAGGTGCGTGTGTTGAGCCGTACCGCGATGGTGGTGATCGTGGTGCTCGGCATGGGCGTGGCCTTGATGACGTTTCCTTCTGTGCGACAGTTCGGCGCGAGCCTGCTCGCCTCGGCGGGACTCGCCGGACTCGCGGTGGGCCTGGCTGCGAAGCCGGTGCTCGGCAACCTGATCGCGGGTATCCAGATCGCGTTGACCCAGCCGATCCGCATCGACGACGTGGTGATCGTCGAGAACGAGTGGGGCAGGGTGGAGGAAATCACCAGTACCTATGTGGTCGTGAGCATCTGGGACGAGCGGCGGATGATCGTGCCGTTGCAGTATTTCATCGAGAACCCGTTCCAGAACTGGACGCGCACCAATTCGCGGATACTGGGTTCCGCGATGCTCTGGTTCGATTACGGCCTGCCGCTCGACCCCCTCCGTGCGGAGTTGACGCGCCTTTGCAAGGCGGCGCCGGAATGGGACGGGCGGGTCTGTGTCCTGCAGGTGGTGGATACCAATGACAAGGCGATGCAATTGCGTGCGCTGGTGAGTTCTTCGAACTCCGGTAAGTCGTGGGACTTGCGTTGCAAGGTTCGCGAAGGGTTGATCGACTATGTAAGGCGGGAGTTTCCGGATTTTCTTCCGCGTGTCCGTGGCGAGATGGTGAGCGACGTTCGCATGGCCGACGCCGACACGCCTGCCCTCGGACGTCGGATGACGTCCACGCGACGCTGAGTGGCCGCGAGAAACCGCGACAAGCGACGCCCTCTCACGGCGTGCTAGCGTCACGCCGGAATCGATTCCCTACCTTGAGAGGTCAGCCCCATGTCAGCGAATGAACACCCCAGCGAGCACGCGGCGCGCCGCTGGTTCGCCAAGAGCCTGTCGGATCTCGGCCATGCCGAACAACGGATCCTCGACCGGCTGGTCCAGCGCAAGCTGGTCGCCGAAGACGTCAACGAGGTGTTCAGTTCGGACCTGACCTATGGGCAGAGGCTGGCGGACAAGGTCTCCCGTTTCGGTGGTTCGTGGACCTTCATCATCGTCTTCGCGATCATTTTGGCCCTGTGGACGGCCCTGAACTCCTACGTGCTGCACCGGCCCTTCGATCCTTACCCGTACATCTTCCTCAACCTGCTGCTGTCGATGCTCGCGGCCATCCAGGCCCCGGTCATCATGATGAGCCAGAACCGACAGGCGGCGAAGGATCGGCTCGATGCGGAGAACGATTACAAGGTGAACCTGCGGGCCGAGATCGAGATCATGGGTTTGCACGACAAGCTCGACCAGATGCGCAGCGACCAGCTCGAACGCATGCTGGCGAAGCAGCAGGAGCAGATCGACCTATTGTTGAAGCTGGTTGGCAACGGGCCAGGGTGAGGCGACCTGGTGGGAGCCGACCTTGTCGGCGATCCCGCGGCAGCGGGCAGCTTGCCGCAAGCACCCAATCGCCGACAGGGTCGGCTCCCACCAGGTAGCAAGGTCACCAGGTAGCAAGGTCGCCGGGTAGCGCGGCCCGTCAACGAAAAGGCCCGGCTATTCGCCGGGCCTTTTCTTCAACGCACGAGGAACGACGCCCGGCTTTAGCCGCGCGATGCCTTCTTGCGATCGTTTTCCGTCAGGTGCTTCTTGCGCATGCGGATTTCCTTCGGCGTCACCTCGACGAGTTCGTCGTCGTCGATGAAGTCCAGTGCCTGCTCGAGCGTGAACTTGGTGGCCGGGGTCAGCTGGATGGCGTCGTCCTTGCCCGAGGCGCGCATGTTGGTCAGCGGCTTCGGCTTGATCGCGTTGACCGTGAGGTCGTTGTCCTTCGCGTGAATGCCGATCAGCTGGCCTTCGTACACGGAGTCGCCCTCGGCGGCGAACAGCTTGCCGCGCTCCTGGAGGGGGCCGAGCGAGTAGGCCGGCGTGGTGCCCGGGGCGTTCGCGATCATGACGCCGTTCTGGCGCTTGGCGATCGGGGCGGGCGTGTACGGACCATAATGCTTGAACACGTGGAACAGCAGGCCCGAACCCTGGGTCAGGGTCTTGAACTGGTTCTGGAAGCCGATCAGGCCGCGAGCCGGGATTTCGTACTCGAGGCGGACGCGACCGTTGCCGTCCGACACCATGTTCTTCAGTTCACCCTTGCGGATGCCCAGGCGCTCCATGACGCCGCCCTGGTGGATTTCCTCGACGTCGATCACCAGTTCTTCGATCGGCTCCATCTTCTGGCCGTCGATTTCCTTGATGATGACTTCCGGACGCGACACGGCCAGCTCATAGCCTTCGCGACGCATGTTCTCGATCAGCACCGAGAGGTGCAGTTCACCGCGGCCCGAGACCAGGAACTTGTCGGCGTCGGAGCCATCTTCCACGCGGAGGGCGACGTTGTGCACCTTCTCGCGGTCGAGGCGCTCGCGCAGCTGGCGGCTGGTGAGGAACTTGCCGCCGGAGAGATCCTTGTTGCCGACGAAGGGCGAGTTGTTGACCTGGAAGGTCATGCTGATCATCGGCTCGTCGACGCTCAGCGCCGGCAGCGCTTCCGGCACGTCGGGCGAGGTGACCGTGTCGGAAATGGTCAGGTCGGGGATGCCCGAGATGGCGACGATGTCGCCCGCTTCGGCGGAATCCTGCTCGATGCGCTCGAGGCCGAGGAAGCCCAGCACCTGGACGACCTTGCCCTGGCGCTTCTTGCCTTCGCGGTCGATCACGGCGACCTGCATACCCTTGCGCAGGGTGCCGCGCTGGATGCGGCCGATGCCGATGACGCCGACGAAGTTGTTGTAGTCCAGCTGGCTGATGCGCATCTGGAAGGCGCCGTCGGGATCGACGTCCGGCTTCGGCGCATGCTGCATGATCGCTTCGTACAGCGGGGTCATGTCGCCTTCGCGGACGTTCTCGTCGAGCGATGCGTAACCGTTCAGCGCGGAAGCGTAGACGATCGGGAAGTCCATCTGCTCATCGGTCGCGCCGAGTTTCACGAAGAGGTCCCAGACCTGCTCGACCACCCACTCCGGACGGGCGCCCGGACGGTCGACCTTGTTGACGACGACGATCGGCTTGAAGCCCATCGCGAACGCCTTCTGCGTGACGAAGCGCGTCTGCGGCATCGGGCCGTCCATCGCGTCGACGAGGATCAGCACCGTATCGACCATCGACAGCACGCGCTCGACCTCGCCACCGAAGTCGGCGTGTCCCGGGGTGTCGACGATGTTGATGCGGTTCTTGACGCCCTTCTTCTTGTCTTCCCAGGTGATCGCGGTGTTCTTGGCGAGGATCGTGATGCCACGTTCCTTTTCCTGGTCGTTCGAATCCATCACGCGCTCGGCCAGCACGGTGCGCTCGTTGAGCGTGCCCGACTGCTTCAGAAGCTGATCGACGAGGGTGGTCTTGCCATGGTCGACGTGAGCGACGATGGCGATATTGCGCAGGTTTTCGATCGACATGCGTTATGCGCCGGCGGTGGGCCGGATCGCCTCTTTGGTTTGGGAAGCCGCCGATTATAAAGGAAAAGCGTGGCGTCCGCATGACTGGCCGAACGGCCCCGGGGAGGGGCCGTTCGGGGCAATCCCCTACGGCCGGTTTCCGGAATCGACCCACTTTTTCAGAATCCTTCTATATGAGATCTGCGGACGGGACTCCAGGATGCCCTGGCCTATCCGGGCACGTTCATAAAGAGAGAATTCATGATTTCCACCCGCTATATCGCCGCCGGCTGCGCGCTCGCCCTTTTCGCCACCTCGGCGTTCGCCGGAAACGGCCCGTTCGATTCAGCCCTGGCCGGCAAGCCGGGAGCTTCGACCATGACCTACTACGTCGAGAACTTCGAAGAAGTTCCTGCCGGTGCGATCCCGGCCAGTGGGCTCGACCTCCAGGCCCTCACCGTCCGTTACGCGGGCGGGCCCACCTCCGGCGTGCAGAGCACCCGTCCCCCGGGCGATTGCCCGCAAAACGTGGCTTCCGGGCACGCTCTAGGCCCCGTCGTAAAGTCGGACCCCTACGACATCGTGATCGATTTCAAGGTGGCGCCTACCTACGTGGAGATCGGGGCTTGCGGATCCCCCTCCACCCCGACAGAGGACACCACGATCGACTTCTTCGCAGCGGACGGCGCGAAATTGAAGTCGATCACCTTCGCCGCCGGCAGTATCTTCGCGGAGCGGGTGGAGTATTCCGGCAGCACGCCGGTAGGACATGTCGCCATCCACGGCGGTGGATTCGTCTACATCGACAACTTCATCATCGAAGTGCCCGATAAGAAGTAAGTCCCGGCGGAAGTCGGGCGGCCGCCGTCAGCGGCCGCCCGCGCCTCTCAGGGCAGCAGTGGCTCGTCGCGGCAGCTCGCCGGGAGGTACTTGGCGTCCACGCCCTCTCCGGAGCAGCCCCACGAGACCGTGTGCCCCTCGACCCGCGGCGTCAGCACCAGCGTGGCCGAATCCAGCCGTGCGTCGGTCTTGTGCGGCGGCGTGGCGTCCATGGTGACGACGATCTCGCCACCGGGACCCACTTCGACCGAGCCGGCGTAGTCGTTGCCGAGGCTTTCCGGCGCGCCCAGGCCGGCGGCCTTGTTGCTGGCAGGGAACTTGCCCGTGCTCTGGCGGTGTTCCGCCACCGCGACTTTCACGGCATCCGCGGCGGCGAGCGCTCCACCGACCTGACTGCGCAGCGTGTAGTTCTGGTATTGCGGCACGGCGATGGCCGCCATGATGGCCGTGCCGGCCACGATACCCATGCCGCCCACCGAACCGACCAGCTCGACCGGGCTTTGCTCATAGGTGAACGAGACCGCCAGCGTTTCCGGGTCGACCTCCACGGCCGCGCCGATCACGCCCTTCTCCGGAAGGTTCAGGGTATGCGCGGAGGGCAGGCTACTGATATCCACGTCCGCCCCGGAGGCGGCGCCGAGGAACTGCAGGATCTGCAGATAGCTGTAGTAGGCCTCGCGCTGGGCATCGCGGCTGGTGGCGGTATAGCCGATGAGGGTCCGGTTGCCGGGATAGGCGCGCGCCTTGAACCAGTCGTCGAGCGAGGTATCCGGCTTGGCGGCGGCACGGTCGGCCAGTGCCTGTGGCACCTTCGCCATGACGATCCAGTCGCCGTCCTCTACCCAGTACGAGCGGCCACCGAGACGGCCGGTGAGGGCCATCAGCGGTTTCAGCGCGGGGTCGGCGTCGGCCGGCATGTCCTCCGTGCCGGGGCCGGGCATGTACAGCCAGTGCACCTCGGTGCCATCGACCGTCGACACCCCGGTCTTCCATCCCTTGGCCGCCAGGGCGTTCATCCGCGCGTACCAGTCCTTGCGGTCGGGTGTACGCAAGGCGAAGAACAGGCCCGCGTCGTCGGAGAACACCAGGAACTCCGGACCGAACCAGCGGAACCAGTCGGCCGGCTCGGCGCCATAGCGGTCCTTGATCTTCGCTACGCCGGCCCGGTAGCTCTTCGCGGCGTCCTGGCCGAAGTCGAGGTTGAGATTGTCCTCGAAGGTCTTGTAGGCCTTGGTATCGGGTAGCGACATCGTCATCGCCCAGCGAGGTTCGCCAGCCGCCTTCAGGTCCGGCGCGAAGGCGTGTGGGGCGAGGTATTGCAGCAGGCGAGCCTGCGGCGCGTGCAGGATGACCCGAAACTGCGCCCGTCCGTCGACCGTGCCGCCGCCGAACGCGATGGCGTCGGCCTTCGAGGCGAAGTCGGCGGGCAGCTTGCCGAACGGGGAATCGCCGGCCTGCGCGGCGGCGACACCGCCGACACCGCGCACGCTGACCCAGCCGAACAGGCCTTCGCCGGAGGTATCGATACGCTGTTCCAGCGTGCCCAGGGTGGCGGGTGCCGTCGTTGGTGCGGACTTGCCGATGGTGGCGATCACTTCATCGAGCTTCGTCTTGTCGCTCGGCTCCTGCGCCGATTGGGTCACCCACAGGCGGTGTTCGGCGACGACGTAGCGGATGGCGCCGCCACTGGTGAGTTGACCGTTGCCTTGCGCATCGAGCGGCGCGGCGAGCAGTGGCGAGGTCGTGCCCAGCGACGCGGCGCGTGCGTTGAACGCCTCGATCGACGGGACATCGAGCATGGCGGTGAGGACCACGCGGGAGGTAGGCGCCGGGATGCCGATGGGATCGATCAGGGCGGCTTCCACCGGTGAGCGCAGGTCGCCCAGCAGGAGGTTCACGACGGGCGCGAGCTTGAGATCCGCGAGCACCTTGTCCTTGGCCATGCTTTCGCGAATGCGCGCGACGGTGTCGAGATGGGCCTTGGACGACAGGGCGGCATCGAGTGGGCGTCCGTTGGGAACGCCCCCGATCGCCGCCCAGGGCGATGGGATACGCAGGTAGGCGACGGTCTGCGTGGGCAGGTGCTGGCGCAGCCAGGCCGGCGAGGCGATGGCCGCCTGCGCGGCGGCGACGGCTTTCGGGTCCGCGGCGGGTGCTTCGTCTTTCTTGTGGCAAGCGGCGAGGCCGAGCGCCGCGACGATGGCGGCGGACAGCAAGACGGTACGGCAGGCAATCATTGCGCTCTATCCCCTGGGTTCATCCGGCTCCTGCCGGGCGGCGAAGAGGATAGCAGCGCCTCCGCTTCAAATCGCGCACGCGGGATGCCGATCCGGCATGACCGGTTTCGAGCGGAGCTCCGGCCGGTCGTAGGGGATATAGCTGTTCCAGTACCAGGGAAAGCAGGTCTTTCCCAGGACATCGTCCAGCAGGTAGGCAAAGATCGATTCGCCGCGCGAACTATTGCTCATCAGGAGCACGCAGGTCTTCGACCGTTCCAGGCAGACGAACAGGTTGTTGGTGCCGTCGTCGTGGCCCTCCTTGAAGAACGCCGGGCCACGCGGCGACTCGAACGTCCCCACGCCGAGGGCGTAACCCAGCGAAATCGAATCGTTGTCGTGGCTGTCCGCCAGGCCGATGGTGGGGAACTGCCGCACGGAGCGGATACGCACCACCGGTTTCAGCCAGGTGCGGTACGTGGCGGCCTTCAGGCCGTCGCCGCGCGACATGGCCGCGAGCAGGCGTGCGTAGTCGGCGATCGTCGTGTCCATCGAGCCGGCGGCGCGGACCGATTCGCGCCGCTTGTGCCCGAGCGGCTTGCCTTCCTCGTCGTAGCCGATCGCCACGTTCTCCGTGAAGTCGTCTCTCCAGGTCATGCTGGTGCGGGTCATGCCGTAGCGCTCGAACAGGCGGTTCTTCATCAACGTGTCGACGTCGATCGACTTGCCGTTCTCCAGCACGAACTGCATCAGGTTGATGCCTTCGCCTGAGTAACCGAAGCGCGTGCCGGGATCGAAATAAAAGGAAAGCTTCCCGTTCGGATCGTAGTCCTTGCCCGGTTGCCAGAAGCGGAAGTTGGGAAAGCCCGTGCGATGGCTGAGCAGGATGGACGGCGTGAGTCGGCGCCAGCGTTCGTCACCGGCGAGGTCGGCGTACTTCGGATAGTCGGGCAGGGGCTTGGGCAGGTCCTCGGCGATGCTGCCATCGAGCTTCAACTTGCCCGCCTCGACCAGCGACATGGTGGCGTAGGCGAACGCGGCCTTGGTGAGCGATGCGGCGTACATCACGGTATCGGTGGTCAGCGGGAGCCCTTGCTCCACGTCACGCTGGCCGTAGGCCTTCACCGAGACGACCTTGCCATCCTCGACGATGGCCACCGCCAGTCCGGGTACCTTCGCTTCCTTCATGAGGAAGGCGATGCGCTGGTCGAGGGCCGCGCCGCGAAGCGGCTTGTCGGCGGCGGCGGCGGGCAGGGCGAGCAACAGACAGGAAAACAGAAGACCGGTACGAAACATGGCGACTTCTCCCCGTTCGATAAGAAGACGGCTCCCGAAGGAGCCGTCGCGATTGTCATCTCATCAGCTGTCGTCGCGCCAGCGGCGGAACCAGATGGCGCCGGCGATCATCGCCACGCCTGCCGCGGCACCGATCCAGAGGGACGGGCTGGCCAGCGCACTGTAGTGGTAGGACAGGTCCAGGGCCTCGAGCACCGCCGCCGGATCGTCGCGGCTCGGCACCACCAGCGGGGAGGCGTTACCGACCCAGCCACCGGGGATCAGGCTGCCCAGCATGCGGCCGACCACGTTCTTCCAGAACCAGCCGCTCGGCTGTCCCGCCATGCCCATGAGGCCGAACCAGGAGACGATGACACCGGCGCCGACGGGCAGGGCGATCGCCCAGAGGAAGGGCTTGCCACGGGCCCACGAGGAGCAGAGCAGGAGCCAGCCGATCGTGGGCAGCGCCCAGATGGCGTACAGCGGGATGAGCAGTACCAGGTTCAGCACGACCCGGAACGGATGCGCTTCCATCAGCAGGCTCCACACCCCGATGCCGTGCATCGTCGCCACGATGGCCACCAGGATGGCCAGGGCCAGGCCGACGATCACGCCGACCACCACCGCGATCGCGGGAGCGAGCAGGATGGCGCTGGCGACCTTGGACAACACCGTCGAGGTATCGGACAGCGGCAGGGATTTCCAGAACAGCACGCTGCGGTCGCGGCGGTCGTCGTACAGCGCGCCGAGGCAGTAGAAGAACACCACGATCGCGGTCACGGCCAGGATGATACCGGCGATGGCGTAGAGCATGATGTCGATGCCGGCGCCCGCGTTGTGCAGGTCTTGCGGGGAGATGTTGCTGCCCTGGAAGTGCAGGTCGCCGTTGTACTTGAAACCGCCCCAGTTGGACCGGCGTCCGAACACCTCGCCGAGGATGATGCCCATGGCGTTGAGTACCAGGAACACGATGCCGGTGACCACGGGTGCCCAGAAGAAGCCGCCCTTGTGTTCCCAGAACTCGCGCTTGACCAGCCAGTAGAAGGTTTTCATGCGTAGGTGCCCTTCATGGTGGCGACGAAGAGGTCGCCGATCGACGGTCGCCGTACCTCACCCAGCTGTTCCAGCTGCGGGCGGCTGACGTTGTCGAAGAGGAAAATGCTCTTGCCGAAGACCTGGCGTTCGTCCAGCGGCTTCAGTTCGCGTGCCGCCGCGGCGAATTCGGCGCCGACCAGCACTTCGGCGAAACGCTCGCCCAGGCTGTCCATGTCGGTGTCGAGCACGATCTTGCCGTCGCGGATGAACATGAGGTCGGTGAGGATGTGCTCGATCTCCTCCACCTGGTGGGTGGTGACCAGGATGGTCTTTTCCTCGTCGAAGTAGTCTTCCAGCAGCGACTGGTAGAACTGCTTGCGGTAGAGGATGTCCAGGCCCAGCGTCGGTTCGTCCAGTACCAGCAGCCTCGCGTCGATCGACATCACCAGGGCGAGGTGCAACTGCACGATCATGCCCTTGGAAAGCTGCTTCACCTTCTGACCCGGCTGCAGTTTCGTGCGGGCCAGGAAGGCGTCGCATTTGGCGCGGTCGAAGCGGGGGTGGGTGTTGGCGACGAAATCGACCGCGTCGCGTACCTTCAGCCAGCGCGGCAGCACGGCCACGTCGGCGATGAAGCAGACCTGCTCCATCAGCTTGTCGCGATCCTTGCGCGGGTCGAGGCCGAGGACGTTGAGCTGGCCGTCGAAGGTGGTCAAGCCCAGGATGGCCTTCAACGCGGTGGTCTTGCCGGCGCCGTTCGGTCCGATCAGGCCGACGATGCGGCCCGAACCGATCTGGAACGTGGCGCCGTCCAGGGCCAGCGACGACTTGTAGCGCTTGGTCAGGCCAGTGGCGGTAACGACCGCGGTCATGACGGGTCCTCCGTGGAGCCTGTGGCTTCACGCATCAGGGTTTTGAGATCGAGGCCCATGCGCTGCAGGCGGGCGAACAAGGCCGGCCATTCCTCGCGCAGGAAGCGCTCCCTTTCACTCTTGAGCAGCGCTTCGCGCGCCCCATCGATCACGAACATGCCAAGACCCCTCCGTTTCTCAACCAGTTGTTCGTCGACCAGCTCCTGGTACGCCTTGGATACGGTCAGCGGGTTGATCTGAAAATCCCCCGCGACCTGGCGTACCGACGGCAGCGGATCGCCTTCGTTCAAGGCGCCATCCAGGATCATCGCCACCACGCGTTCGCGGAGCTGGCGGTAGATCGGGACGCTGTCGTTCCAGGTGATGGACATGTATGTCATTCCTTCGCCGTGTGGCGCAGTGCGTTACCGAACGAATAGTAGGGCATGGCCAGCTGCGCACCGATCAGCGCGGCGGCACGATCTTCGGCGCTGCGCTTCAGTGCGGCCGCGGCCGAATCGAGAGTGGCCTCGCCCAGGAGCATGGCCTCGCGCACATCGGCGTCGGTGGGCCGCACTTCGAGCGAGGGCAGGTCGACGACATGGATGCCGTTGACGAAGTGCGGCGCGGCGAGCATCGCGGCGGCGCGGTCATCGAAGGAGCGCAGGGCGAACACGCTGGTGCCGGCAATCAGGATGGAAGCGGTCAAGGCGATGAGGTTCGGCGCTTTCATGGGACGACTCCGATGACTTGTTACGGGACTCGGGGGTTAGAGGGAGGCGACGTTCGCGCCGGCGTCGGCGTAGACGACGATGGGAGCGAGGTCGGTGACCTTGGCGCCGTTGATCTCGGTCAACGGGGCGGCGGTGGTCGAGGTGCTGCTGAAGACGGCCAGGGCGGCGGTGGCGATGGCGAACGAGGCGGCCAGGGCGATGTAGTTGGGGCTTTTCATGGTGCTCTCTCCAGTAGTGGTCTGGGTGACCGGTGTTGTAGTGAACTATAACACCAGATTTTCAGTCGTCAACGGGAATTTCGTTAAATCCCCTATGACTTATGGCCTATGCCGTGAGGCGCTGTGCTGGTGGGGTGCGTCTGTGGCACCCGTTCTGATGCGGGTTTGGCGGGAAAGGTTTAGGCGGCATCGCGGCCGGAAACGAAAACGGCCGGCCCCCGAAGGAGCCGGCCGCTAATCCATCCACCGCGAAACCCGCTTACAACTCCGCGCGGAACTCCACGCCCACCACGCGAGGATCATTCACGAACGCCGTGCGGTTGTTGAAGTCGATGCCGCCGGTGATCACCTTCTTGTTGGTGATGTTGCGGCCGTACAGGGCGATCTCGCGCTTGCCGAATTCCCAGTTGTAGCCGATGCGGATGCCGCCTTCGAGGAACGGCTTGCTGCGGAACTCCTGCGAGTTGTACAGGAAGAAGTTCACTTCGCTGCGGTAGTTCCAGTCGGTGTAGACGAAGAACTCGCCGCTCTCGCCATACGGGATGCCGTAGCGCGCGGTCCAGGTGCCGATCCACTTCGGCGCGTTGGGCAGCGCATTGCCGTCGATCAACGCATTGCCCGTGGCGTTGAGCGGATCGAGCACGGTGCAACCGCCGCCGCACGGTGCCACCGCGAGGTTGCGATCCTTCAGTTCGGTGTGGTTGTAGCTGCCGCCGGCGGTCATGTAGAACTGCGGCGTCAGGTAGGCCTCGAGGTCGAACTCGGCGCCGTAGCCTTCGGTCTTCTTCGCGTTGATCAGCTGCGTGACATTGGTCGCACCACCCACGGCGGTGAGCTGCTGGTTGTGCATGTTGTACTTGTAGATGTCCGCGTTGAAACGCAGCTTGTTGTCGTCGGTGGTCGACTTGAAGCCGATCTCGTACGAGGTGATGGTCTCCGGCTTCGCCGTGGAGATGCTGTTGGCGAAGTTGATGCGACCCTGCACGCTCGGTGCGCGGAAACCATTGGCGATGCGCGCGTAGACGTTCGCGTTCTTCGACAGCTGCCAGGTGCCGGTCAGGTCGCCGCTCCAGCGGGCGTCGGTCGGATCGGAGGTGAGCGGGCCCACCGGGCCGGTGAAGCCGAGGAAGCGCTCGGCCTTGAAGTCACGCTTGTCGTGTGACCAACGCGCGCCGGCGCGTACGTCGAACTCGTCGGTGAACTGGAAGTCCGCCGAACCGAACACCGCCCAGGCCTTCGTGCGCTGGCTCTGGTCGACCCAGCCGTTCAGTACATGGTTGTTGAGCGTGTCGTACGAGAAGTTGGTGATCGCGATGTCTTCGTCGAAGTAATACGTGCCCACCTGCCACTTCAGGCGTTCGGCGCTGTCGTTGGACAGGCGGAATTCCTGGGTGATCTGGCGGTCCTTCGGCAGCGCGTCGGCGGTCTCGGAATAGAACGGGGTGATGCGGTTGGTGAAGCTGGCCTTCGCCGGCGTGCCGGACGCGTCGTAGCCACCGTCGACGTCGCCGAGGCTGTACGTGGTCGCGCGTTCCAGGCCCGTGATCGAGGCGAAGTTGAGGTCGCCGAAGTGCCAGTTCAGGTGCAGGTTGCTGCCCCAGGTGAACAGGTGCTGCTTGTTGCGGCCGTCCTGCGAGACGGAATCGCGGTCGAAACCGGGGACGAACTGGTCGCCACCCAGGGTGATCGAGTTGGCGCGGTTGACCATCGCGCTGCCGTCGAGCCAGCGGCCGTGCACGTTGATCAACGCGTCGAAGTCTTCCGTGGCCTTGTAGAGCGCCTGCAGGCGGATGGCGCGATCGTTGTAACCGCCCAGGTCGTCCTTCTTGCCCGTGTAGTCGTTGTCGATCCAGCCGTCGCGATGCTGGGCGAGGGCGGAAATGCGACCCGACCAGCTCGAGCTGATCTTGCCGCCGATCGCGGCTTCGGCATTGGCCGTACCGTACGAACCGTAGGAGACACGCGCGTAGCCTTCGGTTTCCTGCGTGGGCTTGCGCGATTCGAACTTGATCACGCCGGCCGGCGAGTTGCGGCCGAACAAGGTGCCCTGCGGGCCGCGCAGCACCTCGACCTGCTCGAGGTCGAACAGCGGGAAGCCCTTTAGGATGGGGTTTTCCTGCACGATGTCGTCGTAGACCATCGACACCGGCTGCGATGCGTTGAGATCGAAATCGCTGTTGCCGAGGCCGCGGATGTAGAAGCGCGGGAACTCGCGGCCATAAGACGTCTCGGCATACACGCTGGGTGCGCGCGAAGCCAGTTGCAGCACGCCGTCACCCGCCTGGCCGAAGGACTCGAGCTTCTCGGCAGTCACCACGGTCATGGAGATGGGCACCTTCTGCAGGTCTTCCGTGCGCTTTTCCGCGGTCACGTTGATGGTCTGCAGGGTGGCCGTCTTGGTCGGGGCGCTGGACGGCGGCGTGTTGGACGAGGCGTCCTGGGCGATGGCCGCGCCAGCGGTGAGCGCCGTGGCGATGGACAAGGCAATGACGAGACGTCGCGGCATGCGGCGCGAGCTTGCGAGAGACATGTTGTGGTTTCCGCCTGGATAGGACTGGGTGAGAGTGCCTCGCCGACGACGGCTGGGCCGTCGTCCCCTGGCGAGGGCGCGTCTGGCGGGAATTATCCCCTGTGTCACCGTCATGACGAAAGTGTTGCGCTGCGGTAACGGCCCGCTGCCACACGGAGCGGCGGGTGTCACGTAAGTGAAATGCGCGGACGCTAACGTGCGCCGGATCGACGCGGGTAACGCTGTTTGTCGCTTTTAGGCACGTTATCGGCGACGTTTGAGGTTTTTCTCAATCCATTCGGAGCATGAGCGCGATGAAGAGACTTCCCCTGGCCGCCGCCTTCTGGACGATGTGCGGTACCGCGGCCGCCGAGGGCGCCCCTCAGGCGGCCGTCGAGTTGTACGTCGACACGAACACGCGGCAGATCTTCGCGGAGCCGGGTCCGGGCCGTCAGCGCCTGGGCCGGTTCGTGCAGGCGAGCGACGAGGCAGCCCCGGCGGCGAGCGTGGCGACGACGGGAACGGCCACCCCGGCAGCCTCCTCCGGCACGGCAACTTCCTCGTCTCCCGCCATCGCCGCGGCCAAACCCGCGTCGTCGTCGGCCAAGGCCTGGTACGAGAAGATCGGCATCCGCGGTTATGTGCAGATGCGCTACAACCAGGAACTCGGCGAAGACGCCAAGGACCTCAAGTCGCCGGGCGATCGCTTCATCGGCCGCGAACAAGGCTTCGGCATCCGTCGTGCGCGCGTCGTCATCAGCGGCGATGTCACCGACAACATGTCGATCTACATTCAGCCCGACCTCGCCAGTACCCCGTCGGGCTCGAGCACCACCAACTTCGCCCAGCTGCGTGACGCGTACGCCGACCTCTGGCTCACCAAGGACAAGACCTGGCGCATTCGCGCGGGTCAATCCAAGGTCCCGTACGGTTGGGAGGACCTGCAATCGAGCCAGAACCGTCTTGCCCTCGACCGTGCCGACGCGATGAATTCCGGCGTGCGCGACGAGCGCGACCTCGGCGTGTTCGCCTACTGGTCGCCGGCGGTCGCGAAGGAGCGCTTCGCCTATCTGCAAAAGTCCGGCCTCAAGGGTTCGGGCGACTATGGCGTGATCGGTTTCGGCGTCTATAACGGGCAGGGCGCGAACCGCCCGGATCGCAACGACCAGCTGCATTCCGTCGTCCACTTCTCTTATCCGTTCAAGTTCGCCAACGGGCAATATCTCGAGGTCGGCGCGGATGCGTATTCGGGTCGCTACAAGGTGAGCACGGGTTCGGCGACGATCGATGGCCGCACGTTCACGCCCGGCGTGGATGCGCCGGAGGCGGGATCGACGGATCGCCGCGTGGCCGCGCATGTCGTGTATTACCCGCAGCCGTTCGGGTTCCAGGCCGAGTGGACCGTGGGCAAGGGGCCGGAGCTCGACATCGCCCGGCGCATGGTGCGTACGAAGTCGCTGCGTGGCGGCTACGCGCAGGTCATGTACAAGTTCGACGGCGGCTTCGGCTCGCTGATGCCGTATGCGAAATGGCAGACCTATCGCGGCGCGGCCAAGTTCGACACGAACGCGCCACGGATGGAAGTCGACGAACTCGAGGCCGGCGTCGAGTGGCAGCCGTCGAACGCGATCGAGCTGGCGGTGGCCTATGCGAACATGCGCCGCACCGACGTCAGCGCCGCGCCGTATCGCAAGATCGACGGGCAGCTGCTGCGGGTGCAGCTGCAGGTCAATTACTGAGGAAGGAACGGGGCTGGGGACGGCAAAGGGTTGAGTGCGGCAAAGGGCAGGGCTGCTGGAACCGGGTGGGAAGCCGCTTAAGCGGCGATCCCGCGGCAGCGGGTTGGGTTGCGGCTAGCACCCATCGCCGCCAAGGCGGCTTCCCACCCAGGCCTCCCACCCAAGGCTTCCCACCATCGAGCCGCTCCATAGGGGAAGCGGCTTCACGGGTTACTTCTTCTTCGAGCTTGCCGCCAGTGATTTTTCGCGTACCGCCTTGAACTCGCTACCGTCCTTCCAGGCTGGCCACATCTCGCTGTTGGCCAGCTTTTCGCCGAGGGCGTAGAACGCCTTCACGTTCTGTGTCACGCCATCGAAGTTCCAGCGCATGTCGTAGACGTCGGTGGGCTGGTGGTAGTGGTTCTTCACGTAGTCGGTCTCGGCGGCCTCGCCGGCGGCCTTTCCGCCATTCACCATGTCGATGCCGCCACCGGCGGAGAGCGCGGGCACGCCGGCCTTGGCGAAATTGAAGTGATCGGAACGGAAGTAATGGCCTTTTTCGGGCGACGCGTCGCCGCTGACGACGCGGCCGTCGGCCTTGAGAACCTCGGCGAAGGTATCTTCCAGGTCGCCCTGGCCTAGCCCCACCACTTCCATGTCCCGGGTCGGGCCGGTGATCGGCAGGGCGTCCATGTTGATGTCCGCGACGGTCTTCGCCAGCGGGAAGGGCGGATGCGCCACGTAGTATTTCGACCCGAGCAGGCCGGATTCCTCCATCGTCACGGCGGCGAAGACCACCGTGCGCTTCGGCTTGTCCTGGGCGAACTTGCCGGCGATCTCGAGCAGCGCCGCGATGCCGGTCCCGTTGTCGATCGCGCCGTTGTAGATCTGGTGACCCTTGAGCGCGGGGTCGCGGCCGAGGTGGTCCCAGTGCGCGCTGTAGACGATCGCCTCGTCGGGCTTCTCGCTGCCCTTGATCATGCCGATGACGTTGTTGCTGAGCGAATGGGAGATGGTGCTTTGCAGGTGGATCGAGGCCTTCGCGTCCAGTGGCACGGCCTTGAAGCCGCGCACGTCCGCCTGTTTCGCGAGTTCGTCGAAGTTCTTGCCGGCCTTGGCGAACAACCGCTGCGCCGCCTCATGGGTAAGCCAGCCCGCGACGGGCAGGCGTGGTGCCGGATCTTCGCTCTCGGGGAGGTCGAGCCGGGGCATGGTCCAGCCGCTTTGCACCACGTTCCAGCCGTACGCGGCCGGTTCGGTCTGGTGCACGATGAAGGCCGCGGCGGCGCCTTGCCGGGCGGCTTCCTCGTACTTGTAGGTCCAGCGGCCGTAGTAGGTCATTTCACGGCCCTTGAACAGGCTCGGGTCCTTGCCGTCCCAGCCGGGATCGTTGACCAGGATCACCAGCGTCTTGCCCTTCACGTCGATGCCGTCGAAGTCGTTCCACTGCGCTTCGGGCGCGTCCACGCCATAACCCACGAAGACGATGTCGGAGTCCTTCAGGTCGACATCGGCCTTCGCCTGAAGCGTG
This sequence comes from Luteibacter sp. RCC_6_2, assembly GCF_041360655.1. Classification (NCBI taxonomy): domain Bacteria; kingdom Pseudomonadati; phylum Pseudomonadota; class Gammaproteobacteria; order Lysobacterales; family Rhodanobacteraceae; genus Luteibacter; species Luteibacter sp. RCC_6_2. The sequence goes on along the minus strand of NZ_JBFUPQ010000019.1, from coordinate 52,055 downwards.
CCTGCGACCATGTCCTTGCCGAAGGCAAAGCCTTCGTTGCCGCCGCCTTCGGCCACGTTGAGCGTGAGTGAATCCTGGCCATTCAACGCGGTGGAGACCGCGGGGACGCTCTGTATCCAGTCGCCCTTGTTGCCCGGCTCCAGGCCCATCCGCTTGAACTGCTCGATGAGATAGTTCGTAGTGAGCCGCTCACCCAGCGTGCCGGGTTTGCGCCCTTCGTACTCGTCCGAGGAGATGACGCGCAAATGTGCGGAGAAATCGCCGCCGGTGATCTCGGGACTGAACTCGTGATGCTCGTTGGCCACGGCGGGCAACGGCGGCGGTGGTGCGGTGGAGGGACCGGCCGGCGCGGGCGCGGGCGCCTGGGCGGTCTTGTCTTCATCGTGGGACTGGCAGGCGGCCAGGGTGAGGGCGGTCAGGCAGGCGAGAACGAGGCGTCGCATCGTCGGGGCTTTCCCTTAGGGACTGGAAACACGGCACCGAGTGTAGCCGCAGCGGAGCCCCGGCTGCCCACCCTGTCCCAAGCACTAGTTCTGCCAAGTCTTCCAGGGGTTTGTAAGGTCGATACGCTGAATCGGCAAATTCACAAAGTACTGGCATTTGCTCCCATACACCGTTAGTTATAGGCAGCGCCGATGGTTTCATTCGGAAGGGAGTGGTTCGGCGCATGGAGCAAGACCGCGGGTCCAGTGCTTGCGGTATGACGCGGGGGTGGAAGATGTGTGTCATGGGGTGTGTCCGGAAAAATACGGACAACGACAGGGGCGTTGCCGGGAAACGGTATCCGCAATGGAGTCCGTTCCCGTCGATGAAGATGACGACGACGAGGTCAATCCGCAGGGAGGTAATCGCATGAGCCGTCCTTCCGATGTGCTTGGTCTGGAAGACTACGATCTGGTGACACTGGGTGCTTCGCTGGGTCTTTGCGAAGTGGACTTGTTGACCTTGAGCCCTGCGCGACCTCGCGCATGCATCGCATCGAAGATGCAGGATGGCGTGACCTACCTCACGGCGCATATCGACTTCGACGTTCGCGGCTCGCTGACGGTTCCCGAAGACGCCTGCATGCTCGTCTACCTGCATGAAGCCGGCGAGCGCAGCTGGTGCCAGGGCATCACCGTCGAGTCGGACATGGCGGTCACCTTGTTGCGAGGGACTCCCACCGACTTCATGTTCGAACGCGGTACGCGCTTCACCATGGTGGTGGCTCCGTACGCACGCTTTCGCTCGCGCTTCCTGGCGTCCGACCACGCCGATGTCGACATGGCCGCACAGCGCCTGCGCCTCTTCTCGGTGCATTCCGGTCATCTCAAGCGCGCGTACCGGCAGATCGCGACGCAGGTGAAAGAGGGGGGAGATCCGGTCATGGGTCCCATCGAGGATCTGCTGGACGAGCATATCCGCGTCGCCCTGGCCTCCTCGCCCGAGGAGCGGCCGGTGGCGTCGCGTGGCAGGCGTGCCCATTACCAGGTGGTGCGCAGGGCCGAACGCTTCATGCGGGCCAACCTGCGTCGCGATATCTATTCGCAGGAGCTCTGCCAGGCGGCCGGTGCGAGTGAGCGCGGGTTGCGTTATGCCTTCGACGACCTCTTGGGCATTCCGCCCAATCGCTACCTGGCGATGCTTCGCCTGTGCACGGCGCATCGCAGCCTGGTGACGGCGGAAGCCGGCCGCCGTTCAGTGAAATCGGTCGCGCTCAGTTGCGGCATGTGGGACCTGTCGCGTTTCGCGGAAAAGTACCGCAGTGTGTTCGGTGAACAACCGCGTGAAACGCTCACTCGCAGCTCCCCGACGGAAGACCTCACCGCGGTCGAGGAATACGACGGTTGGTGATGCGTCGCGGCACAAGGAGGTGCCGTTTCCGATTAGCGCATTGCCGCATTCCACTACGCCGTTGCCGCAATTGATCAGCCCCATACCTTGGGTGCTCCTCTAATCGAACCGTCCGCGCACGACGCGGTCGACCGTTCGTCAGGGGAGAAACATGAATCTTCGGATCCTCGATCTGTCGGGGCGCGCCGCGCGGTGCGCGCGCCTGTACCGGCGCGTGGCGGCGCATGCGTCGATGATGTTGGTCACCTCATTCTTCGTGGCCGACGCCCTGGGCCAAGAGGTGCAAGCGAGCGGCGCATCGACGCCACCACCGGTACCCGTTGCAAGCACGTCGACCGGAGAAGCACCCACCGTTACACCCACGTCCAGCACGGCGTCCACGACGACGGCCGATACGACGGCCGACATCACGAAAGAGGACGAGGACGACACCGCGGCCACCATCGCGATGCAAGGCATCCTCGCGACCTCGCCTTCGATGCGCGCGGCGTTCACCTCGACCCCATACGCCACCACGGGCCCGATCGTGTCACCCATGGCGATCGCGCCGGGCGATCCCCGCTATCCATTGCCGGCCGAACCCAATCCCGCCGGTCTCATCCTGGGAACCGGTGGCCTGGTCGGCAATGTCGGTGGCGCCTTGTCACCCACGCTCACCTCCTTGCTCAATCCCAACGCGCAATACCTGAGCAGCGGTGCGCTGAACCTCGCCGCCGTCAATGTGACCGGTACCTTCCAGACCATCGGCATCGGTGGCCTCAGCCTGGTCAATCTCACGCCTGCCTCCACGGCGATCAACGGCACCCTCATGGGGCAGAACCAGCACCTGACCCTGCTTGGCGGTGTCACGTCGGCAAGCTATATCACCAACATCAACCGGGGCACCGACGGCTTCTTCGCCGGTGGCGGCGGCATCCTGCTGCCGAGTGGCGCGCCGGCGTGGTCCTCCGACTGCGCCAGCCTGCTGGGTATTCCGCTGGTGCGTTGCTGGGCGGTGAATCCCGCCCAGGACAACCAGGTGATCGTCGGCGACAAGGCCACGGCCAACGGTTCGCAGGAAGTCGTGATCGGCCGTGGTGCGAGCCACACCCTCCCGGCGGAAGATGCCAATACCGTGTTCCCGGGCTCGGGGCGCAACGATCCGAACGACCCGACCGGCGTGCCGACCAACGATTTCGCCACGCGCAAGGGCAATTCCGTGGTGATCGGCGACAGCGCCTCGGGCACGGCCAATGCGCAGACGATCGTCGGCGCGAACGCCAGCTCCTCGCAGGTGAACAGCGTGGCGCTCGGCAACGCGTCGGTGGCCGATCGCGCGGCCGCCGCGGGTTACGTCGCGTTCGGACTTGCCGCGCCACAAACATCCGTCGGCGCCGTGTCCATCGGCAGCACGGGCAACGAACGCCAACTTACCCACGTTGCCGCGGGCACCGACGGCTACGATGCCGTGAACGTGTTGCAACTCCAGGGTGCGATCTCGCAAGTCTCCGCGCTCGATCCGCTCGCGGTGACCTACGACCCCGACGGCGGTGGCTTGCCGACGAACTCGGTGACCCTGGTCGGTTCGGGCACGGGCGCGGTGGGCGTGCACAACCTCGCGGCGGGATCGCTCGCCGCCGGCAGCCTGGACGCCGTCAACGGCACGCAACTCAATACGACCAACCAGGCGGTGGCGACCTACCTGGGTGGCACCACGGCCGCCGGTCCCACGGGCGTGTTCACCGCGCCGACGTTCAACGTCACACACGTCGATGCGGCGGGAGCGGTGACCGTCGGTACGCATGCCGACGTGACCAGCACCTTCACCGATCTCGGTACCTCCATCGGTAACCTCAACCTCCGGCTCAATACGTTCTATACCAATGGCGTGGATTACGTCGCGATCAATTCCACCGGCGTCTTGCCTTCGGCCACGGGCGCGGAATCCATCGCCATCGGCGGCGCCACCACGGCGTCGTCGAACAATGCCATCGCCATCGGTAACGGGGCGACCGCGTCGCACGCCGACAGCATCGCCATCGGCAACGGGTCGGCCACCAGCGTCGGCGCCGAAACCGGTTACACGGCTTTTGGCCTGACCGCTCCGCAAAGCTCGACGGGTGAGGTGAACCTCGGCGGTCGCAAGGTCACGGGCGTGGCGGCAGGCACCCTGGATACCGACGTGGCGAACGTGGCGCAGCTGCGTGCGGTATCCACCGGCCTGACCGATCTCAGCCGGTTGGCGGTGCTTTACGATAACGACGGCGCGGGCAATCCTCTCAACTCGCTCACGCTGGTCGGTGACGGCTCCGGCACCGCCGTCGCCGTGCACAATGTCGCCGCGGGCAGCCTCGCTCCGGCGAGTTCGGATGCCGTCAACGGCGCCCAGCTCGGATCGATCACCCAATCCCTGGCGGGCTATCTGGGCGGCGGCGCGGCATTCGACCCCGTCACCGCGATCTTCACCGCGCCCGCGTATGCGTTGCGCCCGGTGGACGCGGGCGGCAACGTCTCGTCGGCCGCGTTCGCCAATGCCAGCGATGCGTTCACGTCCCTCGACGACTCGGTCTTCGCCTTGAACGGCCGGGTAAATGCCATCGCGGCCGGACTGTCGCCGTACCTGGACGTCCAATCAAGCGCCGTGGCGGCCGACGCGACAGGCAATGAGAGCATCGCCCTGGGTGGCGCGGCTCAAGCTTCCGGCGACGACGCCATGGCGGCGGGCGCCCAGGCCAATGCCAGTGGCACCGGTGCGGTGGCGCTGGGTGCGCGGGCGTCGGCTTCCGTCCAGGGTGGCGTTGCCATCGGCAGCGACTCGGTGGCCGATCGCCTCGGCGGTGGCAACGAGGCATTCAGCGGTGTCGCGGTGCCCGTGCAGGGCGTGGTGTCGGTGGGCAGCGTGGGAGCGGAGCGGCAGATCGCGAACGTAGCCGGCGGCAGCGCCGATACCGATGCCGTGAACGTTCGCCAGTTGCGTGCGGTGGCCGACTTCGCCGGCAGCATCGGCGCATCGGCCGTGCAGTACGACGACGTCTCCCATACGAGTGTCACGCTCAATGCGGGCGGTCCCGCCGCGGTGATCGGCAACCTCGCGGCGGGTAACGTCGCGCAGGGCAGCGCCCAGGCGATCAACGGCGGGCAGTTGTGGGACTGGACCCAGAACGCCTCGAACGTCTACAGCAATCTCGCCTTGTACACGAGTATCCAGGCCTTGCAGGGCGGCGGTACCCATGGGGGCGGCATCGGCCTCGCCGTGAACAACTCCAACAACTTGCCAGCGGCTTCGGCCAGTGGCGGCAACACCATCGCCGTGGGCGCCGGGTCGACCGCCAGCGGAACCGATAGCGCGACGCTCGGCAACGGCGCCCAGGCCACGGCTGCCAATTCGGTGGCGATCGGTGCGGGCTCGGTCGCCGATCGCGCGAATACCGTGTCGGTGGGTGCGGCGGGCGCGACGCGCCAGGTGACCAACGTCGCGGCGGGTACCGCCGGCACGGACGCGGCCAACGTGGCGCAGATGAATGCCGTGCGCGAGGGCAGCGTAGGTTATGACACGCGGCCGGACGGCAGCGTCGACCGCGGCAATGTCACCCTCGGCTCGCCCGGTGCGCCAACCGCCGTGCACAACGTGGCACCCGGCACCGCCGCCACGGATGCGGCGAACGTGGGCCAGCTGGACCAGGTGGCCGACTGGTCGCGCCGCTATACCGATGAACGGGTGGGCGCGATCGACCGCGACATCGAGCGTACGAACAACCGGGCCAGTGCGGGCGTCGCCTCGGCGATGGCCATGGCAGGGCTTCCGCAAGCCACGACACCCGGGCGCAACATGGCTGCGGTGGCGGGAGGCACCTTCCGTGGCGAGTCGGGCATCGCCGTGGGCATCTCCACGGTCACGGACGGGGGAGGCTGGGTTTACAAGCTCAGCGGGTCGGCGAATTCGCGTGGCGATGCGGGTTTCAGCGTTGGCGCCGGCATGGAATGGTGAGGTCGTCTGGCACCTTTCGATTGCCTTCTCGGGGCGGTCGAGGTATTGCTAGGCCGAATCATTCACTGCCAGACATGCCGACACGACTCGATATACGGCTCATTGCCCCCTCCGGATACGCGGACGACCGTGCCGCCTGCGCGCGGGGCATTGAGCGGCTGCAAGCCGCCGGACATACCGTCCATGGCGGCGACGTGGCCGATCGCGTGATGCTGCGGTTCGCCGGCGGTGACGCCGAGCGCGCCGCGGACATCAACCAGCTGGCGAGAACCGACCGGCCCTTGCCCGATCTCGTCATGGCCATCTGCGGTGGCTATGGCGCGATCGCCTTGCTCGAGCGGCTGGACTATGACGGCCTTGCCGCCCGTTTCCTCGACGAATCCTGCGTGCTGGTGGGGCACGGCGATTTCACCGTGCTCCAGTGCGCGCTCTATGCCCGCAGTGCGATCGGTACGTTGCACGGGCCCATGCTCGTGCGCGACTTCGGCCAGGGTTACCTGCGCGAAAACACCTGGCGGCATTTCTGGCATACGGTGCTGTCGCCGCGAACGGAAATGAGCTGGGCCTGTGGCGAGGAGCAGCACGACATGCTCGTCGAAGGCACGCTCTGGGGTGGCAACCTCTCCGCGCTGTGCAGCCTGATCGGCACGCCTTACCTGCCCAGGATCGACGGCGGCATCCTCTACGTGGAGGAAACCGGCGAGCAGGCCTACCGGGTCGAACGCATGTTGTACGAACTGAAGCTGGCGGGAGTACTCGACCGCCAGCGCGCGATCCTCATCGGCGGGCTCGGTGGCCAGCGCATCAGCGAGTACGACAACGGCTATGACATCGACCATGCACTCGAGCGTTTCGCCCGTGCCTGTGGCCTGCCGATGTTGCGCGGCCTTTCCTTCGGACACGGTCCTGACAAGTGGACGCTCCCGTTCGGCGGCCACGCATCGTTGGAAGTGGTCGCGGGTGCCGCGACGTTGGCGGTGTTCGACTACCGCCATGCCGGGGCCTCCCTCGACGGGTCGACCGCTCCGGCCTGAGCGGCCGTTCATCTGCCAGCCAGCCACTGCGCCGGGATCCCGCTAGTCTTTGCACGCCGTTCCCCACCGCGTAGCCCCCATGACCGATCCTCTTCACACACCGCACGATCGTGCGGCGATTCCGCTCGCCCCGTCGCTGGACCAGTCGCTGGTCGACGCCCACATGCCGACGCGCCTTCCGTTGCTCGGCACGCGCGTGCTGTACATCGGCGCCCTCGCCATCCTGCTCGGGTTGGTCGTGGGTGTCGTCGCGAAGCTGTTGACCATGCTGATCGGCTTGATCACGAACCTCGCGTTCCACCAGACATGGAGCACCGCGTTCGGCCGGCCGGCCGGCCATCATCTCGGCGCGTGGGTGATCGTGGTGCCCGTCATCGGCGGCCTGGTGGTCGGTGCGATGGCCCGTTGGGGATCGCGCGCCATCCGCGGGCACGGCATTCCCGAGGCCATGGAGCAAGTGCTGACGAACGAGAGCCGCATCCCCGCCCGCATGACCTGGCTCAAGCCGCTGTCGTCGGCGGTCGCGATCGGAACCGGCGGTCCATTCGGTGCGGAGGGGCCGATCATCGCCACGGGAGGAGCGCTGGGCTCGCTGCTGGGCCAGCGCCTTCCCGTGACGGCCGACGAACGCAAGACGCTGCTGGCCGCCGGTGCCGCGGCCGGCATGGCGGCGATCTTCAGCGCACCGGTGTCGGCCGTCCTGTTGAGCATCGAATTGCTGCTGTTCGAACGCCGGGCGCGCTCGCTGCTGCCGGTGGCACTGGCGGCGGCGACCGGTACGGGCGTGCGTTTCGCGCTGGAAGGCCCGGGTCCGGTCTTTCCCATGCCCGCGCTCGCCGCCGTCGCGCCGCAAGCGCTGGTGGTCTACGCGCTGCTCGGGATGTTGATGGGTGTCGCCGGGGTTTTCATCACGCGCCTCGCCTACGGTATCGAAGACGCCTTCGAAAAGCTGCCCATCCACTGGATGTGGTGGCCGGCGCTGGGTGGGCTGGTGGTCGGCGCGGTCGGCTACGTGATGCCCGGGACGCTCGGCGTGGGCTACGAGAACATCACCGACGTCATTTCCGGCCACCTCGGCATCATGGCGATGGCGCTGTTGGCCGTGGCCAAGCTCCTTTCATGGTCGGTGGCGCTCGGCAGCGGCACGTCGGGCGGCACGCTGGCGCCTCTGTTCACCATCGGTGGAGCGCTGGGCGGTGTCTGTGGATGGGCGCTGGCCGCGTGGCCGCCGCTGCACGTGGACCCGCACATGGCCGCCCTGATCGGCATGGCGGCCTTGTTCGCCGGTGCTTCGCGTGCGCTGATGACCTCGGCGGTGTTCGTCTTCGAGACCACGATGCAGCCACACGCCTTGTTGCCCTTGCTCGCCGCCTGCACCACCGCCTACCTGGTATCGGGGCTGATGATGCGGCACACGATCATGACCGAGAAGATCGCACGGCGCGGCGTGCACGTGCCCACCGACTTCGGGGTGGTCCCGTAGGTCGTCAGCCGAGGGCGGTGAACTGGGTCGCGCCGATCACGCCGATGAAGACGATGGAGAGCATCCAGAAGCGGGCGGGATCGCGCCACACGCAGACCCCGAGGCAGACCACGCCCAGCACGCACGAGACGATGCCGGCGGCGGTGAGGCCGAGCGTGACCAGCGAGGGATCGCCGCCGCCCGAAGCCAGCAACATGGGACGGAAGATCGCATACCAGGCAAGGACCAGGCAGGCCCCACCGACGACGCCCAGCAGCCAGTTGGCGGGATGATGCTTCGGCAAGGTGCGGATGCCGAGGAAGATCGCAAGTACGACGACAGCGAAAACGACGAGCAACAAGGCCATGCAGTAACCCCTTTGTCGTGGCTTGCGGTCCCCACCGCGAAAGCCGTTTCCCGAGAATGGCCCATCGGGCGGCCCAGGTCATGCTGCGCCGCGCAAGGAAGACGTTTCGTCGGCGCATGCGGCGTTTCGTCGGAATCGGCGCCGGGCGGGGCGAAGCGCGTCGTATGCTCCACGCCAATGCAGGGTGGGAGTACATGTGATGGCAAGCCTGAAGTTCCTCGGACGCCTCATCGCGGCGTGGGTGGCGGCACTATGCGTGCTACTGGTCGTATGGTCCGGAACCGGCTGGAATCGCGGTGAATTTCCATGGATATTCACGCTGGCGTGGTTCGTCGGCCTGCTCGTGGCGCTGGCTCGCGGCGTTACCCATCTTTACCGCGTCCGGGTGATCGCGGGCCGCGTCGATGCGGAGACCGTATCCAACCGGCAACGCCGCCGCGTGGAAGTGCCTTATCCCGCCGACGAGGCCTTCGCCATCGTCGACGAGGTGATCCGGGAACTGCCGAACGTGCACGATGTGAGCGGCACACGCGGTGGGCTCCAGTTGCGCGCGATCATCCGCCAGCAGGCCAACGAGCAACTTCGCGGTCGTGCGAGGCGGCAATGGCAGGCATCGCTCGACCGCCACACGAAGATATCCGCCACGATCACGCCGACGGACGGGTCGAGCAGCGTGATGTTCGTTTGCGAGCCGGACAGCGGCGCATGGACCGACTGGTTCAATCCCGATGGCGGCGCGTCGCTGGAATGCGTGGAAACGCTGGTACGGGCCACCACGCAGCGCTTGTCCGAACGCCGCAATCGCGAGCGTGCCGATGTACGCCAGACCGCGATGGAGAAGGAGTTGACCGCCGCGCAGCTCGGCCTCCTGCAGGCGCAGGTGGAACCGCACTTCCTCTACAACACCCTGGCCAGTGCGCAGGAGCTCGTTCGCACCGATCCCGCGCGCGCCGACCGGATGCTCGGCCACCTCATCGATTACCTGCGCCGCTCGTTGCCGCGCACGGATGGTTCGCTGTCCACGCTGGGGGAGGAACTGGAACGTTCCACCGCGTGGCTGGAGATCATGCGCCTGCGCATGGGTGAGCGCCTGGCCGTGCATACGGACGTGCCGGCGGATGCGTTGAAAGTGCCCATGCCTTCGATGATGTTGCAGACCCTGGTCGAGAACGCGATCAAGCATGGGCTCGAACCGAAGCCGGGTGGTGGTGGCATCTGGATCCGCGCGGGCGTGGACGGCTCGGGCCTGTCCCTGACGGTCGCCGACGATGGCATGGGCTTCCGTAGCGACGGTGCGGGCACGGGTATCGGCCTGAAGAACCTGCGCGAGCGCCTTCGCCTCATGTATGGCAGCGCCGCGGCATTCTCGATCGGCAACAATTTTCCCCATGGTGTCGCCGCGACCATCACGTTGCCGGTGACGGGAGTGGTCGAACATGCCTAGGTGCATCGTCGCCGAAGACGAGAAGCTGCTCGCCGCCGCCTTGCAGCGCGAGCTCGCCATCGCCTGGCCTGAACTGGACGTGCTGGAAATCGCCGAGGATGGCGGAGCCGCGCTGGAAGCCATCGCGGCGCACCGGCCCGAGATAGCCTTCCTCGACATCCGCATGCCTGGGCTCACCGGGATGGAAGTGGCCGCCGCGGCTGCCGAGACGAGCCCGGACACCTTGATCGTCTTCATCACCGCGTATGACCAGTACGCCGTCGATGCCTTCGAACGGGGTGCCGTCGATTACCTGCTCAAGCCGGTCACCTCGGACCGGCTGGTGCAGACCGTGGCCCGCCTGCGTGGTCGCCTCGCCGATGCGGCGCGGCATGTGGAGCGGACGGCGCGGATCGCTCGCGACATCGGCGCGCATTTCGACCGTCCGGCCGACGAGCCGCTGACGTGGCTCACCGCCAGCACGGGACGCGCGACACGCCTGATCCTCGTCGAGGACGTGATCTATTTCCGCGCGGACAACAAATACACGCTGGTGGCGACCGCCGAGGGCGACGCCCTGCTGACGAGGCCCATCCGGGACCTGCTCCGCCAACTCGACCCGAAGATCTTCCGGCAGATCCACCGTTCGACGATCGTCAACCTGCGCCAGGTCGCCTCCGTGGAACGCGAGGACACCGGCAAGGGTTGCCTGCGGCTACGCGGCCGTCCCGAAACCCTGAGCGTGAGCCAGCCGTTCATGGCCATCTTCCGCGCCATGTGACGAAGGAGACTTCCATGCGCCTGTTCCTTGCCATCGTCTATTGCTTCATGAACCTCGCCGGCTGCACCGACGCGCAGAACCGCACGATCGTGGCCACGTCCCAGGAAAACGGCGTGGTCACCCTGGATAGCCGCACGGAAGTGCGCATGGGCCGCGCGCGCTTCGCCTGCCAGGCGAGCAGCGCGGGGCGCTGCTACTACACCGTGTTCGATGGTGCGGCCGAAGTGAAGGCCTTCTCGCTGGCGGTATCGGAGGAACGACTGGTCGACCGGCTGCCCGCGGGCTTCGCACTGTGCGTGACGACCACGGCGGAGAAAGTCTCCGCCGGGTGCAAGCCGGTCTGATCCGGGTTACGGGTTGCTTCGCGGCACCACCGTGAAGGTGATCTTCGACGGATGGGCGGCGTCGTGGTGCACGGCATTGTGCGCGATCACGCCCTTGGCTTCGTCGTAGTTGTTGCCACCCGTGTTGAGGTTGCGGTCGAAGCGTGGGAAGTTGCTGCTCGACACGGCTACCCGGAGCTTATGGCCGGCGAAGAAGAAGTTGCTGGTGTCGATCGGCTGGAAGGTCACCTTGTAGACCTCGCCGTCCTTCATCCACACCGGCGGCTTGTCGTATCCCTCGCGGTAACGCATGCGCTGGATGTTCTCGGTGAGGTTGAAGGCGCGGCCGTCGGGATAGACGTCCATCACCTTGAAGGTGAAATCGGTGTCCTTCGCGTCCGACGACACGTACAGCGTGACCGTGATCGGTCCGCTCACCTCGGTACCATCCTTGAAGGGCTCCGAGTCGTAGACGAGGATGTCGTTGCGGGCGAGCTGCGGGTTCTGGTCGAACGAGCCGAACTTCACCGCCGTGCCCTGGCAGCACCCACCGCCACCGAGCGTGGTGACCGGGTTGGCCGGGTCGTAGAGGAACTGGTCGGGATGGTCCGTACCGCCTGCCGCATCGACGAGCTTGCCATCGCCATACAGCGTGTTGGCCTTGCCGCCGCTGGTGAGGAAGAGTTCGCGCGTGGTGGCGCCCGCGGGAGGCCACGTCGGCGAATCGCGCCATTTGTTCTCGCCCATCACGTAGTACATGACCTTGGGCTGCTTGTCGACGATGGGGCTGTCCACGCCCTTGAGGAACTTGTCGAACCAGCCGAAGACCAGTCCTTCGTAATCGAAGCGCGCGTCACCCACGTCGAGGTCGCCGATCACGGTGTGCTCGGTCGCACGCGTATAGGCGCAGTGCAGCACCGGCGCGATGATCGCGTACTGCTGGTCCGCGATGTCCTTCGACGCGGTGGCGCGCACATGGTTGTAGGCCGCGAGGTTGGGTGATACCGACACATCGAACCAGCTCATGAACCACAGGCCGGGCTTGTCGATCTTCATGTCGTCGTGCCACAGGCCGCCCTTGTACCAGGCGGGGCTGTTGGGCGTGCGCGCGATCATGTTGCCACCGGTCGGCACGTCCATCGCATCGGCGAAGATGCCCTTGGGACCGTCGATGGACTTCATGATGTCCTTCTCGGGCAGTACCCAGAACGCCTTGTCCCAATCGGGCTCCGGCGGCTGCGAATCGAGGTCGAACATCTTCGAGGCACGGATGAGGTCGGCCTGCGACAGGTTGGCCGGGAACATCGGCCGTACCTGGTTCTGTTCCTTGTAGAGCCAGTCGATGAAGAGCATCTGCACGGCACCACCGCGGTACCAGTTGCCCTGCTCGTAGTAAGGGCCGACGCGGCCCACGCCGGCACCGAAGCCCTGCACGTTGAACGTGGCGAGGCCCGGCGTGTTCTGCGCGACGACGGCCATCTGCCACTCGGCGGTGGACGAGCATCCGGTGGTACCCACCTTGCCGTTCGACCAGGGCTGCGAGGTCATCCAGCGAATGGCGTCGACGCCGTCGCTGAGCGGCGCGCCGAGGATTTCGTAGTTGCCCTCGGAGAAATAGTGGCCGCGCTCGTTCATGTCGACGTAGGCGTAGCCACGCTTCACCGCCGCGAGCTGGCGGCTCATGTCGCGCGGCGCACCGAGCTTCACGTCCCAGAAATTGAAGTTGTACGGCGTGCGCACGAAGATGGTGGGCACCTTGCCCGAGGCGTCCTTCGGCCGGTACACGTCGGCCGCCATGCGCTTGCCGTCGCGCATCTTCACCATCACCTTGCGGTCGACCACGGCGATGGCCTCGAGTTGCCGCTCGATGTCGTTGCGCTTGGCGATGGTCGCCTTCTGCTCGGGCGTCAGCACGGTCTGCTGCGCGGCGACGGGGCCGGCCACGAGGGCGAGGCAAACGGAAGCCACGCCGACCGACAACGCGGTCCTGACGTGGTGGAGGGCAGGGCGCATCGATCGCATCAGGCAGGCCTGTTTTTCAGGGGCGGTTCATCGAGTCTGGCAAAATGTCCCCGGCAGGTAAATGCATGACTTCCGGCAGGGGGTGTGCGTACAACCGCTCCAATCGGGAGGCCGCGCGATACGGATAAGATGCCTCCGATATGCCTGGAGGGCGCATGGCCTCGACCGAAACATTCAAGTTCGTATTGATCCTTCTTGTCGCGATCCTCGTGCTCGAGTTGATCGCCCGGCGCCTGCGCCTGCCGACCGCGGCGGCCCTGCTGGCCGGTGGCATAGGCATCGCTTTCCTCCCCGGTATCCCGGAGGTGAGCTTCGATCCGGAGCTGGTGCTGACGATCTTCCTGCCCCCGCTGCTCATGGACGGCGCCTTCTATACGGTATGGTCGGAATTCCGCAAATACCTCGGCGGCATCCTCTGGCTGGCGATAGGCGCCGTGGTGTTCACCACGTTCGCGGTGGGCGTCACCGTCCACTGGGTGCTGCCGTCCCTGCCGTGGGCGGCGTGCTTCGCGCTCGGTGCCGTGGTGTCGCCGCCCGATGCCGTGGCGGCGAAGGCGGTGCTGGGCAAGGTGCGTCTGCCGCGTAGGCTCATGGTCCTACTCGAAGGGGAGAGCCTGCTCAACGACGCCACGGGACTCGTGCTGTTCCGCTTCGCCACGGCGGCCGCGCTCACGGGCGCTTTCAGCACCCATGAAGCGGTGCTCAGTTTCGCCGCCCTGGCGCTGGGTGGCATCGTCGTGGGCGTGGTGCTCGGCTACGCCCTGGTCTTCGTGCTGCGCCGGATCGACCATCTCTTCCTCGCCATCACGGCCGCCTGCCTGTCGCCGTGGGCCGCGTATATCGGCGGCGAATCCTTGCATGTATCCGGCGTGATGTCGGTGGTCAGCTGCGGCATCATCTTCGGCTGGTACCAGCACGACGTCTTCTCGGCGCGTGTGCGGGTCAACAGCTTCGCTTTCTGGGAAGTGATGATCTTCCTGCTCGAGGCGTTGGTCTTCATCCTCATCGGGTTCTCGCTGCGCGGTGTCGTCGCTCGCATGGGCGGCGTAGGCGAAGCGTTGTCGACCTTGGGCATGCCCATCCTCGCCGTGCTCGCCGCGGTCATCCTGTCGCGGTTTCTCTGGATCTACGGCACCGAATACCTGCGCGTGCCGCTGGCACGCATGGTGGGACGCAAGCCCGTGCCGGCCTCGGCGAAGGCCTCGTTCCTGCTCAGTTGGGCGGGCATGCGTGGCGTGGTGACGCTGGCGATCGCCTTGTCGCTGCCCGAAGCCGTGCCCGGCCGCGACCTGACCATCGCGGCGGCCTTCGCCGTGATCCTGGTCACGGTGGTGGTGCAGGGCGGGACGATCGCCCCCGTCATCCGCTGGCTTCGGCTCGATGCCGGCGAGAAGGCGGAAAGCACGCACCTGACGGAATCGCAGGCTTCCGTGTTCATTGATTCCGCCCAGCTCGCGGCGGTGAAAGCGCGTGCCTACGATGACGAAGGGCGTTTGATCCATCCCCGCCTGCTCGAGCAATACACGTATCGCGTGACGGTCGCCGAACGCTACAGCAAGGCCCCGCATGCGAATGAAGGGGGCCGCGCGGCGCACTACGACGTGGTGCTGGCGGCCATCGCCGCGGGTCGCGCGGAACTGCTGCGCCTGCACCGGTCCGGACAGATCCACGACGAATTGCTGCACTACATGGAGCGCGACCTCGACCTGCAGCAGATCGAAGCCGAGAACGACCGGCAGAGCCCGACCTGATCGGCCCGGGCCGCCGCAAGCGAATGGCCGCGATCAGGAAGACCGGGCAGGTGGTACCGAAGCCGATGTCGGCGGCGCGAAGGAAGGTACCTCGAAGTCCGGAACCGGAAGGGTGACCTCCAGGGGCAGTCCGGATGTTTCACCCGTGGCGAGGAACCCGTACACGGCTTGCTTCGCCGCCGGTTCGTTGCGCAGCTGATAGAACGCTCCGTCGTGCGAACCCCGGTGAACCAGGATGGCGTGCCCCTTGGGGAAATAGGGAAGCAGGCCCAGGGTGTTCTCCATGGGGGTCGAGGTATCCCAGTCGCCGTGTATGAAGACCACGGGTATGTCGGTCACGACAGGCTTTCGTACCTCGTCGCCCATGTCCACCGTCGGCCAGTCGGCGGCCGAGGCGATATTTCCTTCGAAGTTCCATGCTCCCAGCATGTCCAGCGCGGGGTCGGTGCGCAGGAGGTGTTCGCGTTCCGCGCTGACGCCGAGGCTGCTATCCGCCAGCGGTCCTATCAAGATCCGCGGTTCCGGCTTGCGATCGCTGGCGACCTCGCGAGCCCAGGCCTCGTAGTGCCGGTGATAGAGCGAAAGGATGAAGGCCGGCCATTCCGCGCTTTCCTGTGTATGCGACAGGAGGGCCTGCTGGAGATCCTGCGGGCCGAGCACGATGCGCCGTGACGTTCCGTTGTCCTCCTTGAACGTCACGGTGACGGGGCCGCCGGCGAAGCGCTCGTGGAGCGCCTTCACGGCCGCCATGAGGCCACCCTTCGGGAGGTAGGGTGCCAGGGACGGTGCACGGTCGGCATCGTAGGCGATGCGTTGCAGCGAGGCGTAGACGTGCGAAGGCATGTCGTAACCATTGTTCAAGGGTTCCACGCTGGAGATCACGGCGCGGCTGACGATGCCTGGATGCAGCCGCATGACCGCCAGCGCCCATTGCGAACCGAAGCTGCCACCGAAGAGGCTGATCTTTTCATAGCCGAGCGCACGGCGGAGGTCGTCGATATCGCCGGCGAACTCGCCGATGTCGTAGCCGGAGAGATCCTTGTCGGGGTAGGCCGCGATGGCGGCCTTGGCATCCGCCCGCATGGAGGCCACTTCATCGCGTATGGAGCCGGGACGATCGTCGGGCAGGGGTTTCGAGGCAATGGTCAGCATGTCGCCGCGAGTGGTGTAGCCACGTTGTTCGATGACGACGAGGTCGCCGACCTGGCCGAAGGTGAGCCAGGAGCGCAGCCGCGCTTTCGACGATGCGTCGGTATCGCTGAAGGCGCCGAGCACGGTCAGGCCCGGTCCCCCGGGGAGCCAGAAGACCGGCGGCGTGCCGGGACGCGTCGACGCCGGGCCCTTGATCCGTGCGAAGCCGACGCCGATGAGCCGGCTGTCCGGCTTGTGCCTGTTCTCGGGCACGTAAAGCGTGCCGATTTCGTACTCCACCGACTGAGCCTTCTCGTCATGTACCGCGTGCCGCTCGACGGCGATGTCGCCCGCCTTGTGCTGCGCGGATGCGCACAAAGGCAGGAAGACGAAGAGCGCCAGCGCGAAACGGGGGACGTACGCTTTGCCGAACGAACGCATATATCGGTCCTTAAAAAAAACGCCACCGTTGTGAACGGCGGCGAGGGGAGTTTGCAATGAGGGGCCCTCCCTGGCCCGGTTTTTGTTGTGATGCCGTAATGATTCTCCAACTCAGAAATCGTAGCTCGCGGTCAGGCGGGCATAACGAGGCGTCTGGTAGTACAGCCCCGCACCGTAGGTGTTCGACACCGTGAAGCGATCGTCCTCATAGACATAGTCGTTGAGGAGCGGCTTGCGCTCGTTGGTGACGTTGAAGACCTGCAGGCCGAAGGCCAGCTTGTGGTCGGCGAACGCCGGACGGTATTCGACCGACAGATCGAGCTGCTTGAACCAGGGCATGCGCTGCTCGCCCGGTGCATAGAGCTTGCCGGCGCAGGAGTGGTACGACGAGCCATAGCTGATCGGGTCGTCATCGTTCGGGCCGAAGAAGCCCAGGCAGGACTTCGGTGCGCCCGAGGTGAGGCGCAGCGAGCCGGAAAGCAGCCATTCCGGGGTCACCTGATAGGAGCCGTAGGCTTTGAACTGGTGCTTTCGATCGTTGGCCAACAGGCCATTGCTATGCACCATCAGCGCGGCGGCGTCCCAATCCTGCGTCTTCGAGATATCGTTCTGGCCGATATCCGACTTCACCTGACCTTCCGTATTGCCATAGCTCTTCGAGAAGGTGTAAATGGCGCGGCCGAACCATTTGCCATCGAACGGATGCTCCAGGTACAGGTCGAGTGAGTAGTACTTGCGCTTGGCGCCGGTGGTGAAGCCCCAGTCGTCCTTGGACATCTTCACTTCGGTCCGTCCGCTGCCATCGACGTTGGCGAGGCTGAACTCGTTCGAGCGGCCCGGGTTGAAGATCACGCAGCCCGGAATGGTGACGCTGTCCGGATCGACACCGGTCGCCGCCAACTTGTCGGCGATGCGTGCGGTGTCGCAGACGTCATCGATCGCCGCGCGCAGCTTGCGGACCATGACCTTGGCGCCCGTGACCCAGTCGGGGCCCAGCGTCTTGTCGAAGCCGAGGATGGCTTCATCCTGGTACTGCGACTTGAGGTCGGTCGCGGTGATCGACTTAGGATCGTTCGGTTGACCGTACTCGCCGTTCGATGACACCGGACCCGGGCCGATCGGGGTCAGTCCCGTCGGTTCGCCGTTCGGATCGATGCCGGTATACGTGAAGTACTCGTTGGTGAAGGTCGATGCGGAAGCGCCGCGAATGGCCACGCTGTTCGGTAGGGCAAGGTAGTAACGGCCGAGATTGCCGTAGATCTTCAGCGAGGAATCGCCGAAGACGTCCCATGAAGCGCCGATTCGCGGTGCCCACTGGTTGCCGCTGTTGACGTAGGTACGGCCCTGGTCGTTGTAATTCTTGAACCGGTCGTTGCGTACACCGATGGTGAACAGGAACTTGTCGGTGATCTGCCACTTGTCTTCCAGGTAGTAAGCCTTCTGATCGACTTCCATGCTCGTGGTCGTGATGAAGATCGTGCGACGGCTGTAATAGCCGTCTCCGCCGGTCGGACCGACGCCCAGGCCCGGGACGAGTGGGACGGTGGGATCGTTCACATGACCGTAGGTCCAGAAATAGCCAGGACCCGTCGTCGTCACGCCTTCGTCCTGCGCGGTGTATTTCATGTTGTCGATACCGCCGGTCACGCGATGATCGCCGACCTGCCACTCGAGGTCCGCGCGTAGGCCGTGGGTTTTGCTGTTCGCGCCCGGTGCGATCTTCTGCGTGGTGGCCGTGGTGTTGGTGAACGACTGTCCGCCAGTGATCGCCGGGTCCTGCAGGTCGGGACGGCTGATGAAGGGCAGACCGAGGTCGCCCGGATTGCGCTGGACGTCGGTCGTCTTGCTCTTGCCGTACGTGGCCGAGAACGTCAGGTCATCGGTGATGTAACTGGTGTACTTGGCGATGCCGTAGTTCGACGACGTCTTCGTGCTGTCGGGATAGCGTCCCTGGAAGCCCAGGTGTTCGCGTGTGTCGTAGTCGAAGGTGGAGTACTTGCCGCTGCGTTCGTCCGCCGAGCTGATCCCGGTCAGTTCGAGGATGTTGCTGTCGTTGATGTTCCAGTCCAGCTTCGCATAGTACTTCGGCAGGTCCCACTTGTAGTGGTTGGTCGCATTAGGCGACGTGGTGAACGGATTGGTGTTGGTGCCTTCCGTCTTCTCCGTCTCCGCGGCGACGAACAGGTACAGCTTGTCCTTGATCAGCGGGCCGCCGGCGTACGCGCTGACGGTACGCGTCCATTGTTTGTCGCCCACGCGATTGCGGTAGAGCTGGCCGGCCAGCGAAGGGTCGGAGTACTCGTAGCCCGCGGGCAGGTTCGCACTGGGGAAGTACTGGTTACCCAGTTGCGAGCGAGCGAACTTCGGCTCCCACAGAATCTGCGCGCCGAAATGCCATTCGTTCGTGCCACGCTTGCCGACCTGACTGATGACGCCACCCTCGGAACGGCCATACATCGCGCTGTAGCCGCCGGTATAGATTTCCTGCTGGTCGATCGCGCCATAGGGAAGGCCTACGCCACCCAGGTTACGCAGCGGGTCGGCCGTGTTGTAGCCGTTGATGTAGTACGCGTTCTCGGATACGCCGGAGCCGCCGAACGAGACGGTGCGCCCGAAGAAACCCGCGCCTGGATTCACGCCCGGGGCGAGCAGGGCGATGGCTTCCGCGTTGCGGCCGAGCGGCAGGCGGGCGAGTTGCTCGGAGGTGACCACCGTGCGCGAATCCACCGCGGAGACATCGATCGGCGGTAGCGCATTCGCCGTCACGGTGACCGATTCCAGCGCCTGGGCGCCGGTGGCGGCGGGTGCGCCGGTGAACGACACTTCCGATCCCGCGCCCACGGTCAGGCCGACATTCTTGCGGGAATCGACCACCTGGCCGTTCTGCATGACATTGACCGTATAGCTGCCGAGCGGAAGGTTACCGATGCGGTACCGGCCGTCGGTACCGACCGTGACCTCGCGGGTCACACCGGTCGTACCGGATACCTGGATCGTGCTGCCTGGATTGGCCTGGCCGAAGATCGCGCCCGTGGTGGCCTGAGCGAGGACGGCACCCGTGCCGCCGAGGCCAACCGCAAGCGCCAAGGCCAGTGCGGAACGACGCAGGACTTGCGCCTGCCGTAGGTCACGTGAATTCATTTACTGCTCTCCCCAGAGTTGGCCCCCAGCGGGCCACAAGTAGCGCATCGGCGGTTGCCGAAGGTCTCACTCGGAAAGCATTTCCACGCGCTATTCGAAACTCTTTCCGAATGTTGCAAACGATGGAAAACAAGCCAAAGCCATCCGGTTATCCGGTAGCGGCAGGGCGAACATAAAACTATCGTTCAGAAGTCGTCAATACTTGCGATGTGTATTTATGTATGCGTTTGCGGATAAGGCGGTGTAAATCATCTAAATCTCTGAAATAAGTGAGAATTTCACGAGATATTCACGTCGCAAGATAATCCCGTTATTCACGTCGTCTATCGAAGAAAAATTCGCCGGATGATTACGAATCAGCCGCCCGTCTTGCTGTGTGGAGCATCCACGGGTTTTGACTGTGGCGAGTCCTTCTGGCGAAGAAAAATCGACAGGACGACGAGGGAGAACACCGCCAGGAATTCGCTCTGCCAGTTCTGGAAAGACTCGAACCAGAACGAGGGGTCGACGATATAGGCGGCCAACCGCTCGGGTGGCTGGTGGTGTACCAGTGCCTCGTCGATGGATTTCCGCCAGCTACCGAACAAGTGGCCGGCGAAGCTCATGGCGAACAGGCAAAGGAAGGCGATGGAGAGCGAATTCGCGTAGAGCCAGCGCACCACGCCGCCCCGGCGCCATGCCTTGGGTTGCAGATGTTCGGGAGTCGGCTCGTTTTCCTCTTCCTTCTCGTCCATGGGACGCGATTCGGCTGACCCCTTCTGGCGCAGCCAGACGGTGAGCAGCACGTACAGGCCCATCTGCAGGAACTCGGACTCCCAGTTCTCGCAAGTGGCCGACCAGAAGTCGCCGCTCAGCAGATAGGCACCGAGGCCGATACCGGAGAGGCCGTGTTCACCGAGTTCTTGGTTATGGGCCGCATGACCCGTGATGGCCTGTGCGCCCCACGCCGCCAGCATCATGAGGCCGACGGCGATGCTCAGGCCGTTGCGCTTGAAGAATGAATCCTTCATGTCGGTGCTCCGGTGAAATGAACGAAGCATTCCGGCCACCGCGTGAAGGCGGAGTGGCTAAATAACTGATGAACGCGGCGGCTTGAAAAGGAGCGAGGCATCCCTAGCTACGCATCGCTGGCCGCTTCGGGGCCAGCCTGTCCATCCATGTTGCTTGTCTATGAGGATATGGCCATGCGTACCCTTCTCGATTACTCCCCCCTCCTGCGTTCGAGCATCGGCTTCGATCGCGTATTCGAACTGCTCGAGTCCGCCTCGCGCTCGCAGCAGGGAGACAACTACCCACCGTTCGATTCCGTCAAGCTCGACGAGGATGCGTACCGCATCACCATGGCGGTGGCGGGTTTCACGGAGGATGAGCTGAACATCTCGACCCAGTCGAATATGCTCATCGTCAGCGGTGAGCACAAGGCCGAAGCCGAGGGCGAATACCTGCATCGCGGCATCGCCACCCGGGCCTTCAACCGGCGATTCGAACTGGCCGAGCATGTGCGGGTGACCGGCGCGCGCCTTGCCAACGGCCTGCTCTCGATCGATCTGAAGCGTGAGATTCCCGAGGCCATGAAGCCTCGCCGCATCGAGATCAACCGTGGTACGGAAACCGTGCGTCAGCTGCATAGCGACGCCGCCTGATATTCACCGCCTGAAGACGAGCCCACGGCTCGATGCCGTGGGCCTTTATTGATCGAACAGAAGCGACCAGAGATAGGGCTTGAACGAGACCTGCGTCACCGCGCGGTCGTCCTTCACAGGTATCCAGAAGGTCTTGCCGTCGACCACGGTAGATTCGTAGGTAGGGCAGACCAGGTAATCGATCGTGGTGTCGGTGTCTCGGAGCAGATGCCACAGGTATGAAAAGAAGGAGGCCTTGTCACGCATCGATATGACGGAATACTTGGCGTACTGGATTTCGTATCGCTTGACGAGTTCATCGCAGCTGGATGCACGGACACCACGATAACTGACGGTATAGTCGAGGCGCTTTTCATTGTCGGCCGTCAGCGCCACCTTCACTTCGGATCTGAGCATGGCCATTTCGAAGAACGACGTCGGCGATATGTCCTGATAGAACTGCGCGCCTTCCGAAAAGGTGAATTCGTCTTTCGGGTTAAGCGTCTTGAGCGTGAAGTTGGAGTAGTCGGTGGTGTCGTCGGAGTTGTGCTCATGCGTCGATCCGTCACGGGTTTGCGCACCGTGAACCACCATGAACGATTCGACATCGATGGCGGTGTAGTTCGAACGCTTTTCGTAAGCGAGGCCAAGCAGCAGGTTGTTCAACAGCTTGTCGCCGTCGTTGCGGACCATCAGGTGAACAGGGAAATAGACAACGTCCTGTTGTTGGTCGATACGTGGATCGACGGCAACGAAGACGTGAGACGTTTCACCAGGCTGTAAGTTGTCCCGGGCGACGGCGACAGCCGGCTCGCCGCGATCGAACTGGCCCGTGATCTTTGCGACGTGATAGGTGGCGGCGATGCCTCCAAGGGTCCCGAGCACGCCTAGTACGCGTTTCGCGATCTGATTCATCCGCCTTCTTGCTCATGGAGAGGGATCTATGCCCCCTGTCGACAGAGTGGGCGGCACAGAGCCTTCATATCGGCCACATCGCGAGGAGCTTGAACGCGGCGCAGGAAAAAAGCCCCGGCCGTTTTCAGTCGGGACCTTTCTATTGATATTGACAGAGGCGGTGAAGCCTCCGTGCCCGTTACCAGGGCTCCGCACCGTCGGAGTTGAAGAACCCACCGGTCGGGCCGTCATCCGGGAGCAGGGCGAGGCGGATGGCTTCAGCGGCGCCTTCGGGAATCGTCTGGTGGCCACTATGACCATTGAGATCGGTAGCGGTGTAGCCGGGGTCGGCGGCGTTCACCTTGATCCCGTGGTCCTTCAGTTCGGCTGCCAGCAGTACCGTGAACATGTTCAGCGCGGCCTTCGAACCATTGTAGCCAAGGAATTTGACCGCTGCGAAATCCCAGGTGGGATCGTTGTTGAGGGTGATAGAACCGAGACCGCTGGAGACGTTGACGATGCGGCCGGAGGCGGATTTCTTCAGCAGCGGCAACAGCGCCTGTGTAACGGCGACAGTGCCGAAGAAGTTGGTCTCGAACGTCTGGCGCACCGCGTCCAGGTCGGCCGTTCCCGGCAGGCCGTCGTTCTGCAACGCGATGGCGGCATTGTTGACGAGTACATCGACGCGGCCTTCATTGGCCTCGATGTCGGCGGCGGCGGCCGTCAGCGAGGCAGCGTTCGTGAGATCCACGGCCACGAAGCGGACGTCGATGCCCTCGGCCTGGAGGGTTTTCGCCGCTTCACGGCCACGCGCTTCGTCACGCGCGCCGAGCAGGATTCGGTGGCCAGCCTTGCCGAGCTGGCGGGCGACTTCGAGGCCGATGCCCTTGTTGGCACCGGTGACGAGGGAGATGCGACGGTCTGCGTTACTCATGGCGTTTCCTTGTGGAGTGGTGGTGGTTGGCGCTATGAGTTAATTTATGAATCATCCTTCGGTTTTTACATTCGCATATGACCGTCGTGCCTTCCGACTCCCTGAAGCCCCGTAAATCCCCGCGTCAGGCCCGCTCGGCGGCGACCGTGGCGGCGATTTTCGAGGCGACGTTTCAGGTTTTGCTCTCCGATGGCATCGCCCGGCTCACGACGACGCGCGTTGCGCAGCGGGCCGGGGTCTCCGTGGGGACGATGTACCAGTACTTCCCGCACAAGCAGGCCTTGCTGTACGCGGTGCTCGATCAGTACCTGGGAGACGTCGTGCTCGCCGTGCAGGCGGCGTGCGCGCGATACGAGGGAGCGTCCCTGCGGGATATGTCGGACGGCCTGTGCAGTGCGTACCTCGATGCGAAGCTGCGCCATCTTCCTGGATCGCGAGCCCTGTACGTGGTCGCCGCCGAACTGGATACCGCCGGTCTCGTTGCCGACGTCGTCGGCCGGACCGATCAGGCTATCGCGCGCCTGTTGGCGACGGCATCGGATGCCGTGTTCGATGACGTGGAGACCGTGACTTTCGCGTTGCGTTCCATGCTCGTCGGCACGGTGCAAGCCGTGCTGGAGAAAGATGGCTCGGCAGCGTCACTGGCGATACTGCGAGCGCAGCTGCCCGTCATGTCGCGTGCTTATCTGGTGGAAGTTTCGCGGAGCCGGCCGAACACCAAGGGTATGTCGGCCGGCTAGCGCTCGCCTGGTCCTCAATGGCTATCCCGCGGAAGCCCCTTCGTCTGCGCGATCTGCTGGTACTTCTCGGCACCTTCCAGAATGGCGCCCGTTTCCAACTGCCCGACGATCGCGCGTTGAATCTCCTGCCATGGCGTCTGCGATGCGGGGTAGCGGTAGCCGCCCGCCTCGGCCAGTGCGCGGCGGCGCTCGGCCAATTCCTCGTCGCTGATCAATACGTCGGCCGTGCCCCTGCCGAGGTCGATGCGGACGCGATCGCCGGTGCGGATCAACGCCAGTCCACCCATCACCGCGGCCTCGGGGCTCGCGTTGAGAATGGAGGGCGAACCCGACGTGCCTGATTGCCGCCCGTCGCCAATGCAAGGTAGCGCGTGCACGCCTTCGCGGATGAGATAGGCCGGCGGCCGCATGTTCACCACTTCCGCGGAACCCGGGTAGCCCACGGGACCCGCACCGCGCATGAAGAGCAACGTGTCGGTGGTGATGCCGAGCGAGGGGTCGTCGATGCGGTGGTGGTAATCCTCCGGGCCATCGAAGACGACCGCCGGACCTTCGAACGCTTCGGGATCGTCGGGACGGCTGAGGTAGCGTGCGCGAAATTCCGGGCTGATGACGCTGGTTTTCATGATGGCGCTGTCGAACAGGTTGCCGCGCAACACGATGAATCCCGCGTCTTCCTTCAGTGGGTTGGTGAACGGACGAATGACGCGTTCATCCTCGATGGCCGCATCGCGGCAATTTTCGCCGATCGACTTGCCGTTGGCCGTCATCGCGTCCTCGTGGATCAGGCCCTGCCTGAGCAGCTCGCCCACCACCGCCGGTACGCCGCCGGCGTGATAGAAATCTTCACCGAGGTATTCCCCCGCCGGTTGCAGGTTGACCATCAGCGGTACCTTGTGGCCATGCGTCTGCCAGTCGTCGATCGTCAGTTCCACGCCCATGTGGCGGGCGATGGCTGCGAGGTGGATGGGAGCGTTGGTCGATCCGCCGATGGCCGAGTTGACCACGATGGCGTTGAGGAACGCCTCGCGGGTGAGGATGTCGGATGGTTTGAGATCTTCCGACACCATCTCGACGATGCGCTTGCCGGTGAAATAGGCGACTTCCTGGCGATCGCGGTACGGCGCGGGGATCGCGGCGGCGCCGGGCAGCTGCATGCCGAGGGCTTCGGCGAGGCTGTTCATCGTCGTCGCCGTTCCCATCGTGTTGCAATAGCCTGTCGATGGCGCGGACGAGGCGACCAGCTTGATGAAGCCTTCTTCGTTGATGGCGCCCGTGGCCAACAGCTCGCGCGCTTTCCAGACGATCGTTCCCGAGCCCGTGCGCTCGCCCTTGTGCCAGCCATTGAGCATGGGACCGACCGAAAGCGCGATGGCCGGGATGTTCACCGTGGCGGCCGCCATGAGGCAGGCTGGCGTGGTCTTGTCGCAACCGATCGTCAGCACGACGCCGTCGATGGGATAACCATGCAGCACTTCGACCAGGGACAGGTACGCCAGGTTGCGATCGAGGCCGGCGGTGGGGCGCTTTCCCGTTTCCTGGATCGGATGTACCGGGAACTCCAGCGCGATGCCGCCCGCTTCGCGAATGCCCTCGCGCACGCGTTCGGCGAGCACGACGTGATGGCGGTTGCAGGGCGAAAGGTCGCTGCCGGTCTGGGCGATGCCGATGATCGGTTTGCCCGAGCGCAACTCTTCCAACGACAGGCCGAAGTTGAGATACCGTTCCAGGTACAGCGCGGTCATGTCGATGTTTTCGGGATTGTCGAACCAGGCGCGCGAACGAAGCGGGGAGGTGGTCTGTGTCATGGCGAGAAGGAGTGCTCTGAAGGCGGGCAGGAAGCGGTTCGGCACCAGGGGTACAGTCGGGCGGCGGTCGTTGACGCGCGATCTGTGCGCCGATAGTCTATTACTCAGACAAGATAATCGATGAGAGACGCGGCGGTAAAGACGTTTTCGGAAAGACGGGTAACTTCCAGCACTCAACCGAAAGGTATTCCAAAGTGAACGCACGCAACCTGTATATCGGCCTCGCAGCCGTCGGCTTCGCCTTCTCGCTCGCGGCCTGTTCGGGCGGGCGCGGCAACGGTGACACCGCCGCTTCTTCATCGGACAACAAGGGCGCCCTGGTCGGTGTCGCCATGCCCACCAAGGTTTCCGAGCGCTGGATCAAGGATGGAAACGCCGTCAAGGAGGATCTGGAGAAGCTCGGGTACAAGGTCGATCTCGAGTACGCGGACAACAAGATCCCGCAGCAGGTGCTCCAGGTCAGCAACATGATCACCAAGGGCGCCAAGGTGCTGGTCATCGCCTCGATCGACGGTGGCTCGCTCAGCGACCAGCTCGACGCGGCGGCAAAAGCCGGCATCAAGATCATTTCCTACGATCGCCTGCTTACCGGAAGCAAGAACGTCGATTACTACGTGTCGTTCGACAACTATAAGGTCGGCGTCGACCAGGCCAACAGCCTGCTTACCGGCCTCGGCTTCCTCGATGCGACCGGCAAGAAGACCGACAAGAAGGGGCCGTTGAACGTCGAGCTGTTCGCGGGCAGCCCGGACGACAACAACGCCACGTTCTTCTACAACGGCGCGATGGACACGCTCAAGCCGTACATCGACGACGGCTCGATCGTCATCAAGAGCGGCCAGACCGGCTTCACCCAGGTGGCCACCTTGCAGTGGGACCCGGCGACGGCGAAGGCCCGCATGCAGAACCTGGTCGCCAAGTCCTATTCGGACGGCGCGAACGTCGATGGCGTTCTCTCGCCGTACGACGGCATGTCGATCGGCATCATCTCCGCCTTGCAGGGCGCGGGCTACGGCGGTGCCGCGAAACCGCTGCCGATCATCACCGGACAGGACGCGGAAGCGGCGTCGGTCAAGTCGATCATCGCGGGCCAGCAGTACTCCACGATCTACAAGGACACGCGCAAGCTCGCCGACCAGGCGGCCGTGATGGCCAACGACCTGCTGACCGGCAAGAAGCCGGAAACGAACGACGACAAGACCTACAACAACAAGGTCGTGGTCGTCCCGACGTACCTGTTCCAGCCGACCGTGGTTACCAAGGCGAATTACAAGGAAGTGCTCATCGATAGCGGTTACTACACCCCGGCGCAGCTGCAGTAAGTCGCGCTGGAGGGCACGTGACCGATCATATTCTCGAGATGCAGGGCATCACGAAGACGTTTCCTGGTGTCAAGGCATTGCAGGATGTTTCGCTCGGGGTCAAGCGCGGCCATGTCCACGCCATCTGTGGCGAGAACGGTGCCGGCAAGTCGACGCTCATGAAGGTTCTCAGCGGGGTGTATCCCGCTGGGACGTTCGACGGACAGATCGTCTTCGAAGGCAAGCCGGTCGACTTCAGGAGCATCAACGACTCCGAGGCAGCCGGTATCGTCATCATCCACCAGGAGCTCGCGCTCAGTCCGTATCTTTCCATCGCCGAGAACATCTTCCTCGGCAACGAGCAGCAGTCGCATGGGTGGATCGACTGGAACAAGACCAACCTGGAAGCGGCGAAGCTGCTCGAACGGGTAGGACTGAAAAACAATCCGGTCACCAAGATCACCGACCTCGGCGTCGGCCAGCAACAGCTGGTGGAAATTGCCAAGGCGCTGTCCAAGCGGGTGAAGCTGCTCATTCTCGACGAGCCCACCGCGGCCCTGAACGACGCCGATTCCGCGCACCTGCTTGGGTTGATCAAGCAACTCCAGGCGCAGGGCATCACGTCGATCATCATCAGCCACAAGCTCAACGAAATCGAGGCGATCGCCAACGAAGTGACGATCATCCGCGACGGCCGCACGATCGAGACGCTCGACATGCAGGCGGATCACGTCTCCGAAGAACGGATCATCAAGGGCATGGTCGGGCGCGAACTGGAAAGCCGGTATCCGGAGCACACGCCGAACATCGGTGAAGAGCTCTTGCGCATCGAAAACTGGAATGTCTTCCACCCGATCGACGTCACCCGGCAGATCATCACCGATGCCGGCATCCGCGTGCGTGCCGGCGAAATCGTCGGCATCGCCGGGTTGATGGGAGCGGGGCGAACCGAACTCGCGATGAGCGTGTTCGGGAAGAGCTACGGCGTGAAGATCAGCGGCAAGGTGTACAAGCGCGGTGTCGAGATCGACATGAGCACCGTGCCGAAGGCGATCAGGAACGGCGTGGCGTACGCCACGGAGGATCGCAAGCGCTATGGGTTGAACCTCATCGACGACATCACCCGGAATACATCGGGCTCGGCCCTGGGCAAGCTGGCGGGTCTGTTCGGGTTCGTCGATGGGCACAAAGAGGCCACCGTGGCGGGCGAGTACCTCAAATCCCTCAAGATCAAGGCGCCGAGCGTATCTTCGATCACCGGTAAGCTGTCGGGCGGTAACCAGCAGAAGGTCGTGTTGTCCAAGTGGATGTACGCCGACCCGGATGTGCTGATCCTCGACGAGCCGACCCGTGGCATCGACGTGGGCGCCAAGTACGAGATCTACGCCATCATCAACCGGCTCGCCGACGAGGGCAAAGGCATCATCATGATTTCGTCGGAACTCCCCGAGCTCCTGGGCGTCTGCGATCGTATCTACACCCTCGCCGAGGGACGCATCACGGCGGATATCCCGCGATCCGAAGCGACCGCCGAAATTCTTATGCAGCACATGACCAGAGAACGGGAGCGGGGCGCCAGTGACAACCTCCAATGAATTGACGCCACCGCCCAGCGCGACGAAGACGGCGCTGAAATACCTCGCGGGGCAGCTTCGCCAGGTCGGCCTGTTCAGCGCGCTGATCGTGATCGTGCTGTTCTTCCAGTTCGCGACTGGCGGCATCACGCTCCGGCCGATCAACGTATCCAACCTGGTCATCCAGAACAGCTACATCCTGATTCTCGCGATCGGCATGGTCATGGTGATCATCGCGGGCCATATCGACCTGTCGGTCGGTTCGCTCGTGGCCTTCGTGGGGGCGATGGCCGGCGTCATGATCACGCAGTGGCACATTCCCTGGCCGGCGGCGATCGTGCTCTGCCTGGTCATCGGTGGCGTCGTCGGCGCATGGCAGGGCTTCTGGATCGCTTATTTCCGGATTCCCGCGTTCATCGTCACCTTGGCGGGCATGTTGCTCTTTCGCGGAGCGGCGCAGATCGCGTTGCAGAACCAGCAGATTTCACCGTTCCCGGAAGCGTTTCGCCGGATGGGTTCCGGGTTCCTTCCTGCATTCGGCACCAGCGGGTACGAACCGCTCACGCTCGTGCTGGGCGGCATCGCCGCCATCGTGCTGCTCTATGGCTCGCTGCGTCAGCGGATGGTGCGCCATACCTATGGGCTGGAGTCCGAGCCGCTCTGGTATTTCATCCTCAAGCTGGCCTTCTCGGTCTTCCTGATCGGTTGCATGGCGTTCCTGCTGGCCAGCTACAACGGCACGCCGATCGTCCTGGTGATCCTCGGCGTGCTGATCGTCGCGTACGCGGCGGTCATGGCGCGCTCGGTCTTCGGGCGCCATGTCTATGCGATCGGCGGCAACCTCAACGCCGCGGCGCTTTCGGGCGTGAAGACCAAGCGCGTCACCTTCCTGCTGTTCGTGAACATGGGTGTCATCTCCGCGCTCGCCGGGCTGGTTTTCACAGCCCAGCTGAACCTGGCGAGCCCTAGCGCCGGCACGGGTTTTGAACTCGATGCGATCGCCGCCGTGTTCATCGGTGGCGCCGCCGTGACCGGAGGTATCGGTACCGTCACCGGCGCGATCATCGGTGGCCTCATCATCGGCCTGCTCAACAACGGCATGTCGATCCTTGGCGTCGGTACGGAATACCAGTCGCTCATCAAGGGACTGGTGCTGTTGGCGGCGGTCGCGTTCGACGTCTACAACAAGCGTCGCGTCGGAGGTCGCTAGACCCGACGGCGGAGCGGGTGGCGATGCGGCTACGGCTGCATCGCCTGCCGCGTGTCTTCCAGTGCCAGTTCCACGAGCACGCGCATCGCCTCGTTGGCGGCGGCCGGGTCGCGATCCGCGATGGCGACGAGCACACGGCGATGATCCGGGATGGGATTGCGAGGCAGGGTGCGCTGGCGTTGCTTGAACTGCGTCGTCCAGCTGACGGCGGCGCAAATGCTCGCATTCAACACGATGAGCGCATCGTTGGCGGTGGCATGCAGGATCGCGCTGTGGAAGTCACGATCGGCTATGCGTCCGGCCTCGGTGGCGAGGGTGTGGTGGGTCATGCGGGCGAGGGCGTCACGCATGGTCTCGAGCGCTTCGTCGTCGCGTCGTTCCGCGGCCAGCGCCGCAGCGGCGGGTTCCACGATGGCGCGGAGCTCGAACAGGCTGCGAATGAAGCCCATGTCGGGCTGCCCGGTGAACGCCCAACCCAGCACCTCGGGATCGAGCAGGTTCCAGCGGCTTCGGGGTAACACGCGCGTGCCGGTCTTCGGCCGGCTTTCGACGAGGCCCTTGGCGGCCAGTGCCTGGATCGCTTCGCGGTAGGCCGTTCGTGAAACGTCGAGTTGCTCGGAAAAAACCACTTCGCCCGAAAGTACGTCGCCCGGCTGGTATTCACCCGAGAGGATCGCGGCGCCCAGCTTGTTGGCAATGGCGCCGTACAGGCGTCGACCGGTGCTGCGAGCTTCGCGTTCGCGTTCGATCGGTACCGCCGGCGACTTCGTCTTGCTCACGTGCTCATTCCTTCCCGGCCATCGACCGCTTGGCATTGCAAAACCAGCATAACCGCCTTAACCTAATTGTCTGAGTAATTATCGTGGTGCAGCACATGTCGAACGATGAGAAGGCAGGCGGGATGCAAGGTACTTTCCGCTCGATGGATGCGGCGACCGGGCAGCCTTTCGGCCCTGCGTTCACGTCGGATGGCATTACCCAGGTTAGATCCGCCTGTGCGGCCGCCGAGGCGGCCTTCGATGTTTATCGTACGACAGATGCCGGTGACCGGGCGGCCTTCCTGGAACGCATCGGCGAGGAAATCCTCGCCCTGGGCGACGAGCTCATCGTCACCGCCATGCGCGAAAGCGGACTGCCGCGCGCGCGCCTCGAGGGCGAACGCGGCCGCACCGTCGGCCAGCTGAGGTTGTTCGCCGGCGTGCTCAGGCGTGGCGACTGGATGGGGTTGCGCATCGATCCCGTACCGGCGGGCGATCCACCCTCCGCGCGCGCCGATTTGCGGCTACACAGGATTCCCCTGGGGCCGGTCGCCGTGTTCGGTGCGTCGAATTTCCCGCTGGCGTTTTCCACGGCCGGTGGCGATACGGCATCGGCCCTCGCCGCTGGCTGCCCCGTCGTCGTCAAGGGGCATCCCGCGCATCCCGCGACGGGAGTCATGGTCGCGGACGCCATCCACAAGGCGGTGAAGGCCAGCGGGTTGCCATCCGGTGTGTTTGCGAACCTCACCGGCCCGGGCATCGAGCTGGGTGCGGCCCTGGTCACCGACCCGGCGATCGCCGCGGTGGGATTCACCGGCTCGCGTGCCGGAGGCCTGGCGCTCGTCAAGCTGGCACAGGCGCGAGAGATCCCCATTCCGGTCTTCGCGGAGATGTCGAGCGTCAATCCGGTGCTGCTGTTGCCGGAAGCGCTGCGCGCACGCGGGGAAGCCATTGGTGCCGCCTTCGTGGGTTCGTTGACGATGGGCGCCGGACAGTTCTGCACCAATCCCGGTTTGCTCCTGGCGATCGAAGGAGAAGGCCTCGACGCCTTCGTCTCCGCCGCCAGTCGCGTGGTGTCCGAGGCGCGTCCGCAGACCATGCTGACCCCGGCGATCCATCATGCCTACGAGACATCGGTCGAGGCGCTCCAGAAACACGACGACGTGACGGCCCTGGCGCAGGGTCCCGCCGCTGAAAGCGCAAATGCCGGGCGTGCCGCATTCTTCTCGACCAGCGGCAAGGCCTTCCTTGCCGACAAGGCGCTGGCGCATGAAGTCTTCGGCGCATCGTCCTTGCTGGTTCGCTGCGCCGACGAAGCCGAACTCCATGCGGTCGTCGCCGCATGCGAGGGACAGCTGACGATGACGCTGCAGATGGACGATGGCGATACCGCACTGGCGGCGCGGCTGGTTCCGTTGCTGGAACGGAAATGCGGACGCATCGTCGTCAACGGTTGGCCGACCGGCGTCGAAGTCACCCACGCCATGGTGCATGGCGGACCGTTCCCCGCGACGTCCGATGGGCGTTCGACATCGGTCGGCAGCCTCGCCATCGATCGTTTCCTGCGCCCGGTGTCGTATCAGAATTTCCCGGCTGCCTTGCTGCCCGCCGTGTTGCGCGACGGTACCGACTTGCCGCGGCTGGTCAACGGTGTTCCGGCCGCCTGAACCCTGTCTTCTGAGATAGAGAGAGCGACTTCATGACTTTGCGTCTCCTGCAACATCGTGCCGCGGACGGCGTGCGGTCGGTGATCGCCGCGCGGGGCAACGCCGCCGCCTTCGTGCCCGGCGTCGATAGCGTTCGAGCCCTGGCCCGCAAGGCTATCGCCATGGGCACCGACCTTGCGGGCGCTATCGCCGCATGTGGCACCGGGGCGCCGGTGGATATCGTCGAGGAATTGGCCGCGGGCCGCTTGCTCGCCCCCATCGATCACCCGGACCCGGCGCACTTGTTCATGACCGGCACGGGACTCACCCATCTGGGCTCCGCGGAAGGGCGGGACAAGATGCATCGTGAGGCGGCCGCCGCCGAGAAGCAGACGGACTCGATGCGGATCTTCCTCGAAGGTGTCGCGGGCGGCAAACCCGCGGAAGGGGAGGTCGGCAGCCAGCCGGAATGGTTCTACAAGGGCAACGGGCATGGCCTGGTCGGACCGGGCGAAGCACTCGCGTCACCCGCGTTCGCAAAGGACGGTGGAGAGGAGCCGGAACTCGCAGGCATCTACCTCATCGGCGACGACGGCACGCCGTTTCGTCTCGGCGTGTGCCTCGCGAACGAGTTCAGCGACCATGTCACGGAGCGGCACAACTACCTCTGGCTCGCGCATTCGAAATTACGCCAGGCGGCCCTGGGTGCCGAATTGCTCGTCGGCCCACTTCCTGCTGAAATCGAAGGCAAGAGCCGCATCCATCGGAACGGTGCGGTCGTGTGGGAAAAGCCATTCCTGTCCGGGCAAGAGAACATGTCGCATAGCTTCGCGAATCTCGAGGCGCATCATTTCAAGTACGAGTTGTTCCGGCAGCCGGGTGATGTCCACGTGCATTTCTTCGGAACGGCGACGTTGTCGTTTTCCGATGGCGTGACTACCCAGGTTGGCGACGTGTTCGAGATAGAAGCCGCGCCGTTCGCCTTGCCGCTGCGTAATGCACTGGCGCAGGCGCCCGCACAGACATTCGCGGTGAAGGCACTTTGACCGTGCCTCCCATTCGTATCGCGGTGGTCGGCCTGGGCAAGATCGCCCGTGACCAGCACCTTCCCGCGATCGCGAGCAATGATGATTTTCAACTCGCAGCGGTGGTCGATCCTGCTGCATCAGGTGTCGAAGGAGTTCCTCGCTTCGACAGCCTCGATGCATTGTTCCGGAATGGGCCGGCCGTTGATGCGGTCGTCCTCTGCACGCCGCCGCAGGTTCGCTACACGCTGGCCAGGCAGGCCCTGAAGAACAACGTCCATGTCTTCCTCGAAAAGCCACCGGGCGCAACGCTGGCTGAAGTCGCGGCCCTCGCACAGCGGGCGGATGCGAGCGGCCTGACGCTGTTCGCGGGCTGGCATTCCCGATACGCCGCCGGCGTGGAGCCGGCGCGCGCCTGGCTTGCCGGGCGAAAGATCGAGAGCGTTTCCATCAGCTGGCGGGAAGATGTTCGCGTCTGGCACCCGGGGCAAGAGTGGATCTGGGAAGCTGGTGGCCTGGGCGTCTTCGATCCGGGCATCAACGCGTTGTCGATCGCCACGTACATACTTCCGCGCGCATTCATCCTGCGGTCCGCGACCTTGTCGATTCCCGCGAATCGCGCGGCGCCCATCGCGGCCGACCTGCAGTTCATCGACGGAGACGGCGTGCCGATGTCGATGGATCTGGATTGGCGCCAGACCGGACCACAGAGTTGGGATATCGTGGTCGAGACCGATCAGGGTAGGTTGGCGCTTGCCAAGGGTGGCGCCGTGCTGACCTTGCCTGGGCAGGAAGTGGGTGGGGAAGACCGGGAGTATGCGGGGATGTATTCGCGCTTTGCTGCTCTTGTCCGTTCGCGTGGTTCCGATGTGGATACGGCGCCGTTGCGGCTGGTGGCTGATGCGTTCTTGCTTGGTCGTCGGGAGATTACCGAGGCGTTTTATTGGGGTGGGTGAGGACGCAGCGTATGCCGTGTCAGGGAGAATCCGTTGAAGGAATTGGACCGTGTCGAACATGGGAAATGAGCGGCCCGACAAGGACAACGAAGGCATCGCGATCATTCAGTGACTAGCGAGAGTCATCACGAACGGCGTGCTGATTAATTCGTGGATGGACAAGGCGCCTTGAAAAGGATGAATGAAATGAAGTGGCGTTTGATAAACCTGTCGTGCTTCTTCCTGGTACTCCTTGCGGGCTCCGAGGCCGGTGTCGCGCATACTCGATCAGCCACTCCACCAGCGCGAATCGAGCCCTGGATGGTCGGCTACTGGAAAGTCTCCTACAACGAAGACCCGTTGCCGCCCGATACCTTCGGTATTGAAGCGGATGGGACATACATCATGCAGGGCATCGATTGCCGAATGAACGTTCGGGGAACGGCACATGTGTTTGATGGGGAGATCTACACCCGATTGATCTTGCCCGGGAAAGGACCGATTGGATTCATCCTCAAGCCCGACGGTCAGGGCAGCCTGACCTTCACCTCGACACGCACCCAGCGCAATGCTACCTACAGCAAGCTCGCAGGAAATCCTTGCAGCGGTGGTCCCACCGAGCATCGACAGTAAACACGGGCGCTCGAAAGGCGTTGATACGCCATCGGCTCGTCAGTCGGGATATTTGACAGAAACTCCTATCTCCAAGTCACGATGTGCCGTTGTTCGGGTTCTCCTCATAGGAGTTCTCCTTTCGATGTGCGGCTGTGAGAGCGATCAAGCCATCATTTGGCAGGCAGACGCCGTATCCCCCGATGGCCGGTACAAGGTGCATGCTGAAACGGTCCAGCAAAGCGGGCCGGGAAATGCGTGGGTTTCGACCGAGGTCAAACTGGCCCAGAAGGGACAAGAGGAGGGTGTCGACATCCTCGTCCTATCCCACGACAGACTTCCACAGCCAGTTCAGGACGCAGTCCGGATGACATGGGTTGACGGGAAGAATCTCCGGTTGGAGTGGTTATCCGGAAGTGAGGTCGACTTCCAGGCCGTCAGGGCAATGGGTGTCGACATCAAGGCGCTGCCACGCATCTAGATTTCCGTGACTCTGGCGAGACCGGCAAGAAAAAGCCCCTTGCAGGACAAGGGGCTTTTTCAGTACTTGGTGGAGGTGGCGGGAGTCGAACCCGCGTCCGAAGGCGTTTAATCTCCAGATCTACATGCTTAGCTCACCGTTAAGTCTCGTCCGCCGACAGCACGGCGTGCTAAGCGCACCGGCGGACATATCTGATTGATCTAGCGTCAGACCCACAGACGGAGGGTCTTTCGGCGGTCTCATGATAGTGACCCTACACCGACGAGCATGAGCACAAGATCGGTTCGGGGGTTTGGCCTTTTTTAGGGGCCGGACAGCTTAGGCGGCGAGAGCCACCGAGTTGTCACCGTAGTAGTTGTCATTGGCAACTATATGTTTTGCGGCTGGTTTAACGAGGAAAGCTGCCCCCTCGGCATGCACCAGTAGATCGCACTACCCCCGTCGAAACCAGTACACCCCCGGGGAAAACGTAATGTGACTACATCCAGCAGTATATGGGCGGGGAGGGGCACCCACAATGGGCGCCGCCCGCCTGTTCAGGTCAGCCCATCTTGTTGTGCGAGCGCATCACGCGCTGCTTGTCGATCGCCCACTCGCGTTCCTTGTCGGTGTTGCGCTTGTCGTGCTCCTGCTTGCCCTTGGCCAGGCCGATCTCGCACTTCACCTTGTTGTTCTTCCAGTACATCGCGGTGGGGACCAGGGTATAGCCCTTGCGCTCGACGGCGCCGATCAGGCGGTCGATCTCCTCGCGGTGGAGCAGCAACTTGCGCGTGCGCCGGTCGTTCGCCACCACGTGGGTGGAGGCGCTGATGAGTGGCGGGATCTGGGCGCCGACGAGGAAGACCTCGCCGTGCTGGATGATCGCGTAGCAGCCCTCGCCGAAGTTGATCCGGCCGGCACGCAGGGACTTGAGTTCCCAGCCCT
The DNA here is from genome assembly GCF_041360655.1 of Luteibacter sp. RCC_6_2. Taxonomy (NCBI): domain Bacteria; kingdom Pseudomonadati; phylum Pseudomonadota; class Gammaproteobacteria; order Lysobacterales; family Rhodanobacteraceae; genus Luteibacter; species Luteibacter sp. RCC_6_2. The sequence continues at coordinate 15,915 of NZ_JBFUPQ010000019.1, read as the reverse complement.
GCAGTTCCATCCCGGCTTCGAAGCGCTGGTCGATGTGATATTCGTGGCGCGCGCGCTTGTTCAGCGCGATCGTGCCGCGGCCTTCCTTTTCCGTGTCCTTCGGTTTCGCTTTTGCCATGTCCGCTAAAATCGGTCTATCGGGTCCCTGATACAAGTCCGGCGGGTCCATGAGCCGGCGAATAAGACGAGGTCTTCACGTGATTGAAATCCGCCGCAGTGCGATCGTGCCGTTCACGCCCGCGCAGATGTTCGACCTGGTCAACGATGTGGAAGCATACCCAAAGCGCTTCGGCTGGTGTGACGCCGCCACGGTGGTGGAGCGGGACGACGATGTGCTGGTGGCCCGGTTGGATCTCAAGTTCGCCGGCATGAAGCAGCATTTCACCACCCGGAACACCATGGAGCGGCCGGAGCGCCTGTCCATGAAATTCGTGGAGGGGCCATTCCGCTCGCTCGATGGCGTGTTCACCTTCCAGGCCTTGGGCGACGCCGGCTGCAAGATCGCGCTCGCCCTGGATTTCGACTACGCCGGCCTGGGTGGCGGCGTGCTGAAGATGGGCTTCCAGCAACTGGCGAACCGGATGGTCGACGACTTCTGCGACGAGGCGCGCCGGCAGTATGGCTGAGATCGCCATCGAGGTCGCCTACGCCGGGCCCGAAGGGCAGGTGGTTCTTACCCTGCGCGTGCCGTCGGGGACGACCGCCTGGGAGGCCGTGGAACGGGCCAGGGCGGAACTGCCAGAGGGAGTGGCGCCGGACCCGTCCCGGCTCGGCATCTACGCGAAGAAAGTGCCCCCCGGACAGGTGCTGGAAGAGGGCGACCGCGTGGAACTCTACCGGCCGCTCACCCTCGACCCGATGGAGGCCAGGAGGCGCCGCGCGATGCGCGGCGCTTGACCCGGAACGTTACTGGCGCTTGCTGGCCGGGCTGTCGTCGGACGAGCCGTTGACGCCGACACCGAAGCCGCCGTCGCTGGATTCCTTCTTGCCATCGGTGTTCTTGTCGCCGTCGGCGCCACCGGTCGGGTTCGCCTTGTACTTCTCGGAATCCTTCAGCAGCTGCTGGGCATCCTGGGAGAAGAAGTCACCCTCGGTACGCACCAGCGTGTCGTTGTTGAAGGACAGGGTCAGCGTGCGGGTCACCATTGGACGGCCACGGTGCGAGAACGTGGACACGTAGTCCCAGCGGTCCTGGTCGAACGGCGAGATGACCGAGGGGGTGCCCAGGAGGACGAGGACCTGGCGCTTGGTCATGCCGGGCTGCAGCTGGTCGACGTTTTTCTTGTCGAGCAGGTTGCCCTGCTGCACGTCGGGGGTATAGAGCAGGCCACAGCCCGCGATGGCGGTCGCCATCATGGCCAAACCCAGCGTGCGGATGAGCTTATGCATGCGTAGTAACGTCCGGATCGTGAAGCCTGTGATGATACACTAAGCGCCTTACGGCACCGCGAGGGGTCTGACATGGACCAGGAAACCAAAGAGCTCCGCAAGGCGGGCCTTAAAGTCACGCATCCGCGCATGCGGATCTTGCAGATCTTCGAAGAGGCGGAGGAACGCCACCTCACCGCCGAAGACATCTACAAGCGCCTGCTTGCGCACCAGGAGGACATCGGGCTTGCCACGGTGTACCGTGTCCTGACCCAGTTCGAAGCTGCCGGCATCGTCATGAAGCACAACTTCGAGGGCGGGCAGGCGGTGTACGAGCTGGACCGCGGCAAGCATCACGACCACATGATCGACGTGGACAGCGGAAAAGTGATCGAGTTCATCAGCGAGGAGATCGAGCGCCTCCAGCACGAGATCGCCGAGCGCCACGGTTACGTCATCGAGGACCACAGCCTGGTGCTCTACGTCCGGCCCAAGAAGAAGCGCTGATTCCAGCTGCCCGAACGGAAGAAGGCCCTGCGGGGCCTTTTTTGGTTCTTGGCGTAGGTCTGGGAGCGGGTCGCCAGGGAATGCCCTGGTGGGAGCCGACCTTGTCGAATGGGTGCTCGCCTCGAACTGGCCCGCTGCCGCGGGATCGCCGACAAGTCGGCTCCCACCAGGGTGGCTTCCAGCAGGGTGGCTTCCACCAGGGGCGGGCCCAAAAAAACGCCGCCGGTGGACTCCTGTCCACCGACGGCTTGATCCGGTGTCTTCAAGGTTCGTGGATCGCGAGTTGCTCGCTGGATCCCGTTCTCCATGTCGCACCGGCGAGGCCGACATCCTGTCGCCTCATCAGGTCGATCGTCCCCACGACCGACCTGGGCTCACCGTCTCTCGACGGCGGCTCCCCCACATCGATAATGGGATCGTAACGAAGCGTTCACCCACCCGGTATCGGAAAATTTCCTATGTTGCTTCCGATACTTGTGCTGCGAAGCAGCACGCGAAGGTGAAGTCCTACAGGTTCCGGACGGATGCGGAAGAGGCCGCCGAGGGCGGTGATCCGGTCGCTCATTCCCTGCAATCCGCGACCCCCGCCATCGGTGCGGACGGGGCGTGGGGTGGAGGGCAGGCCGGCCCCGTCGTCACGGATGTCGAGGATCGCCACGGGGCCGCTGTCGCGCAGGCCGATACGCAGGCGCAGCTTCATCTCACGAGCGCCGGAGTGCCGGACCACGTTGGTCGCGCTCTCCTGGACGACACGGTAGATGGCCGTCAGGGTGTCGTCGTCGAGCAGGCGGGGGTCGCCCCGCAGGTCGGTCATGTAGTGGATGCCCGCGGCGGTAAGCATGTCGCGCACCGGGCCTTCGTCCAAGGCGCGCAACAGGCCGAACTCGTCCAGGACCGAGGGGCGCAGGCTGTCGAGCATCTTGTGCAGGGCCCGGCGCATATGGCCGAGGATGCCGTTGATCGACATGCCGATGTCTTCGAGACCGGCACTGCCGAGGCGGGCCTGGGCCAGCTTCAGGTGGGTTTGGATCGCGGTGAGGTTCTGGCCGAGCTCGTCGTGCAGTTCCGCGGCCATGTGACGGCGCAGGTTTTCCTCCGCCTGGAGATTGCCGCGCGCGGCGTCGCGCAGCTGCCGCGCAAGCTGGTCCAGGCGCTGGTTGGCGGCGGCCAGATGGGTGTTCTGCTGGGCCACGCGCTCGCTGCTGCGGCGCAGCGCATCGGTCGCCGCACCGAGCATCAACGTGCCCGTGCCCGCCACGGCCAGGAACAGGTGAGCGGCCGCCGTGGGCGCTCCGCGGCCGATCATGTCCTCGGTGACATTCAGCCCCACGCTGGTGATCAGCATGGCCAGGCCGGCGCCGCGCCAACCGTGGCGGAATGCGAAGAACAGCACCGGCGCCAGGGAGAGGACCCGGGCGAACTGCGGTTGTGGCGAGTATTCCGCGAGCGTGATCAGGATGGCCAGCGAGGGAAGCATCACCAGCAGGCCGTCGAGCAACAGTTCGCCCATGGCCGCTTGCGTGGGCCGCTCGCGGAACGCCAGGATCATGACCGGCACCACCAGCAGCACGCCCAGGTAGTTGCCGAGCAGGTCGCTGCCGAAGGTGGTACCCAGCATCTCCACCGGGGCGGCGGGATGCATGGAAGCCATCATCGCGGCGTTGCCGGCGGTGGCCACCGTGGCCGTGACCATGGCCGAGAGCAGCAGGCGGGCGACGTCCTCGGGCGTGTTGAGGCTGGCATGCAGGTGCGCGCGGCGCAGCAGCCACAGGCAGGCGGCCACCATCAGCGGTTCGGGAGCATCGCCCAGGACGAAGCCCGCGCCGCCGATCGGCAGGCCGCTGCGCCATTCGCAAAAGGCGCTGGCGGCGATCTCGGCCCCGAGTATCCAGAACCAGTGACGCGTGCGCATCAACAGCAGCGCGCCGAAGCGGAGGCCGAAGGGCAGCACCCAGTAGGGCTGCTCGGTCGGCCACAGCATCACCCACGCCGCGGCGTACGCGAGCGCGAACAGGGGGCCGGCGAAGCGTGAAAGACCGAGTAGTCGCATTGGCGGAATGTTACACGGCCGATGCGCGGAGCCGACGCCGCGGATCGAGCCATACGCACGCGTCGGGAGAGCCTGCTACATTCTGCCCATGCCCAGAATCGTCCTTGTAGATGACCATGCCATCGTCCGTGAGGGTTTCAAGCGCCTCATCGAGCTGGAACCCGACCTCGATGTCGTCGCCGAAGCCCGCAACGCCGATGAGGCGGTGGACGCGGTCACCCAACATCGGCCGGACCTGGTGGCGGTGGACCTGTCCCTGCCGGATGGCAGCGGGCTGCCGCTGATCGAGCACCTGGGCAGCATCGCGCCCGGGATGAAGATCGTGGTGCTGAGCATGCACGACGGCGAACCCTACGTATCCGAGGCACTGCGTCGTGGTGCCCGCGGTTATGTGACCAAGGGCGTGGCGCCCGAGGAACTGGTGGCCGCGGTGCGCTCGGTGCTCGGCGGCGACCAGTACCTGAGTTCGGACCTGCGCGAGCGCCGCTCGGGCCGGCCGACCACCGACCTGGACCCGTTCAATCGCCTGACCGCCCGCGAGCGGGAGGTCTTCCTGCTATTGGCGGCTGGCCGCGCGCCCAAGCAAGTGGCCGCGGAACTCGGCATCGGGCAGAAGACGATCTACATCCACCGCGCCGCGGTGATGAACAAGCTCAACGCCGGCTCGGAACTGGACCTCTACCGCATGGCCCAAGAGCGCGGGCTGATCCGCACCTGACCCCCGTCAATCCCACCGGAGCCCTCCGGTGGGAAACCATGACCGCGTAGAAGCCACAGCGAGGTAGGAAGCCACAGCCCGGTAGGAAGCCATAACCCGGTAGGAAGCCACTTAAGTGGCGATTCCCCAACCCTGACCCACCCCCTCACCCCTGCGCACGATCCAACATCTTCTTCGCATGCGCCCGCGTCTCCTTGGTGATCTCCACCCCCCCGAGCATGCGGCTGAGCTCGTCACGCCGCCCGGCGGCATCCAGCGCATGGATGCGCGTACGCGTCGCCTCGCCATCGCTCTCCTTCGCCACCTGCAAATGCGAGTGACCTTGGGCGGCCACCTGCGGCAGGTGCGTTACACACAGCACCTGCACGCGTTCACCGAGTGCACGCAGCTTCTGCCCGACCACCTCAGCCACCGCGCCGCCGATGCCGGTGTCCACCTCGTCGAAGATCATGCAGCCGATATTGTCGTTGCCCAGCGTGGCGACCTCGATGGCGAGGCTGATGCGGGCGAGTTCACCACCGGAAGCGACCTTGCGTAGCGGTCGCGGCGGTTGCCCCGGGTTGGCGCTGACCAGCAGTTCGCAACGTTCACGCCCTTGCGGATCGGGCTCGTCGCCCTCGGCGGGCTCCAGCGAGACTTCCAGTCGTCCACCGGCCATGCCCAGTTCGCCCATCAAGCCGGCGACGGTGCCGCCGAGCCTTCCCGCGGCCTCGGCGCGTGCCTTCGACAGGGCGGCGGCGGCGGTGTCGTAGGTCTGGTGCAGGCGGTCGCGCTCGCGGCCGAGGCGATCGAGCGCATCGCCGGCGCCTTCGAGTTCGGCCAGGCGCTCGCGGACATCGTCGGCCTTGGCCGTGAGTTCGGCGATCGGCAGGCGGTAGCGGCGTGAGAGGTCGTGCAGATGGGTGAGGTGGGTGTCTACCTCGGCCAACCGCTCGGGGTCTAGCTCGACATCTTGTGCGTAGCGGCTGAGGCCATCGACAGCTTCGCCCACCTGGATCTGCGCGCTGTCCAGCAGGTCCAGCGTCGGTGCGAGCGTGGCGTCGAGTTCGGCCAGGCGCGAGAGTTCCGCGTGCGCGCGGAGCAGGGCGCGGCCGATCGCGAATTCGCTTTCCCCGTCCAGCATCTCGACGACGCCGTTGGCGCCTTCGGCGAGACGGCCCGCGTTGGCGAGCCGGCGGTGCTGGGCTTCGAGGTCTTCGAGTGCGGCCGGAGCGAGCGCCCAGCGGTCGAGTTCCTCCAGTTCGTGGCTCAGCAGTCCGATCTGGTGTTCGCGGTCGTCGCCACCGGAGAGCGTGCGGATACGCGCCACGGCCTCGCGCCACGCCTTGGCCGTCTCGCGGACCTGGGCCAGGAGCGCCTCGTTGCCGGCATACGCGTCGAGCAGGGCCATCTGGTGCTGGCGCGAGAGCAGGGCCTGGTGCTCGTGCTGGCCGTGGATCTCCACGATCAGCGCGGCCAGCGCCGACATCTGGGCGAGGCTGGCCGGACGGCCGTTGATCCAGCCACGCGAGCTGCCCTCGGTACGGATCACCCGGCGGAGCTGGCAGGTCTGCCCGTCGTCGAGTTCTTCCTGGCGCAACCAGTCCAGGGCCTCGGGCAGGCCGGCGAGATCGAATTCCGCGGCCAGTTCGGCACGGTCGCTGCCGGCACGGACCATGCCGCTGTCGGCGCGGGCGCCGGCCAGGAGCATCAGCGCGTCCACCAGCAGGGACTTGCCGGCACCGGTCTCGCCGCTGACCACGGTGAGGCCCGGGCCGAAGGCGACCTCGGCTTCTTCGACGACGGCGAACTGGCGGACGTAGAGCGAGGTGAGCATGGGCACCGGAGTGGCGAAGGGAATCGCGCCGATTGTAGCGGCAGCCGCGTCGCAGAAGCCGAGACTTGCAAGCGGAGCGGCTAGACCTTATTGATAGCCCGACGATCCGACCCCTTTCCAACCCAGTCAGGCGCATGAATCCGTTTTCCGGTCACGACATCGATGCTCGCGCGCGCCGGCTGCTGCGGACCCTGATTTCCCAATACCTGTCCGATGGCGAGCCGGTCGGCTCACGCACGCTGGCGCGGTCCTCCGGCCTGGAAGTCAGCCCGGCGACGATCCGCAACATCATGGCCGACCTCGAGGAAGCCGGCCTGGTGGCCTCGCCGCACACCTCGGCGGGGCGTATCCCCACGCCGCGCGGGTTGCGCCTGTTCGTCGACAGCCTGCTCGAACTCAAGCCGCTGCCGCGCGACGAGATGGCCCGGCTGCAAGGCGGCCTGCCGCCACACCAGACGACCACCCGCGACCTGCTCGGCAATGTCTCGAACCTGCTCTCGGCGATGACCCATTTCGCCGGGGTGGTCACCGTGCCGCGCCAGGGCGATTTCCCGCTACGCCATATCGATTTCGTCAACCTGCCGGACGCCCGCGTGCTGGTGATCCTGGTGTTCTCGGACAACCAGGTGCAGAACCGCGTCGTCCAGCTGGCCCGCCCGCTGGAAGCCTCCGACCTGGAGCACGCGGCGAACTACCTGAATGCGCAGTTCGCCGGGTTCCGCCTGGCCGATATCCGTGCGCACCTGGCGACGGAACTGCGCGAGGCGGGCGGCGAGATCAACCGCCTGCTGTCCAGCGTGGTGGAACTGGCCACCGCCTCGTTCGCCACCGACGAGGACGCCGACGATGTCCTCGTCAGCGGCCAGACCAACCTGATGGGTTATTCGGAACTGGCCGACATCGACCGGCTCCGCGATCTCTTCGACGCCTTCCAGCAGAAGCGCGACCTGCTTCAGCTCATGGAAATGTGCGTCAAGGCCCCGGGCGTGCGCTTGTTCATCGGCGAGGAGTCCGGATTCTCGGCCCTCGACGGATGCAGCATCGTCACCGCCACCTACGGCACGAGCGGCCGCATGCTTGGCGCGATCGGAGTTATTGGACCGACGCGTATGGCATATGAGCGGGTCATCCCGGTGGTCCAGGCCACCGCCGGACTGCTCAGCGACGCCTTGAATCGCGCCGCGGCGACCTCATAAACCGCCACGGGAGGCGGGTTTACTATTTCCCGCAAATGTTCGGCCCCTCCATGGAGCGGGTCGGTAAGCTGACGTTTGGAGTAACCATGCAGAACAACGATCCCCACGTGCCGGATCCCGTACAGGACGGCGGCGCGGCCGACAACGAGGGCGTCAACGCCGATTTCGACGCGTTGACCGCGAAACTGGCCTCGCTCGAAGCCGAGTTGGGCCAGGCACGCGAGACGGTGCTGCGCGAGCGGGCGGAGATCGAGAACCAGCGCCGTCGCCTGCAGCGCGACCTGGACCAGGCCCGCCGCTTCGCCAACGAGAAGTTGCTCGGCGACCTGCTGCCGGTGTACGACGGCCTGGTGCTCGGCCTGGCCAACGAATCGGCCGACGCGAAGACCTTGCGCGAAGGCCTCGAGCTCACGCTGAAGCAGTTGGAAAAGGTCACCCAGGGCAATGGCCTCACGGTGGTCGATCCGTTGCACAAGCCGTTCAACCCGGAACACCACCAGGCGATCAGTTCGGTCGATTCGAACGAGCATCCGCCGGGAACCGTGGTCGCGGTGGTCCAGAAGGGTTTCATCCTCAACGACCGTCTGCTGCGTCCGGCGCTGGTCGCCGTGGTGCGCGACAACTGAACCCAAAGTATTGAATCGATGGGGCTGGGCCCCATTTTCCAACACAGTCGCGGCCGCGGGGGCCGCTTAGCATTTCGGAGCAACTTCAATGGCCAAGATCATCGGCATCGACCTCGGTACGACCAACTCCTGCGTCGCAGTGATGGAGGGTTCGACCGCGCGCGTCATCGAGAACGCGGAGGGCGATCGCACCACGCCGTCCATCGTCGCGTTCACCAAGGACAACGAGGTCCTGGTCGGCGCGCCGGCCAAGCGCCAGAGCGTCACCAATCCCAAGAACACCTTCTACGCGGTGAAGCGCCTCATCGGCCGCAAGTTCACCGACGCCGAAGTGCAGAAGGACATCAAGATCGTGCCGTACGGTATCGTCGCGCACGATAACGGCGACGCCTGGGTGCAGACCGCCGACGGCAAGAAGATGGCGCCGCAGGAGATTTCCTCGAAGGTGCTGATGAAGATGAAGAAGACCGCCGAGGATTTCCTCGGTGAGTCGGTCACCGAAGCGGTCATCACCGTGCCGGCGTACTTCAACGACAGCCAGCGCCAGGCCACGAAGGACGCCGGCCGCATCGCCGGCCTCGACGTCAAGCGCATCATCAACGAGCCGACCGCGGCCGCCCTGGCCTATGGCCTCGACAAGACCGACGCGCGCGATCGCAAGATCGCCGTGTACGACCTCGGCGGCGGTACGTTCGACGTCTCGATCATCGAGATCGCGAACGTCGACGGCGAGAAGCAGTTCGAAGTGCTGGCGACCAACGGCAACACCTTCCTGGGTGGCGAAGACTTCGACAACCGCGTCATCGACTACCTCGTCGACGAGTTCAAGAAGGAGCAGGGCATCGACCTGCGCCAGGACCAGCTCGCGCTGCAGCGCCTGAAGGACGCCGCCGAGCGCGCGAAGATCGAGCTTTCCTCGGCCCACCAGACCGACGTCAACCTGCCGTACGTTACCGCCGACGCCTCGGGCCCGAAGCACCTCAACATCAAGCTGACCCGCGCCAAGCTGGAGTCGCTGGTGGAAGACCTGGTCAAGGGCACGATCGATCCCTGCCGCACCGCGCTCAACGACGCCGGCCTGCGTGTGTCCGACATCCACGAGGTGATCCTCGTCGGTGGCCAGACCCGCATGCCGAAGGTGCAGGAAGCGGTGAAGGACTTCTTCGGCAAGGAGCCGCGCAAGGACGTCAATCCGGATGAAGCCGTGGCCGTCGGTGCCGCGATCCAGGGCGGCGTGCTGGGCGGCTCGGTGAAGGACGTGCTCCTGCTCGACGTCACCCCGCTGTCGCTCGGCATCGAGACGATGGGCGGCGTGATGACCAAGCTCATCGAGAAGAACACCACGGTGCCGACCAAGGCATCGCAGACCTTCTCGACCGCCGACGACAACCAGACCGCCGTCACCGTGCACGTCCTCCAGGGCGAGCGCGAGCGCGCGAACGCGAACAAGTCGCTGGGCAAGTTCGACCTGCAGGGCATTCGCCCGGCACCGCGTGGCACGCCGCAGATCGAGGTCACCTTCGACATCGACGCCAACGGCATCCTGCACGTGTCGGCGAAGGACAAGGACACCGGCAAGGAACAGAAAATCGAGATCAAGGCCGGCTCGGGCCTCTCGGACGAAGAGATCCAGCGCATGGTCGCCGACGCGGAAGCCAACCGCGAGGATGACAAGAAGTTCCACGAGCTCGTGCAGGTGCGCAACAAGGCCGATCAGCTCGTGCACGCCACGCGCAGCCAGCTGAAGGAACACGGTGGCAAGATCCCGGCCGAGCAGCTCGCCGGTATCGACACCGCGGTGTCCGAGCTGGAGAAGCTCAAGGACAGCGACGACAAGGCCGCGATCGAGGCGAAGATCGCCAACCTCGAACAGGTGGCGCAGGCGCTCGCGGCGGCGGCCCAGTCCGGCGGCACGCAGGACACCGCGCAGCAGTCCGCGCCGGGCGGCGGTTCGGCCCAGCCGGACGACGTGGTCGACGCCGAGTTCACCGAGGTCAAGGACGACAAGAAGTAAGTCGTCCTGAGTAAAGCGATGCCCTGCCGCGGCTCCAGCGTCCGCGGCAGGGCAAGGGTCAACCGGATCGATCGCGCCGAAGGGTTTCCCGCCGGCGCGTTCGTTCGTCCAGGGAAAGCAAGCGTGCAATGAGCAGCAAGCGCGACTACTACGAAATCCTCGGTGTGGAACGCACCGTGAGCGAGGGCGACCTCAAGAAGACCTTTCGTCGCGTCGCGATGAAGTATCACCCCGACCGCAATCCGGAACCGGAAGCGCTCGAGAAATTCAAGGAAGCCAAGGAAGCCTACGACGTGCTGTCCGATGCGCAGAAGCGCGCGGCGTACGATCAGTACGGCCATGCCGCCTTCGAGGGCGGTGGCTTCGGTCGTGGCAACGGCGCCGGTTTCGGCGACGTGGGCGACATCTTCGGCGACATCTTCGGTGACATTTTCGGCGGTGGCGGCGGACGCCAGCGCACACGCCGTGGCGCCGACCTTCGCTACATGATGGATCTCGATCTCGAGGAAGCCGTGTTCGGCGTCGAGAAGAAGATCGAGGTACCCACCCAGGTCAACTGCCATCACTGCAATGGCACCGGCTCGGAAGACGGCAAGGTCTCCACCTGTTCCACCTGCGCCGGCCATGGCCGCGTGCGCATGCAGAACGGCATCTTCTCCATCCAGCAAGCCTGTCCGACCTGCCATGGTTCCGGCCAGAAGATCGACAAGCCCTGCAAGAAGTGCCACGGCGAAGGCCGCCTCGAGGAAGAACGCACGCTATCGGTGCGCATTCCCGCGGGCGTGGACAATGGCGATCGCATCCGCCTGACGGGGCAGGGTGAGGCCGGTCCCGCTGGGTCGCCGGCGGGCGACCTCTACGTGGAAGTGCGCGTGCGCGAGCACAAGATCTTCCAGCGCGACGGTTCCGACCTCTACTGCGAAGTGCCCATCCGTTTCGCGCAGGCCGCGCTCGGCACCGAGCTGGCCGTGCCGACACTCGAAGGCGAAGTTCCGGTGAACGTGCCGCCTGAAACACAGACGGGCCAGCAATTCCGCCTGCGCGGACGCGGCGTCAAGTCGGTTCGCGGTGGGCGTACCGGCGACCTCATCTGCACCGTGGTGGTGGAGACGCCGGTCCGCCTCACGAAGGAGCAGCGCGACCTGCTCACCCAGCTGGAAGCCACGTTCGTGGGTGACGAAGCGGCAAAGCATACGCCGCGTTCGAACACCTTCATCGACGGCGTCAAGGACTTCTGGTCACGCGTCACGTCGTAAACCGACGCGGGCGGCAGGAGCGCATGGCGCGCTCCTGCCGTTGGTGATCCGCCGAGGCTTATTCGGCCCGCACCCACTCCTGGCTGCGCCCGATCAGCGAGAACCCCACGTACCCGTGCACGTCGAGGGTCTTCCCTCCGTCTTCGAGCTTGAGCGTGACCTTGTAGATCTTGCCCTTGGCCGGGTCGAGAATCTGGCCGCCGGACCACTCGTCGCCGTCCTTCTTCAGGCCCCACATGATGGTCATGCCTTCGATGGGCTTGTTCTTGCGTTCGCCATCGCACTCGGTGCAGAGCGGGTGAGGGCCATGCTCGGACTTGAGCACCTGGAGCACCTTGCCCTCGAGCAAGCCGCCGTTCTCGGTGATCTCGACGATGGATTTCACTTCCTTGGTCTTGTCGTCGATCGTCTTCCACTTGCCCACGGGCGAGTCGTTGGCGGCCAGGGCGGGGAGGGCGCTCGCGGCAAAGGCGAGGGCGAAGGCGGTGCGGATCAGAGGCTTCATAGGCTCGGGGGCTCCCCATACGGTCAGGTACGGCCGGAGCCTGACGACCGCCGGGACGCCCGTCAAGCTGCATCGCGCCAGACCGAGGCGGCGCCCACGCTGGCATAATGGCTGATCTTCGATTTTCCTCACGTGTCCCCATGACCCAGCCCAGCGAAACCCTCGTCCGCGGCATCCTCGACCGCGTCATCGATCCCCATTCCGGTCAACCCCTGGGCGCGTCCCTGCGCGCCGTCGGCGTGGACGGCGACCGAGTGTCGGTGGATATCCAACTGGGCTATCCGGCCACCGGCTACCTGGAGCAGGCGGCGCATGACGCCAGGGACGCCCTGCAGGCCGACCCGGCCATCGCCTCGGCGGCCGTGTCGGTCAGCTGGCGCGTGCACCCGCACAAGGTTCAGGGCCAGCTGGCGCCGTTGCCAGGGGTGAAGAACATCATCGCCGTCGCCTCCGGCAAGGGCGGCGTGGGCAAGTCCACGGTATCGGTGAACCTCGCCCTGGCCCTCGCCACCGAAGGCGCCACGGTCGGCATCCTCGATGCCGACATCTACGGGCCGAGCCAGCCGCGCATGCTCGGCCTCAGCGGCAAGCCGTCGTCGCCCGACGGCAAGAGCATCGTGCCGATGCGCGCCCATGGCCTCCAGGCAATGTCGATCGGCGTGCTGATCGAAGAAGACACGCCGATGATCTGGCGTGGCCCGATGGTCACCCAGGCGCTCATGCAGCTGCTGACCGACACGCGCTGGGAAGAACTCGACTACCTCATCATCGACCTGCCGCCGGGTACCGGCGACATCCAGCTCACGCTTTCGCAGAAAGTGCCGGTGTCCGGCGCGGTGATCGTCACCACGCCGCAGGACATCGCCCTGCTCGATGCACGCAAGGCGCTGGGCATGTTCCGCAAGGTGGAGGTGCCCGTCCTCGGCGTGGTGGAAAACATGGCCACCCATATCTGCTCGAACTGCGGGCACGAGGAACATATCTTCGGCCACGGCGGCGGCGCGCGCATGGCGCAGGAAGCCGGCATCGCCTTCCTCGGCGAACTGCCGCTGGACATCCGTATCCGTCAGCAGGCGGACGACGGCAAGCCCACCGTGGCGGCCATCCCCGATTCCGACCTTGCCGCGCGCTATCGCGCCATCGCCCGTACCACGGCGGCGAAGCTGTCGTTGCAGGCGCGCAACAAGGCCATTTCGTTCCCGAAGATCGTCATCCAGAACACCTGACGCCGCACGCCAAGTGGCGTGCACGGCGACGTTCCTATACCTTTCCGGCTCCAGCGAGGGAGACAGTACGTGAGCATCAAGTCCGACAAGTGGATCCGCCGCATGGCCGAGCAGCACGGCATGATCGAGCCGTTCGCCCCTGGCCAGGTCAAGGAGCGCGACGGCCACCGGCTGGTGTCCTACGGCACGTCCAGCTACGGCTACGACGTGCGTTGCGCCGACGAGTTCAAGGTGTTCACCAACATCAACTCCACGATCGTCGATCCGAAAGCCTTCGACGAGCGCAGCTTCGTCGACGTGAAGTCCGATGTCTGCATCATTCCGCCGAACTCGTTCGCGTTGGCGCGCACCGTCGAGTATTTCCGCATCCCGCGCCAGGTCCTCACCATCTGCCTCGGTAAAAGCACCTACGCGCGCTGCGGCATCATCGTGAACGTGACCCCGCTCGAACCCGAGTGGGAGGGCCACGTGACCCTGGAGTTCTCGAACACCACGCCGCTGCCCGCAAAAATCTACGCCAACGAGGGCGTGGCGCAGATGCTCTTCCTCGAATCCGACGAGGAGTGCGAAGTGTCCTACGCCGACCGCGGCGGCAAGTACCAGGGCCAGCGCGGCGTCACCCTGCCAAGCACCTGAACGCGGCCTTCACGTCGCATCCGCGCGCGACATCGGCGCGCGGTAGACTCGCCCATTCCACGCCATACCGATCCACGGAGACACCGCATGATCCGAGTTCCCACCCTGATGGCCCGCGCCACCGCGGCGCTCCTCCTTGCCAGCATGCTGGTGCTGGCCGGCTGCCATCGCGGCGCCTCGAAGGCCGACCACGTCTCGACCGAGCAGGGTCAGTTCGACTACACCATCAAGGCGTACAAGAGCGGCCAGTTCATCGTCGACGGCGCGGTACTTTCCGCCGCCGACACCGGTAGCCACTTCGCCTACCTGAAGGACCAGGGCAAGCTGCCGAAGACGGTGCTCGTGCTGCCCAGCGACGACTCCAAGATCCGCGACAACCACCTCGGATTCCTGGCCCGCATGCAGCTGGATTACGGTTTCGCGGTGTACTACGACAAGAAGGGCGAGCTGGTTCGCCTGAACGCCGTCGAGGAAAAGGCCCGTCAGCTGGAAGATACCCCGCACAAGGCCGCCTTGCCGGATCGCATGCAGGGTAAGGAAGCCTCCAGCGGCGCTTACGACCCGCAGACGCAGCAGTAAGCCGCTCCTGCGTGGCATCGAAAGGCCCCGTCACTCCCGCTTCGGTGGGAGTGACGGGGCCTTTCTGCTGTCTGTGGGACAGGTAGCCGTCGCCGGCTCTGGCTACGAAAGCCCCAGTCGCGCCCTGAGCGCTTCCACCCGCCGCTCGGCCTCGCCGTCGGCATAGGCTTCGGACGCGCCATGCCCCCAGACGGGTCCCGGCCATGCCGCATCGCCTTCCACCCGGGCCACCACGTGGACGTGAAGCTGGCGGACGATGTTGCCCAGCGCGCCGATGTTGAGCTTGTCGCAAGGCGCCACCGTGCGCAGGGCGTCGCCGGCGGCGTCCACTTCGCGCCACAACGCCGCGCGTTCATCCGGCGGAAGATCGGCCACCTCCACCATCCCGCTCCGGCGCGGCACCAGTACCAGCCAGGCGTAGCGGCTGTCGCGCATCAGCAGCAACCTGCACAGGGGCAGGTCGCCCACGGGCAGGGTGTCGCCCGCGAGGCGCGGGTCCAGTGCGAAATCCCGGCTCACTTGAGTTCGCGGGCGAAGAAGGCCAGGGTCCGCTCCCAGGCGAGCTTCGCGCTCGGTTCGTCGTAGCTGGCGCGGGCATCGCAATTGAAGCCGTGGTCGGCCGGATAGACCCAGGTATCCATTTCCGGCTTCAGTTCGCGGTGCTTTTCCACCATCTCCGGCGGAATCGAATGGTCGCGCTCACCGAAATGGAAGATCACGTTGGCCTTGGCCGGTTCGGGCAAGAAGGGGACGTTCCTCGAACCGTAATAGCTCGACGAGGGCAGGCCGAGGCGCAGGGCGGCCAGCACGGCCACCGTGCCGCCCCAGCAATAGCCGACCGTACCCACCTTCACCTTGTATTGGTCGGCGATGAGACGGGCGGCGATGTCGGTGTCCTGCATCGGCCGGAGCAGGCCCAGTTCGGCGATCAGCTTGCTGCCTTTCTGCATGCCTTCCTGGTCGTAGCCCAGTTCCACGCCTTTCTGCACCGGGTCGAACAGGGCGGGCGCGATGGCGACGTAACCCTCCGCCGCGAAGCGGTCGGCAACGCTACGGATGTGCGCGTTCACGCCGAAGATCTCCTGGATCACCACGATGCCGCCCTTGGGCGTGCCCGAGGGTTCGGCCAGGTAGGCGTCCATGCTTTCGTGCGGGCGGGAGGTGTCGAGGATCAGGGTACGGCCCATGGGGCGGATCTCCGTCAGGGTGGGGTAGGGAAACACCAAGGTTAACCGGGAGCCCATGTCGGGTGGGAGCCGCCCCCCTAGTCGGAGCCGACCTTTGTGGGAGCCGACCTTGTCGGCGATCCCGCGGCAGCGGGCCAGACTGAGGCAAGCACCCATCGCCGACAAGGTCGGCTTGTGTCTTTCCGAAGGGCTAGGCTTGGAGGTGAGAGCGGAGTGCGGCAAGCCGATGGA
>NZ_JBFUPQ010000018.1:0-79515 GCF_041360655.1 Luteibacter sp. RCC_6_2 | reverse complement strand
CCGTCGGGCGTCACCCTGGGAGCGATTCCGCAGGGAGGCGTAGGCCGGACGAGGACTTAGCGACCAGGGTGACGCCCGACGGCTCCCCTGCCTCGAGGCCACCCACCCGATGAGCGAAAAAAAGGCCTACCCGCTGCGCGTGAGCGCAGCTGTCCTCGAGGCCATGCAGGCGTGGTCCGAGGACGAGTTGCGTTCGCTCAACGCGCAGATCGAGTACGTATTGCGCGACGCGTTGCGGCGCGCGGGGCGCCTCAAACCGACGAAGGTCCAGCCGGTGGACGATCCCGAGGATTGACGCGGTCGCGTTGGCGAAGCGAAACGCTCATGGCGACCCAGCCGGCGATGAAGGCGACGCCGCCCACGGGCGTGATCGCGCCGATCACGCGTGGCGCGCCGAGCGCGAGGGCGTAGAGGCTTCCGGAGAACAGCACGATGCCGACGGCGAACAAGCCAACCGCGGCGGTACGCGCCCTGCCTTCCGGCAGGCATGCCGCCGCCACGAGCAAGGCCAGCGCGTGCCAGAAGTGGTACTCCACGCCGGTGTGCCAGGTGGCCAGCGCCGATGCGTCCAGCACGCCGCGCAGCGCATGCGCACCGAAGGCGCCCAGGGCCACGGCGGATGCGCCCGCCAGGCCGGCGAGCAGTGCGGCGGCGGTACTGACATGTTGTCGCATGAGCGGGGGTTCCTCGGTGGACGTGCCTGTTCCCCGGCGCGGGTGGCGTATCCTGCGCGGGATATCTCGCGGAGTGTCGCATGAAGTCGTCCACCTGCCGCCGGTTCGTCCTGGCCCTGATCGCCTTGCTCGCCATGGCCGCGCTGAGCGCATGCCAGCGGGAACCGCAGCCCGAATGGCGGCTCACCGATGTATCGGGCCATCTGCCTGACCTGGATTTCAAGCTCACCGACGACAACGGCAAGCGCGTCACCGGCGCCGACTACAAGGGCAAGGTGGTGCTCATGTATTTCGGCTATACGCACTGCCCCGATGTCTGTCCATTGACACTCACCCAGTTGCACGTGGTGCTCGACCGCCTCGGCGCGCCGGCGGACAAGGTGCGCATCCTGTTCGTCAGCGTCGACCCCAAGCGGGACACGCCGGCGGTCATGCACGACTACGTGAACGCCTTCGACAAGCGCGCCGTGGGGCTGGTCGGTTCCGATGGTGACGTGGAGGCGCTGGCAAAGCGTTACCGCTCGGCCTTCACCCGCGAGCCCGACCGCGCCGACGGCAACTACGAGGTCAGCCACAGTTCCGCCATCTACCTGTTCGACGCCGAAGGCAAGGCACGCTTGCTGGCCACGCCGTCCGCCTCGCAGGACGACATCGTTCACGACCTTCACCTGCTCACGTCGCTGGAGACCCGTCCATGAGGTACCGCTCGCTCGCTGCCGCCTTGTTCCTGCTTGCCGGAACCGCCGGCATCTCGCACGCCGCGGACACTACCGGCGTGCAGGTGACCGGGGGTTGGTTGCGCGTCCTGCCGGGCAGCCTGCCCGCCGGCGGCTATGTCACCTTCGACAACACCACGGACCGCGCACTGACGATCGTCGGCGCGGAAAGTCCGGACTACGCCGAGGCGATGATCCACCGCAGCAGCACGGAAGGCGGCATGGGACGCATGGAGATGATGGACAGCGTGGCGCTGCCCCCGAAAGGCAAGCTCACCTTCGCTCCCGGCGGATACCACGTGATGCTGATGCAGGCGAAGCACCCGGTGAAACCCGGCGAGAAGGTGACGGTCGCGTTCAAGCTGTCGGACGGCGGGACGATTCCCGCGACCTTGATCGCGCGACCCGCGAATGCCAGCGGCCCGACGGACTGATAAAGCCGTTTTCTTGGGCTAATTCACTGCTGAGGAAGTGAGCTCTTGCAGGAGCGGCCCTTGCGGGGAACGAGACCCTTGTGGGAGCCGCTTCAGCGGCGATGGGTGCTTGCCTCGAACTGGCCCGCTGCCGCGGGATCGCCGCTGAAGCGGCTCCCACATAAGCAGGACCCACATAAGCAGCACACACATAAGCGGCACCCACATAAACCGCTCCCGCACGAGCCAAAGGCTTGGCCCGGCATCACTTGACCAGGAACTCCGCCGGCGCATCATGCGCGCCGATCTCCTCGCGATAGAGCTGGTCGACCTCGGCGGCGTCGGGGCCGTCGCGCAGCCAGGTTTCGAGGCGATCGATCGCGGAGGCGTCGCCGTATACGACCACCTCCACGCTGCCGTCGACGAGATTGCGCGCATGGCCGGTGAGTTCCAGCGACATCGCCTGCTCGCGCGCCGACGCGCGAAAAAACACGCCTTGCACCTTTCCCCCGACGACGAACCGCGCGGCTTTCATGTCACGACCCCTTGGCGATGGCCTCGTTGAGTTTTTCCGCCGTGACCGGCCCCACGAAACGCTGGGCGACGTGGCCGTCCGGCGCGATCAGGTAGGTGGTGGGCAAGCCCTTGGGCGAATCGAAATCCTTCGGCGGCGCGGTGACGTCGACCTGCGCGATGGGATACACGACGGGATGCTTGCGCAGGAAGGCGGTGATATCGCTGGCCTCGGTATCCTCGAACGCGAGACCGATCGCGGAGACGTCCTTGCGGCTCTTCACGAAGTTGGAGATGTCCGGCATTTCCTTGATGCAGGGGACGCACCAAGTTGCCCAGTAATTGACCACGACCCACTTGCCGCGCTGCGCGGCAAGGTCGAACGGCTTGCCGTCGAGCGTGGTGACCTTGAGTTCGGGTTTGGCCGCCGTGGCGGCGATCGTCGGCGTGACGAAGGCGAGGGCCGCGATGGCAAGCAGGCGGGGGATCATGCGGGGGTGTCCTCGGTGGGGGCGGGGATAGGCGTGGGTGGAAACAACTGGTCGAGGCGCGCGCCAAGCGTGGCGTCGAGTGCCAGGGCCAGATTATCCAACAGGCTGAGCAGCTCCGGCGGCAATTCGATGCCCAGCCGCTCCACCTGTTCACGCGGCCGCAGGGGAAGACGGTACTGCGTGCAGCGATACACGCGCAGCAATTCGGTCGCGTCGAGGCTGCGACTGAGCAACCAGCCGCCGGCTTCCCCACGCTGGATCATGTCGGCGCGTTGCAGGTCGTCGAAATAAGCTGCGATCGCGCTCGACGGCAGGTACGGCTCGCGCAGGCGCACCGTGGCGGGGTCCACGCTTTCGCCCGAACGCTGCGCATCGACGAAATGCTGCAATACGACCAGCAACCCGATGAATTCGGCACCTTCCGGCAGCGCCTCGTGGGGCACGGTGTATTCGAAGGCGGAAATGGACGCCGCGATGGAAGCACCGAGGATCACGATGATCCATGACAGGTAGATCCACAGCAGGAAGATCGGGATCGCCGCGAGCGCGCCGTAGATCTCCTCGTAGTTGGGCGAGTTGCGAATGAACTCGGTGAACCCCCAGCGTGCGAACTCGAACAGGATCGCGCCCAGCAGCGCGCCGATGGCCGCGTGCCGCCATGAAACGCGACGGTTGGGCACCATCGTGTACATGAGCACGAGCGTGACGAAGGTGATCACGAAGGGCAGCAGGTTGAGCAGGCTGCTCTGCGTCGCGATCTGGTCGGCCGCCGCATGCAGCATCGGGAGCGCGGTGATGTACGAGGACAAGGCCAGCCCGCCGACGACCAGGATCGGGCCCAGGGTCAGCGCCGCCCAGTACAGCAGCAGGCGTGAAGCCCAGCCACGCGGCTTGCGCACGCGCCATATCCGGTTGAGGCGGTCTTCGATGCTGATCATCATCGACACGGCGCTGAACAGCATCACCAGGATCGAGATGCCGGTGAGCTGGCTGGCCTTGTCGGCGAAGGCCAGCATGTACTCCTGTATCTTCATGCCGGTGGCCGGCACGAAATTCTGGAACGCGTAGTTCGCCAGCGAGCCGCGCCATTCCGCGAACACGGGAAAGGCCGAGAGGATGGCGAAGATCGCCACCGTGAGCGGCACCAGCGACACCAGGGTGGTGTACGAGAGCGCGCCGGCGGTCTCGAAGCACTTGTCGTCGACGAAGCGCAGCCAGGTGAAGCGCGAGAAACTCAACGCGCGGTCGCGATCGATGCGCAGTGGCATGTCCATCCTCATCCAGTCCCAAACGATTGGGAACGCGTGGCAGTTCTGCGAGACTAGCGCCTTCGCAAAGGCGGCCATCCATGTCCCACGACGTCCTCGTACTCTACTACAGCCGTAGCGGCCACACGGCCCAGCTCGCCCGTTTCATCGCCCGCGGGATCGAGGAAGTACCGGGCATGCGGGCGCGTCTTCGCCAGGTACCCCCCGTGGCGCCGGTCACCGAAACGGCGATGCCGCCGGAACCCGAGGAAGGCGCCCCCTACGTGACGCGCGCCGACCTGGTCGAATGCGTGGCCCTGGCGATGGGAAGCCCCACCCGCTTCGGCAACATGGCCGCCCCGCTGAAGCATTTCATCGATACCACCGGCGCGGAATGGGCCTCGGGTGCGCTTTCCGGCAAGCCAGCGGCCGTGTTCACCTCGACCAGTACGATGCACGGCGGCCAGGAAGCCACCCTGCTGTCGATGGCCCTGCCGCTGCTCCATCACGGCATGCTCATCGTCGGCATCCCCTATACCGAACCGGCGTTGAGCAGCACGACGACCGGAGGCACGCCGTATGGCGCGAGTCACGTCGCCGGCAGCCGCGGCGACAACGGCATCAGCGAACACGAACGTGAACTGGCGCGGGCGCTGGGCAAGCGCCTCGCCGACGTCGCCCGGCGTCTGGGCACCCCCGCGTGAGCCAGGCCTCGAGTACCACGCAGAAGGTCGGGCTTGCGGCGTGGGCGGCCCTGCTGGCCTTGCAGCTGCTCTGGTACACCCTGTATCCGCCGGTATCGATCCCGACATGGGTGGCGTTCGCGCTCACCGTGCCGCCCTTGCTGCTGCCGCTGCTCTCGCTGCCGAACGTCACCCGCGCCCTTCTGTGGGTCGGCATCCTCGCCCTGTTCTATTTCTGCCACGGTGTTTCCGAGGCATGGAGTTCCACGGCGGACCGCTGGCTGGCGGTCGCGGAGATCGTGCTCACCCTGCTGCTTATCGGCACGCTCGGCGTGGGCGTCCGCCGCCGGCGCTGATCCCGGCGCGGCGCATGTTGCGCAGCGTATCGACGGACGGACGAGGCCGGTGCAGGCTAGGCCTCGAATCCGACGACGACGAGGACGCCACGATGGGTTTTGTGCAGGAAGCGCCGCGACTGGCGCATCCCTTCCGCGACGACCGCGTGCTCAACGCGTGGCTGGGCCATACGCTGCCCGCCGACCGCCTGGTGGCGATGCGTCCCGACCTGGAAGCGCTGGCCGACTACGCCGTCATGGCCTGGGACCGTCGTGGACGCACGCCGCGCGGCGAGCCCGTCCTTACGCAGTGGGACGCGTGGGGCTCCCGCGTCGACCGCATCGCCCTGACTACGGCCTGGGAAGAAGGACCCGGCCTGACGACGAAGCACGCGGTGCTCGCCGCCGGGCACGAACCGTCACGCTGGGCGCGCGTCGAGGAATTCGCACGCGTCTACCTCTATCACGTTGCCAGCGAATTCTATTGCTGCCCGCTGGCGATGACGGATGGCGCGGCGACGGCGTTGCGCGCCTCGGGTAACGCAGGCCTGATCGAACGCGCGCTGCCGCATTTCCTCAGCCGCGATCCGGCCACGTTCTGGCTGTCGGGCCAATGGATGACGGAAACGCCCGGCGGTTCCGATGTCGGGCGTACCGAAACCACGGCCCGGCAGGATGCGAACGGCCAGTGGCGACTGTATGGCCGCAAGTGGTTCAGTTCGGCCGTCGTGGGCGAGGCGGCGCTCGCGTTGGCACGTCCGGAAGGCGCCGGCACGGGCACGGCGGCGTTGGCGCTCTTCTACGTCGAGACGAAGGACGAACACGGCGCGTGGCGTGGCATCACCATCGACCGGCTCAAGAAAAAACTCGGCACCCACGAACTGCCCACCGCCGAGATTCATCTCGACGGCCTGCCCGCGACACCCGTCGGCCCACTGGACCATGGCGTTCGCCAGATCGCCCCGATGCTCAACGTCACGCGCACCTGGAACGCCGTGTGCGCGGTGGCGAGCATGGCGAGGGCGATCGCCCTCGCTCGCGACTACGCCCTGCGGCGCAGTGCCTTCGGGCACCGCCTCATCGACCATCCCCTGCATGCGCGAACGCTCGCGGACATGCAGGCGGAATACGAAGCCGCCTTCTCCCTCACCTTCCACGTCGCGGAACTGCTGGGTCGCACGGAACACGGCGAAGGCGAGATCCAGGATGCCGCCCTGCTGCGCCTGCTGACGCCCCTGGCGAAACTGTGGACGGCGAAGGTCTCGATCCGCGTGGTGTCCGAGGCCCTGGAATGCTTCGGCGGCGCCGGCTACATCGAGGACACCGGCCTTCCGCAACTGCTGAGGGACGCGCAGGTATATGCGATCTGGGAAGGCACCACGAACGTGCTTTCGCTGGACATGCTGCGCGCGTTGCCAAGCGGCCTCGGGCCGCTCAGGCAGGCGATCCGTGCGCTGGTGCCGGAAGGGGCACCGGAGCGCGCGATCATCGCGGGCACGATCGACGCGACGGAAGCCTTGCTGGGCGAGATCGCGGCGGATCGCGCCGCCCTCGAGGCGTCGGCACGCGGGATCGCCTTTACCCTCGCGCGTACGATGGCCGCCGCGCTCCTCCTGCGATCGGCGGCCTGGGCGGCCACCTCGGGCGATCCGCGGCCTGCGGCCGCGGCCCGGCGGTTCATCGCCCACGGCCTGGACCGGCTGGCGCTACCGGAAAACGAGCAGGACATGGCCCTGGCCTCGGACGCGCCAGAGGCAGGCCTTCATCGCTGAGGCGGCTCATCCGGGACATGCGATGTAGAATGCCGGCTCCGCTTCACCCCGCTTCCCAGGTCAATCATGCAGCAGCTCACCATCGTCACCACCGGCGGCACCATCGACAAGGTGTATTTCGACGACAAGTCGGACTACCAGATCGGCTCGCCACAGATCGGCGACATCCTTCATCAGTTGGGCGTCGCCTTCCGGTTCGACGTGATCCCCATCCTGCGCAAGGACAGCCTGCACGTGACCGATGAGGATCGTGCGCTGATCCGCAGCACGATCGAGGCACAGCCGCATCGTCATGTGCTGGTGACGCACGGCACCGACACGATGGTCGAGACGGCCCACGTACTGGCCGGCATTCCCGGCAAGGTCATCGTGCTCACCGGCGCGCTCAACCCCGCGCGCTTCCAGGGTTCCGACGCGGTGTTCAACATCGGTTGCGCCGTGGGTGCGGTGCAGACACTGGCCGATGGCGTCTACATCGCCATGAACGGCCGCGTGTGGGATCCGGCCACGGTCCGCAAGAACCGCGACGCGAATCGTTTCGAGGCCATCTGAGCGAGGGGCGGGCTCCACGCCGCCTCAACGCCGCGCGCGATCCTCGACCACCGCATCGACGGTCGCGCCGGCATCCATCAGGCCCGCGCCGCAACCCTTCGGGCAAGGTCCCGGAAGGGGCCGCGCATTATCGACCAACTGCCGTGTCACGTCGTCGACACCGATGACGGGGTCGGCCGAGCGCATCAGCGCGACGAGCGCCGCCACCTGCGGTGCCGCCATCGAGGTACCTGCGAGATACGCGAAGATGGAACGCTCGCGACCGCGTTTACCCGCGTCGACCGTGGACACGATGTCGTCCGCACCGCGTTCGCCCAAACTGCCGCCGGGCGCGGAGAGCGTGACGCGCTCACCGTGATTGGAATACCACGCCATCGAGCCATCACGCGCCAGGCCCGCGACCGTGACCACGCCCGGGCAGTTCGCGGGTACGTTGGTCGAGGCCTTCGCCTGATCGTTGCCGGCGGCGGCGACCACCACCGTGCCGCGTCCGCGCGCCTGTTCGATGGCCCGTGCGATCGCGACGCCGCAGGCGCCAGGACCACCGAGACTCAGGTTGATCGCATCGGCACGACGTTCCACTGGCGGCACGCCCGGCACCGTACCGCCGCTGGCCCAGACAACCGCATCGGCGACGTCCGAAATCCGCCCGCCGCAATGACCGAGCACGCGCACGGGTAGCAGCTTCGCTTCGGGCGCGAGCCCCACGATGCCCGGCCGGTTGCCGGAACGCGCCACGACGAGGCCGGCCACGTGCGATCCGTGCCACGACGAGGGGACGACGCGCGCCGAGCCACAGTCGCCGGCATCCCTCCAGTCACCTTCGTCGGCGGGATTCGCATCGCGGCCGTCACCGTCGCGCGCGGCGGCGGCATCGCTCACGAAATCGTAGCCGGGCAGCAACTGGCCATCGAATTCGGGATGCGGGGTAATGCCGGTGTCGAGCACGGCGACCACCGCCCCCGCCCCACGCGTATGGCGCCACGCCACTTCGGCGTCCACGCCCACCTTGGGATCGTGCATGTACCACTGCCGTTTCCATAGCGGGTCGACGATGGCCGTGGCGGTGACGACGAGGTCTTCCTCGACGGCGGCGACGCCCGGCAGACCGGCGAGACGGGACACGTCGCCGCCGTGCACCTGGAAGAGTTCGCCGCCCGCCGCCAGTGAACGCACATGCCGTGGCGCGTCGAGCCGCGCGGTGCCGGCCATCGAACGGGACGTGCGCGCGGCGCGCGCCGAATCCGCGTCGACGAAATGAACGATGTAACGGGCCTCGTCCGCAGAGGCGGACGGAGAGAAAACGAGCGGGACGAAAACGACGAGGTGGGCCAATCGCATGGGGATGTTCCTTCGATGGCGCAGCGAGGCTGCGGGGATCGAACGAACGTAAGGCCGCGACGGTGGAGCGCCTACCCGACCCTGCCCACCGGGACACGTAGGAAAAACCAGTGCAAACGAAAGAGGCCCGGGCGCTAACGCCCGGGCCTCGTCGAACGCACGTCGATGCCGTCGCTTACGGCGTCCAGGTCGCCTTTAGGGAGACGCCGGAGAACGTGGTATAGCCACGGACCTTGACGTAGTAGGTGCCGGCCTGCGGTGCCGCGAACGTGCAGGTCTCGTTGTTGCCGTTGAGGTACGGACGGCAGTTGTAGCTCGAGGTCGTCGGCGCGGAGCCGAACTTCACGTAGAGATCCGCATCGCCCGTGCCACCGCTGGTGACGATGGACAGGTTCGACGCACCGGCCGCGACGACGACCGTATAGCTGAGTTCGGTACCCGAGCTTCCCGCCAGGCCGGTCTTGGCCACGCCGTTCTGCAACTGCGTACCGCCACCACCACCGGTCGAGCAGGTCACGCCCACCGCCGTGAACGCCGCGGCGACGTCGGTCGCCGAGTAGCCCAGGTCGGTCGCCGCGCTCGCCACGCCGCACGCACCGCTGTTGAACGTGGAGCTGGCCGTCCAGTAGAGGGCGTTGGCACGGGCGAAGGCCTTGAACGCCTTGACCGTGTCCCAACCCGTTTTCTTGGCCAGCACGCAGAACGCCTTGTTGTACACACCCGAGGAGTAATGCACGTCCAGGCCGTTGTAGTAATCGGCCGCGTTGTCGATCGAGCCGCCGTCCTGGGTCGGGTTGCACATGTAGCGCAACGCGTCGCCGATGCCGGCGCTGGTCTTGACGATGTCCGAGCCGACCAGGAAGTCGTTGCTGCCGCGGTCGTAGTACTCGGCCGCTTCACCCGCGATGTCCGAATAGGCCTCGTTCATGCCGCCGGACTGGCCGCTATAGGCGAGGTTCGAGTGCTGTTCCGTGTACCCGTGGCTGATCTCGTGCGAGGTGACGTCGAGCGCGACCAGCGGATAGAACGTGCTGGCGCCGTCACCGAACGTCATCGAGCTGCCGTCCCAGAACGCGTTCTCGTAGTTGCTGCCGTAGTGCACCTTCATGATCAGCACCTGGTTCAACGGTGCCGCGCCGGTGTAAGCGGTGTACATGTCATGGACCACGCCGCCGAAGTGATGCGCGTCGTTGATCGGGCCATAGGCGCCATTCACCGCGTCTCCGCTGGAGTTGAAGCAGGTGAAGCTCCACAGCGTGCCGCTGCCGGAGGTCGCCTTCTTCATGTTGTACGACTTCACGTACGCGTTCTGCGCCGTACAGGTGGTTCCGGATTGCGTCACGCGCAACGCGGGCAAGCCGTTCGCACCCCAGGTGTACTGGCCGACCTTCTGGTTGCCACCCGGGCCGGTCGCGTCCACTTCGGCGTTGGTGAGGCCTTCCCACTGCTCGATCACCTGCCCGGTGTTGGCATCGATGATCGCCGTCGGGCGGGTGGGACGATCGCCACCGGAGAAGAACGAGGTCAGGTACACGAGGCGTGCCGGGGCGCCGTCCACCGGATATACGTACAGATCGGCCTTGGCGTTTTCAGGCTTGACCGTCGCCGCGGTCAGCGTGCGCGCCTGCTTCATCAGCGACGCGATCGCACTGGCCTGGTCGATCTTCGGCGTCACCGAGGTGAGATCGACCTGCAGGTCCGAGGTGACGATACCGTTGGCGACCAGCGCGTTGCCCTGGGCGTCCTGCTCCACGGCGATGCTGCGTCCATAGACCGGCACGCCCTTGAACGTCTGTTGCATGCGTACCGTCTGGGTTCCCTTCACCGTCGGCAGCGCATTCCTGGCCACGAACGCATTGTCCGCGGAAAGGCCGAGCTTTGCCGCCAACTGGTTGGCGGGGACGGCTCCGAGGTTCTGCGCACGGAGCGCCTGCTCGGTGCCGGCCGTGGCCACCGAAGTAGCCGCGATAGCCAGCGAAGCGACCAGGAGTTTCAAGCGAAAATGACTTGCCATTACGTTCCTCCTCCGGGAATGGGCCGCACGAAGCCATTGCGGCCGTGGGGACCACATTCCGAACGATATGAATTCGCGCCGCGGCGCGATGCCCGTTTTGTTCCGACTCGACGGCCTCCCCGCCGCAAGTCACGGTCAACCTAGCGCAAGATCTCGCGGTCGACTACCTAGGGATTTCCCTAGGCCGAAGGAAAATGCGACGCAGGTGGCGTCAGAGCATGCCGGTTTCGAGCTTCGCCGCGTCCGACATCATCGAATGGTTCCAGGGCGGATCGAAGACGAGGTCGACATCCGCCTCGACCACCGTCGGGATGAGTTCGAGCTTGGTGCGCACGTCGTCCACGAGGATATCGCCCATGCCGCAACCGGGCGCGGTCAGGGTCATCTTCACGTAGGCGCGGCGGGCCCCCTCGTCCGTGGTCTCGAGTGTCACGTCGTAGACGAGCCCCAGCTCGACCACGTTGATGGGGATCTCAGGATCGAAGCAGGTGCGGAGTTGCTGCCAGACCAGTTTCTCGACGTCCTCGTCGGAAGCGTCGTCGTCCAGCTCGATGGCCTTGGGCGGTTCCTTGCCCAGCGCGTCGGCGTCGTTTCCCGCGATCCGGAACAGGTTGCCTTCCACGTACACGGTGAAACTGCCACCCAGCGCCTGGGTGATGTAGCCGATCTGCCCGGCCGGAAGCGTCACCGTCTCGCCCTGCGGGACCATGACCGCCTGGCAGTCACGCTCGAGGGTGAAGGGCTCGCTGCTGAGGCTGAAACCGCTCATTGCTGTCCTGTGAAGGCCGCGCCGCGGCCGCAAAGTCGTCGATTATGCGCCCGCCGTGGACCGGCGTTAAGCGTCTACCGGCTCTAACGTCGGGGCTGCGGCCTACGCCCTCAAGAGCGCCGCGCCTTCCCGCCCGCTATCATGGCCGCTTTGCCCGATCCAGGATCCCATGCGCGACCTGACCGATACCCATGCCGGCTGAGCGTATTCACCTTTCCGGCTTCCTTTTCGGCCTCCTCTGCGCCGTCATGTTCGGCTTCGCCGTGGGCGCCGTCTGGATGGTGCCGTCGATGATGTTCGGCCGCGCCCTGCCCGCCCTGGTGCTGCCCGCCGGCTGGATATTGGGCGTGGTGGTGCGTCGCTGGTTGCGTTTCCGTGGCGCCACGGGTGCGCTGCTGGCCGCCGTGGCCACCTTGATCGCCGCCGCCTACACGGCCTGCCTGGTGGCTGCCGCGTCCATTTCGGGAATGATGGGCGTGGGCCTGGCCCAGGCCATGAGCGATGCCGGGCCGGCCATGCTGATCGAGTTGGCCCGCCTGGCCCAGGGGCCGGGTGACATCGTCCTCGCCCTGGCGGGCGCCGTACTGGCGGCCCTGGTCGCCTGGCCCCTGCGCGCTCGCGGCCGTCACGCCCATTGACTTCATAAGCCGTAAATCCCTTGCCCCGGAAGATATTGCGCGAAACAAGCAGTCAACCGGCGGTCGCCGACCGCGTTAACCGGAGTAGACCAGGCCGTATGGAGCACGAGGATGCGAAGACCGACGACGCGGGGAAGGCCGTGAACGCCTCTATCGCGATCGACAGCGCATCGCTCGACGACCTGCGCGAAGTGCCCGCGAGCATGGATGCCTTCCTCGCATCCATCGAGCGCCGTGCCTGGCGCATGGCCGAGATCCATCTGGGCAACCGCGAGGACGCGCTGGACGCCGTGCAGGACGCCATGTTGAGGCTGGTCCGCCATTACGGCGAGAAGCCCGCTGAGGAATGGACCCCGTTGTTCTGGGGCATCCTGCGCAGGCGCATCGTCGACCTGCAACGCCGTCGCAAGGTGCGCTCGATCGTGGTGGGTTGGCTGGGTGGCGGAAAGGACGACGACGGCGACGACCTGCCGAGCTGGGAACCGGCCGACGACAGCCCGGACCCCTCGGCGCGGTTGCAGGACTCACAGGCCTTCACGGATATCGTGGCCGCCGTGCGCAACCTGCCCCGGCGCCAGCGCGAAGCCTTCACGCTTCGCATCATGGAAGGCCTGGACGTGGCCGAGACGGCGGCAGCCATGGGCTGCTCCGACGGCAGTGTGAAGACTCACCTTTCGCGCGCGATGCATTCGCTGCGCGACCAACTGGAGGCATGGCGATGAGCCAGCACGATCGGGAACTCGAACGCCGCGCCAGGGACCTGTACCTGCGCGCCAGCCGTGACGTGGATCCGGCCGTGGCCGGCCGCCTGCGCGCCGCCCGTCGCACCGCGCTGGCCCAGCCTGCCGAGTCGCCGGTACGGCGCCTGATGTTGCCGGCGGGCGCGTTCGCGGTGCTCGCCCTGGCCACGTTGATGGTCTGGCAGCCCGGCGTGACGCCCTCGGCGCCGCCCGCCGTCCGGCAGGCGGCCGATGCCGACCCCAACGACCTGCCGCCGGATGCCGATGTCGCCGATCCGGCGTTGTACAAGGACCTCCAGTTCTATAGCTGGCTGGCCTACAACGACACCCCGTCCTCGTCCCGCAAGTGATTCCCATGCGCCGCGTTCCGCTCGTCCTCGCCATGTTTCTCGCACTGATGGCCCCCCTTGCCGTATCGGCGCAGGATCGTCCACCGCCCCCGCCGCCGGGCGAGGGGGAACCGCTGCCACCGCCGCGTCCGTGGAGCGCGCTGTCGCCCGACGAGAAAGACATCCTCGCGCCGCTGGCCGGCGAATGGGACAGCTTCCCTCCCCAACGCCAGTCGAGGATGCTCGACAAGGCGCAGCGCTGGCGCGGCCTGCCGCCGGAACGCCGCGCGGAAATCCGCGAGCGCATCGAGCGGTGGCAACACATGACGCCCGAGGAGCGTGCCGAAGCGCGCAAGAACCGGCAGAAGTTCCAGGACCTCACGCCCGAGCAGCGCGCGAAATTGCACGACGCCTTCGAGCGCTTCCGCAACCTCTCGCCGGAACAGCGCCGCCAGTTGATGGACAAGTGGCGGCAACAGTCGCCCGAGCAACAGCGCGAAGCGATCGACCACCTGGGACCGAACGACGCCTTGCCGCCGCCCCCGCCACCGCCCGATGGGCACAGGCCGCCCCCGGATGGCCCCCGGCCTCCGGACGGCCCGCGCCCACCCCCTGGCGACTGAAAAGGCACCGGTAGCCCGGTGCTGTCGTGGGAGCCGCCTCAGCGGCGATGGGTGCTTGCCTCGACCTGGCCCGCTGCCGCGGGATCGCCGACAAGTCGGCTCCCACAGGTCTCTCCCACCAGGTCTCTTCCTAAACTGGTCTACTCGATGCTGTGGCGGGATCGATGCTGTGGTGGGAAGCCGCTTCAGCGGCGATGGGTGCTTGCCTCAACCTGGCCCGCTGCCGCGGGATCGCCGACAAGGTCGGCTGCCACAAGGTCTACTCCCACCGGGGCGGCTGCCGGGTAAACTAGGGGGATGACCTTGACCGCCCTGGCTTTCCTCGACGCCCGCCGTTCGGTGCCTTCGCGCCAGCTCGGCGAACCCGCCCCCGATGACGCCACGCTGCGCCGCCTGCTCGAGGCCGCCATCCGCGTGCCCGACCACGGCAAGCTGGAGCCCTTCCGCATCCGCATCCTCCGTGGCGAGGCCAAGCTGGCCTTCGGCCGAACACTGGCCAGGCGCGCGGTCGAGGCAAACCCCGACCTGTCCGACGCGAAGCGCGAGAAGGAGCAGCGCCGTTACGAGCACGCGCCGCTGGTGCTGGTCGTCTCGGCCCGGATCGACGAAGACAGCAAGGTTCCCGAGCTCGAACAGAACCTCGCCGCCGGCTGTGTCGCCTACAACATCCTTCTCGGCGCGCAGTCGCTGGGCTACGGCGCGCAGTGGCTGACCGGCTGGGCCGCCTACGACCGCGACGTGGCGAAGCTGCTGGGCATGAAGAAGAACGAGCACGTCATCGGTTTCATCCACGTCGGCACCCCCGTCATGGAGGCGCCCGAGCGCGACCGCCCCGCCTACGACGACATCGTGAGCACGTGGGAACCGTGAGCGGCGATTCACTCGTCCACCTGGTCGACGGCAGCCTCTACGTCTTTCGCGCCTGGCATTCGATGCCGGACGAATTCCACGACCACGAAGGCGAGCCGGTCAACGCGGTGCAAGGCTTCACCCGGTTCCTTTGCGAATTGCTCGAGCGCACCCGCGCGGAACACATCGCCGTGGCCTTCGACGCGTCGCTCACCACCTCCTTCCGCAATGCGATCTATCCGGCCTACAAGGCGAACCGCGATCTGCCGCCACCGCAGCTCGTGCGCCAGTTCGCGCTCTGCCGCGAGATCGCCGCGGCGCTCGGCCTCACCGTGCTCAACGACCACCAGTACGAGGCCGACGACCTCATCGGCAGCGCCCTCTGGGGGCTGCGCTCGCACGGGTTCCGCGGCGTGATCGTTTCGGCGGACAAGGATTTCGGCCAGTTGCTCGGTGAGTTCGACGAGCAATGGGATTTCGCGAAGAACGTTCGCTGGGGCGCCGCCGGCGTCTTCGAACGCATGGGCGTGCATCCGCACCAGGTCGCCGATTACCTCGCCTTGTGCGGCGATGCCGTGGACAACATTCCCGGCGTTCCGGGGATCGGTGCCAAGACCGCCGCCGCGCTGCTCGGTCACTTCGGCAGCCTCGACGCCGTCCTGGAACGCATCGACGAAGTGCCCTACCTGCGCATCCGTGGCGCCGCGGCCTGCGCCGTCCGCCTGCGCGAGCATGCCGACCAGGCGCTGCTATGCCGCCGCCTGACACGCATCGCGCTGGATATCGCGGTGGCCGACACGGCCGACGCGCTCAGCCGGCGCGCCGGCGATGCATCGGCCATCGACGACCTCTGCGAGCGCATCCGCTTCGGCCCGTTGACGCGCACGAGGCTGCGCGCGCTGATCTGATCCCCCGACGTCACACGGGCACGATACTCTTGTGCGGATACTTCGCCGTCCCCTCAAGGAGCCCACCCATGCCGACCGGTCCCCTGCCCCACGCCTCGCCCGTACCCGAAGACGCCGCCGCGCCCGAGGAAACGCTGTACCAGGGCAAATGGCTGACCATGAAGAAGCGCGGGCGCTGGGAATACGCCGTGCGCAACAACGCCGGGGGCGCGGTGATCATCCTGGCGGTGACACCGGACGACAAGGTCGTCTTCGTGGAGCAATACCGCGTCTCCATCCTCGCGAACACCATCGAGATGCCAGCCGGCCTGGTCGGTGACATCGTCGGCGCGGAGGACGAAGACGTCCTGATCGCGGCCCGGCGTGAACTGGAGGAAGAAACCGGCTACCGCTGTGGCCACCTCGAGTTCGTCCACGAAGGGCCCTCGTCGGCCGGCATGAGCACCGAGATGATCGCCTTCGTCCGTGCATGGGACCTGGAGCGTGTCGGCCCGGGTGGCGGTGACGAGACCGAGAACATCATCGTCCATGAGGTTCCGCGCGCCGAGGCCGGCAAATGGCTCTTCGACCGTGCCAAGGAAGGGTTCTCCATCGACGCCAAGCTGTTCGCCGGGCTCTGGTTCATCGATCACCCCGAGGCCCACATGCGTTGATGTCAATTCTTGTCCTGCCGGGCTCCCACGGGTAGCCTTCCCTCTGCCTTGTCCGGCGTCGCCCATGTCCGTCCGTTTCGCCCATCTCCACCTGCACAGCGAGTATTCGCTGGTCGATTCGACCATCCGCATCAAGCAGCTGGTCGCCGCGTGCGTGCGTGCGGGGATGCCGGCGGTCGCACTGACCGACGAGAACAACCTGTTCGGCCTGGTGAAGTTCTACAAGCAGTGCACCGCGGCCGGCATCAAGCCGATCGCCGGCTGCGACATCTGGGTGTCCAGCCCCGATGATCCGCGCCCCTGGCGCCTCACCCTGCTCTGCCAGGACCGCGACGGTTACCTCAACCTGTCCCGGCTGGTCTCCCGCGCCTGGCGCGAAGGCCAGGGTACCGGCCGCGCGCTGGTCGACGCCGCCTGGATGCATCCGGAGAGCGTGCGCGGACTGATCGCGATCGCGGGACGTGAAAGCGAAGTGGCGCGGGTCGCGCTCGGCGCGGGCCTGACCGCCGCCGGACCGCGCCTGGAGTCGCTGCGCCGGCTGTTCCCCGATCGCCTCTATCTGGAACTCACCCGCACCGGCCGCGAGAACGAGGAACACTGGGTGCGTGCCGCCATGGCGTTGGCCGGCGAGTACGAACTGCCGGTCATCGCCAGCAACGACGTGCGCTTCCTCGATCGCGACGGTTTCGAGGCGCACGAAGCACGTACCTGTATCAACCAGGGCCGCGTCCTCGCCGATCCGAAGCGTCCGCGCGATTACAGCGAAGAGCAATATTTCAAGTCGTCCGAGGACATGGAGGCGTTGTTCGCCGACATTCCCGAAGCGCTCGAGAACACCATCGAACTGGTGAAGCGCTGCAACCTGGAACTGAGCTTCGGTACGTATTACCTGCCGAACTTCCCGGTGCCCGAAGGTCACACCCTCGACTCGTACATCCGCGAGCAGGCGCAACTAGGTCTCGAGGAGCGCCTGCGCAACCACCCGCTGGCGCCGGGGAAAACCCTGGAGGATTACCAGGCCCGACTGGATCGTGAAGTCGACGTCATCATCCGGATGGGCTTTCCCGGCTACTTCCTGATCGTGGCGGACTTCATCAACTGGGGTAAGCAGAACGGCATCCCCGTGGGCCCGGGCCGCGGTTCGGGCGCCGGTTCGCTGGTGGCCTGGGTGCTGAAGATCACCGACCTGGACCCGCTCCAGTTCGAGTTGCTCTTCGAGCGATTCCTCAACCCCGAACGCGTGTCGATGCCCGACTTCGACATCGACTTCTGCATGGATCGACGCGACGAGGTGATCGACTACGTGTCGCGCAAGTACGGGCGCGACCATGTCAGCCAGATCATCACCTACGGCTCGATGGCCGCGAAGGCCGTGCTGCGCGATTCCGGCCGCGTGCTCGGCATGGGTTATGGCCAGGTCGACAGGCTCGCCAAGCTGATCCCCAACCGGCCGCTCGACCTCACCCTCGGCGATGCGCTCGGCCGCACGGAAAAATCGAAGAAAGAACCCGATCGCATCGTCAAGGAATTCTGCGACGTCTACGAGCAGGAAGAGGAACCGCGCCAGCTCATCGATCTCGCGCTGAGCCTCGAAGGCCTCACCCGCAACGCCGGCAAGCATGCGGGTGGCGTGGTCATCGCGCCGACCCCGCTGACCGACTTCGCCCCGCTTTACTGCGAACCGGGTGGCGAAGGCGTCGTCACGCAATACGACAAGGACGACGTCGAAGCGGTCGGCCTGGTCAAGTTCGACTTCCTCGGCCTGCGCACGCTCACGATCATCGACTGGGCGGTGAAGGCGATCAACAAACGGCGGGAACGCGAAGGCGTCGAGCCGCTGGTGATCGAAGCGCTCCCGCTGGACGATCCCAAGGTCTACGACCTGCTGAAGAAGGCGCAGACCGTCGCCGTCTTCCAGCTCGAATCGCGCGGCATGCAGGGCATGCTCAAGGACGCGCAGGCCGACCGCTTCGAGGACATCATCGCGCTGGTGGCGCTGTATCGCCCGGGCCCGATGGACCTGATTCCCAGCTTCTGCGCCCGCAAGCACGGACGCGAACCGGTGGAATATCCGGATCCGCGCGTCGAGCCCATCCTGAAAGAGACCTACGGCATCATGGTCTACCAGGAGCAGGTGATGCAGATGGCGCAGATCGTCGGCGGTTACACGCTCGGCGGCGCCGATCTGCTGCGCCGCGCGATGGGCAAGAAGAAAGCCGAGGAAATGGTCAAGCACCGCGCGACGTTCCGCGAAGGTGCCGCCAAGGACGGGATCGACGGCGAGAAAGCCGACGCGATCTTCGACCTCATGGAGAAGTTCGCCGGCTACGGCTTCAACAAATCGCACGCGGCCGCCTATGCGCTGGTCTCCTACCAGACCGCCTGGCTGAAGGCGCACTATCCCGCCGAGTTCATGGCCGCGACGATCTCGTCGGACATGGACAACACCGAGAAGGCCGTCACCTTCCTCGAGGAAACCCGCGCGATCGGCATCACGGTGCTGCCGCCGGACGTGAACGCATCCGACTGGATGTTCGAAGCGGTGGAACCGCGCGTGGTCCGTTACGGGCTCGGTGCGATCAAGGGCGTGGGCCAGGGCATCTGCGAGGAGATCGTCGCCGAGCGCAAGGCGAAGGGGCCGTTCCGCGGCCTTGTCGATTTCTGCCAGCGCGTCGGCTCGAACAAGCTCAACAAGCGCACGATGGAAGCCCTCGTGCAATCCGGCGCGCTCGATGCCCTTGGCGAAAACCGCGCCACGCTGCTGATGCACATTCCCGAAGCGATGCGCGCCGCCGACCAGGAGGCGAAGAACCGCGCGTCCGGCCAGGTCGACATCTTCGGCAATGCCTTCGGCGCCGCCGAGGCGCCCAGCCTCATCGAACTGTCGGGCGCCGTACCCGAGTGGCCGCTCGAACAATTGCTGCAGGGCGAGCACGACACGCTCGGTCATTACCTTTCGGGACATCCCACCGACCCGTGGAAGGCGGAGCTCGCGCAACTTTCCAGTTGTCCGATCGGAGAGATCCCGCAGCGTTACCAGCCGCCCAAGCCACGACGCAACGACGATGACGACAATGCCAGCCGCTTCCGGCGCGGACCGGAAACGCCGTGGACGGTCGCCGGCATGGTCGTGGGCATGCGCAAGCGCGGCGACAGCGATGCTTTCGTGCAGATCGAGGATGCGACCGGCCTGCTGGAAACCAGCTTCTTCCGTGAAGTATTCACCGAGGCGGCGCCCCTGCTTACGCGAGGCAATCTGATCGTGGTGGAAGGTGGCCTGCGCATCGACGATTTCGCAGGCGGCTACCAGTTGCGTGCCCGCAAGGCGTATTCGCTCGCCGATGCGATGGAGCACTTCGGCCGCCTGCTCACGCTGAAACTCAACGGCGTCGGACCGGACTTCCCCCAGCACCTGCGCCAGGCGCTCATGGGTTATCGCGGCGGACGCACGCCATTGCTGCTCGCCGGTTATCGAAACGCCGTGGGCCAGGCCAGCTTCGAATTGGGCGACGCGTGGCGCGTGCGCGCCCTGCCCGATCTCATGCGCACGCTGCGCACGTTGCCCGGCGTACTCGGCACCGAATTGCGCCTGATACGTCCGGCCGATTGAAACGTGGCCCGGGCGAATCCGCCCGGGCCACGATCGACATCAACGGCGTCGAAGTACCTCGGTACCCACGGACTGCACGAGGTAGACGTCATCCACCTGCACGGTGTCGTGGTTGCCGCCTTCGTTGGCGATTTCCAGCAGGACATGCGCCGGCGCCGCGAACGCGGTGCCATTGACCGCCAACTCCATGATGCTCCACTCCCCGTTACGGGCCATCGTCGTCGCCGAACCGAGCGGGAGGGTATGGGTCGCGGCATCGTCGCTCATCGACAACGTCGCCCTGACCCGGCTATCGCCGTTGTGGGAACGGACACGAAAGCGCAGGACATAGGCGGCATCCTGGGACAACGTGCCGAAATGCGCGTAGACCGCCTGATGGATGCCGGCACCGGTGTAGAGCGAAGCATGGGGATTTCCGGCCGGGTCGTACCCGATGGACGGGAGCCCCGAGGTACGCGTCCAGCCATCCAGGCTGTCGAACTGGCCATTCCTTACAGGCAGGCGGCACGCGTCGGCCTGACTGGACTGCTGGCAGGGTGGCAAGCCGGAGGGATCGGGGCCATCGTTGTCCGCGGCGGCGGTGCCCGCGATCGCGCACAGGGCGATGACGAGCGCAGGACGATAAAGCGACTTCAACGAGATCATGCACTTTCCTTGTGGGAGGTTTCCGGGAACACACCTGGATCAATCCGCGTCGGGCGTCACGCCGGCGGGGGTACGGATGATGCGGACATCGTCGACCCAGAGCATGGTCGGCGTGTTGTTGTCCTTGCGCTCGATACCGATCAGCATCAACGCCTCGGACGGTTCGACGGCGGTCTCGACCTTGAACTCGATATCCTTCCAGTCCCAACCCACGGTTTCATCGGCCGAGGCGAGATAGTGGATCGCGTCTCCCTCCTTCGAGCCGCCCAGCATCAGGGTGGTCTCGACATTGGCCGGCATCGGGCCGGAACCACGCGCGCGAAGCCGGACCGTATAGGTGTGTACCGCCGACGCCGCGCTCGTCGATGCCTGCGGGAGCAATGCCCCCGAAGCCGCCAGAGCGTCCCTCCCCGGCATGGCGAGCACGCGCGAATCCGGCGTGGAGCCCAGATAGGGATGGGGCGAGTACTCGCCGGCTTTCAACACCCATCCCGCGATCGCCTTGGGATCATGGGGGTGTTCGAAATCGCCGTTACCAAGGCCCACACGGCACAAGGTCTGTTTCCCCGCGTCCTCGCACACCGGCATCCCGCTGGGAGCGGCGTCGCGGCGGGGCTGCTTGATGAGGCCCAGGATCGACCCGTTGATGAGCGCTCCGGAGATGGGTACCACGCCGCCCCTGGCCAAGGACATTCCCGCAGGGACATGGCCCGGCGCCATGGTTACCTGCGCTTGCGCGGCGGCACCTGCCTGGCACGTGAGCGTGAGCAGGGCCGAGCAAAGCAACAGTTTCTTCTTCATGATCGTGGATCTCCTTGAGGTGGGGACGGCGCCCTTCCTGGGACGCCGGCCGATGTCATGTTCGCCCGTCGGGCTCGTCCCGGCAGGCGTGGGCATTGCATCAAATCCAGACTGGTACGGGGGCGTGCCTCACAGCGCGCAAGGGCCGCGCCGACAATCAGTTCCGGATAACCTTTCATTCCCGCCCGGACCGCGCACATCCCGACCGGAAAGGCCCCGTCCCGGTTGTCCAGTCAAGTACTTAGCGGATGGGTCTCGCACCGTACCCCGGCGCACACCGGCCTCCCGCGGCACCCGGTATACTGTCGGGTCTTTCCGAACCACCGTTGCCCATGAACCCCAATTTCCTCGATTTCGAACAACCCATTGCCGAACTGGAAGCGAAGATCGAAGAACTTCGCCACGCCAGCAGCGGCCAGGCGTTCAACATCGACGAGGAAGTCGGCCGGCTCAGCGAGAAGCTCAAGGTCAAGACGGCCGAGATCTTCCGCAACCTGACGCCCTGGCAGGTGAGCCAGGTGTCGCGTCATCCGGCGCGTCCCTACACGCTGGATTACATCCAGGCGATGTGCGAGGAATTCCACGAGCTCAAGGGCGACCGCATGTTCGCCGACGACCAGGCCATCGTCGGTGGCCTGGGCCGGATCAATGGCCGCTCGATCATGATCGTCGGCCACCAGAAAGGACGCGACACCAAGTCCAAGGTGAAACGCAACTTCGGCATGCCGCGTCCCGAGGGCTACCGGAAGGCGCTGCGCCTGTTCAAGCTCGCGGAACGCTTTCACATCCCCGTGTTCACCTTCATCGATACGGCGGGCGCATGGCCAGGCATCAATGCCGAGGAACGCGGCCAGTCGGAGGCCATCGCGCGCAACCTGCTCGAAATGGCCGACCTTCGCGTTCCGGTCATCTGCACGGTCACGGGTGAAGGCGGTTCCGGTGGCGCGCTGGCCATCGGCGTGGGCGATCGCACGCTGATGCTGCAGTACTCCACCTACTCGGTCATCACGCCGGAAGGCTGCGCTTCCATCCTGTGGAAGAGCGCCGACAAGGCCAAGGACGCCGCCGAGGTCATGGGCCTCACGGCGCCGCGCCTGCTCGAGAACGGCCTGATCGACAAGATCGTCCGTGAACCGCTAGGTGGCGCGCACCGCAATCCCCAATCGATGGCGATCCGCCTGAAGGCCGTCCTGCTCAACGAACTCGACGCGCTGGAAACCCTGTCCACCGACGAACTGCTGGAAAGGCGTTACAAGCGCCTGCGTGCCTACGGTGCTTTCAGCGAGGGCTGAAACAGGGCGGGGAGCCGAAGGGAGCGAGTGGCACGGCTAGCGCGTACCATCGGCTGACCGCCGACACCGGAGCCCGCCATGGCCAATGACGTCACCCAGAAGCTCGCCGTGTTGATCGACGCCGACAACGCGAGGCCGGCCATCGTCGACGGGCTGCTCGCCGAGGTAGCGAAATACGGCACGGCGCACGTCAAGCGCATCTACGGCGACTGGACGGGACCCAACCTCAACGGCTGGAAAACCGCCCTGCTCGATCATTCGATCCAGCCGATCCAGCAGTTCGCGTATACCACGGGCAAGAACGCCACCGACTCGGCGATGATCATCGACGCGATGGACCTGCTCTATGCGGAACGCTTCGACGGTTTCTGCATCGTCTCCAGCGACAGCGATTTCACGCGCCTCGCGTCGCGCATCCGCGAGGCCGGCCTCATCGTCTACGGCTTCGGCGAGCAGAAGACACCGAAGGCCTTCGTTTCCGCGTGCGACAAGTTCATCTACACGGAAGTGCTGGTGGGCACCGAGCAGAACGAGAACGAGGTCGTGTCCGCTCCCAGGAGCGCGCACGAACTTCGCGGCGACACCAAGTTGATGAACCTGCTGCGCAACGCGGTGGAAGCCGCCTCGGACGAAAACGGCTGGGCCGCGCTCGGTGGCATCGGCAGCATCCTCAGCAAGCGCTCGCCCGATTTCGATTCACGCAACTACGGCTATTCGAAACTGAGCGGGCTCATCAACGGCATCGGCCTGTTCGACGTCGAGGAACGCCAGTTCGGTAACGCGAAGCATCTCTACGTGCGCATGCGCGGCAAGGCGAAATGAGCGCATCGCTGGCCGATCATCTCGATCGCTCGCTGCGCGAAGCGGGAAATCAACCACTCGTCGTCGCCTACAGCGGCGGCCCCGATTCCACCGCGCTGCTGCATGCGCTCGCCGCCCGGATGCCCCGCCCGGCGCTGCGCGCCCTCCACATCGACCATGGACTGCATGCGGAGAGCGGTGCGTGGGCGCTGCATTGCCGGCGGTTCTGCGAATCGCTGGAAGTGCCCTGCGACGTGGTTCGCGTGGCGGTCGACCTGACGCGGGGCGAAGGTGTCGAAGCGGCGGCACGTCGTGCGCGGTATGCCGCCTTCGCGGCATCGCTCCGGCCGGGCGAGCGGCTGGCGCTGGCCCATCATCGCGACGACCAGGTGGAAACCGTCCTGTTGAAGCTGCTGCGCGGCGCCGGTCCGGAAGGCCTCGCCGGCATGCGCGAACGACGCGCTCTGGGCGCGGGCATGTTGTGGCGTCCCTTGCTCGACCTGCCGCGTGCCGCCCTGCTCGACCACGTCGCGGAATATCGGCTGGGTGTCATCCACGACCCGTCCAACGACGATCCACGTATCGCGCGCGCCTATCTGCGCGCCACGATCGTTCCCGCGCTGACCGCGCGCTGGCCCCAGGCGGCCACCAGCATCGCGCACGGTGCCCGCTTGTGCCAGGAGGCGGCGGACACCCTCCGCGAGGCCTGGATGGACGCCCTGCTTCGCCTGGGCGACGAGCACGACACGCTGGACGCCAGCGGCTGGCTCGCCCTGCCGCCGGCATGGCGAGCCCCATTGCTGGAACACTGGCTCCACGAGGCGGGACTGTCCGCACCGACCACGGCGCAGCGCGAGGCGCTGGAACGCCAGGTCCGCGAGGCGGCCGCCGAGCGCCTGCCGCTGGTCGCCTGGGGTGGCACCGAAGTGCGCGTCTGGAAGGGCCGCCTCTGGGCCATGCCTCGGCGCGGCGACTTCGACAGCGGCTGGTCGTCCCCATGGCACGGCGAGCCGCTCGCGCTTCCCGGCGGGGGCATGCTCTCCTTGTCCCATGGCAGGCTGGCCCGCGCCGTGACGGTGCGTTACCGGCGCGGAGGCGAAACCCTGCGCCCCCACGGCGACAAGCACACTCGCGAGCTGCGGGACCTCTTCCAGCAAGCGGCCATACCCCCTTGGGAACGTCCCCGAATTCCACTGGTGGAGACCGATGGCCGCCTCGTCGCGGTCGCCGACAAGTGGCTAAGCGATGAAGGAAAAAGCCTGTTCGACGAGGTCGGCGGACGACCGGTGTGGCACCGCGGCGATTGATCGAAACCGCCATGTGAGCTAGCTTTGCGGCCATGCCGAAGTCCCCCGCCACCCCCGTTCCCGCCTCCTCGATTGCCGAATTCGAGCACTCGCTGGACGAGCTCGAACAGCTGGTCACCCGCATGGAAGGCGGCGAGCTCAGCCTCGACGAATCCCTGAAGTCGTTCGAGCGCGGGATCGGTCTCTACCGGCACTGCCAGACCGCGCTGGAACAGGCGGAACTGCGTGTACGCCTGCTGCTCGATCCTGAAGCCCCCGATACCGCCGAACCCTTTGACTCCCACATCGACTGACCTGCCGGCACCGCTGAAGGCGCTGGTCGTCCGGGCGGACGAAGCGCTCGCGCGCGTCCTTCCCGGCGAAGACCTCCCGCCCGTCGACCTGCACAAGGCCATGCGCTACGCCGTGCTCGGCGGCGGCAAGCGCCTGCGCCCCCTGTTCGTCTACACCACCGGACACGCGCTCGGCTGCGACGGCCCGATCCTGGATGCGCCGGCTTGCGCAGTGGAAATCATCCACGCCTATTCGCTGGTGCACGACGATCTGCCCGCGATGGACGATGACGATCTTCGCCGTGGCCGGCCCACGTGCCATATCGTGTTCGGCGAGGCCATGGCGATACTCGCCGGCGACGCCCTGCAAGCCCTCGCCTTCGAGATCCTCGCCGCCTCGTCCGGTGACGACGACGATGCGCCGCGTCGCATCGCGATGCTGCGGGCACTCGGCGCGGCCTGTGGCGCGGAAGGCATGGCGGGCGGCCAGGCGTTCGACCTTTCCGGCGTGGGACGCCGGCTATCGCTCGAAGAACTCGAGCGCATGCATGCCTACAAGACAGGTGCGTTGATCCGGGCGTCGATCCGCCTGGGCGCGCTCGCCGCGGGCTGCGATGACGAGACGACCCTGGAACGGCTCGACCGCTACGGTCACGCCGTCGGGTTGGCTTTCCAGGTCCGCGACGACATCCTGGACATCGAAGGCGAATCGGCCGTGATCGGCAAGACGGCGGGCAAGGACGCGGCCGCCGACAAGCCCACCTTCCCTTCGATCATCGGCCTCGATGCCTCACGCGTGCGCCTCGCCGATCTTGTCGACGAGGCCCTCGAAGCCATCGAGCCGCTGGGTGAACGCGGCGAATACCTGGCCGAACTGGCCCGCTATTCCGCACACCGCGGCCACTGATCTCCGTTTCGCCTGTGGGAGCCGCTCAAGATGGGAAGCCGACCCGTGGTGGGAGCCGACCCTGTCGGCGATCCCGCGGCAGCGGGCCAGATCGAGGCAAGCACCCATCGCCGACAAGGTCGGCTCCCACAAAAGCCTCCCACAAACGCCTCGAGGCACGGCACTCAAGCAATCAAGCGCAACGCGAACGGATACCGATAGGTGCCGTTCTGGCTCACCCGTATCGCCGCGATGATGCAGAACACGAGGTTGAACAACCACAGCAGCGGCGTAAGGAACGCACCGATGATGACGAAGGCGAGCACCCAGCAGATCACATAGCCGATCAGCACGGTGATCTGGAAGTTCAGCGCCTCCTTGGCCTCGGTCACCAGGTAGCTCTTTTCGGCGCGGTCCTTATGAACCAGCCAGACGATGAGGGGCACGATGATGCTGAAGATGATCCCCGAGAGATGGGTCAGCATCGCGATGTTCTTGTCGTCGGTATTGGGCGCCACGGGATCGGTGGACTCGTACGGCGGCGGGGACGGCGGGGGCGACGGCGGGACTTGATCGGACGGCGTACTCATGGCGGAACTCCGTGGGCGATGTCGCGCCCACTGTCCGATTCGGCCGGCCGCCTGTCAAGCCGACTTGCGGCACATGGGCGGCCCGCCCTTCCCGGCGATCACTCGCCGGCGATCGTCATCTTCTCGACCAGCCAGGAACCGGTGAGGATATGCGAACGGCGGTCGACATCCGCG
This sequence comes from Luteibacter sp. RCC_6_2, assembly GCF_041360655.1. Classification (NCBI taxonomy): domain Bacteria; kingdom Pseudomonadati; phylum Pseudomonadota; class Gammaproteobacteria; order Lysobacterales; family Rhodanobacteraceae; genus Luteibacter; species Luteibacter sp. RCC_6_2. The sequence goes on along the minus strand of NZ_JBFUPQ010000018.1, from coordinate 52,877 downwards.
CCCACCGCCACCAGGTTCGCGTACATGTCGCGCAGGTTGGCGGCGATGGTGATCTCCTCGACCGGATAGGCGATCTGGCCGTTCTCGACCCAGAAGCCCGATGCGCCGCGCGAGTAATCGCCGGTGACGATGGACACGCCCTGCCCCATCACCTCGGTCACCAGCAGGCCGGTGCCCAGCTTGCGCAGCATGCCGGCGAAGTCGTCGTCACCCGTTTTCACGAAGAGGTTGTGCACGCCGCCCGCGTTGCCGGTGGACTTCAGGCCCAGCTTGCGCGCGGAGTAGCTGCCGAGGATGTAGCGCTGCAGCACGCCGTCGACCACGAGGGGTGCGTCGAGCGTGGCCACGCCTTCGGCATCGAACACCGACGATCCCAGGCCACGCGGAATCAAGGGCTTTTCGTCGATGCGGAACCACGACGGCAGGATCTGCTTGCCTTCGTGATCCACCAGGAAGCTCGAGCGGCGATACAGCGAACCCCCGCTCACGGCGCCCAGCAGATGGCCGAGCAGCGATCGCGCCACCTCCGGTGCGAACAGGACCGGCGCCTGACGGGTACCGATGCGCCGTGAACCGAGGCGCGACAGCGTGCGTTCGGCGGCCTTGCGGCCGATCGCGGCGGCGTCCATGAAATCGCCCGCATGGCGCACGCTGTCGTACCAATAATCGCGCTGCATGCCATCGTCGTCGCCCGCGATCAGGGCCACCGAGAGCGAATGCCGCGTGCCACGCTCGCGGCCGAGGAAGCCGTGGGAATTGGCGTACACCGAGAGACTTTGTCCCGCATTCACGCTGGAACCATCGGAATTCGTGATGCCGGCGACGGCGCGGCCGGCCTCCTCGATCTCCTGGCCCAGGGCGATGGCCCCGTCGACGTCGATGTCCCATGGATGCCAGAGGTCGAGGTCGGGGAACGACGTGGCCATGCGATCGGCGTCCGCAAGGCCGGAAGCAGGGTCTTCTTCGGTGAACCGGGCGATGGCGCAGGCTTGGTCGATGGTGGCCTGGATCGAATCCAGGTTGAGGTCGGCGGTGCTGGCCGAGCCCTTGCGCTGGCCGAAGTACACGGTCAGGGCAAAACCCCGGTCGCGCGTGTGTTCCACCGTCTCCACCTCGCCCAGGCGCACGTTCACGTTCAGGCCCACGTCGACACTGGCGGAAACCTCGGCCTGGGTCGCTCCCGCGGCGCGGGCACGGCGGATCGTGTCCTCGGCCAGGCTGGCAAGGCGATTGAGGTCCTGGTGGCTGGTGTCGAGGGTGGAAACTTGGCTCACGTGGGCATCCCGGGGGCTGGCGGTTAGAATGGCAGGCCGCACGCGGCCAACCCGATACAGATGGGGTCGCGTCACCCGATCAAAAGCAACGCACCGCGCATGGTGCCATGGAAATACCGTATGAGCGTCCGTGTCGGCTATTACCGCCACTTCAAGGGCATGCCCTACCGAGTGCTGGGTACCGCCCTGCACAGTGAGTCGATGGAGGAAATGGTCGTCTACCAGGACCTCTACGACCAGCACCGCCTGTGGGTGCGTCCCGCCGCGATGTTCGCCGAGACGGTGGAGCGCGACGGCAAGACCTTTCCCCGTTTCACGTTCGAGCGCGAAGCGGATTTCAAGCCCATCACGGATGCCCAGCCATGAAGCCTGTCGACGACCGCCCGCACGACGGGGACGAAGAGGACTTCGGTCCGAGCCGTAGCGAAAAGCGCCGCAATGCCCTGGACATCCTGAAGCTGGCCGGCCAGCTCATGGAATTGCCACCGAGCCGCATTCCGAAATTGAACCTGCCCGACGACATCGTCGAGGAGATCGGGCGGACGCGGAAGATCACCGCGCATATCGCACGCAAGCGCCAGCTGGCCTTCCTCGCCAAGCAGATGCGCCGGCATGGCGACGAGGCCTTCACCGATGCACGTGCCGCGTTGGGCGAGGATCGCGACCGCCAGCGGCAGGAAGCCGCGCACATGCATCGTCTCGAAGCGCGGCGCGAACGCCTGATGGAAGGTGGCGATGTCGCCCTCGGCGAATTGTTCGACCAGTACCCGGATCTCGACCGCCAGCACCTGCGCTCGCTGGTCCGCCAGGCCAAGGCGGAGCGTGAGGCGAACAAGCCGCTGCACGCGTTTCGCGAGTTGTACCGGATATTGAAAGAGCTGGAAGCCGCCTCCCCAGAGGAATAAGGGCCCGATGGAAAGGCTCTGTTGGAATGATCTGGTGGGAAGCCGCTTCAGCGGCGATGGGTGCTTGCCTTAACCCGGCCCGCTGCCGCGGGATCGCCGACAAGTCGGCTCCCACAGGTCTCTACCGGCTACCACCGGGTTATTGGCTCTCGCCGGGTCATGAAAAAGGGCGGTGGATTTCTCCACCGCCCTTTCCTTTTCGCCGGATTTTACCGCTTATCGCTTAGAAGCCGATCCCGAGTTCGAGATGCTCCGGTTGGGTCTCGATCAGCGTCGAGCTCTGGTCGGAAACGTCGTCGTACGCGAAACCGTAAGCCTTGCCATTCACGCCGTGCAGGTGCCAGAAGCGTGAATAGTAGTTGGCCGGCGACTGCTGGTAGAACGAACCGGCATCTTTCCATAGCGTGGTGTCTTCCATCACATGACGGTTGAACGCGGCACAGATCTGCGCTTCGAGCTGTCCTTCCACTCCCCAGGGATCGCTCGACCGGGCCAGCGCGCCCTTGCCTTCGAGTACGTCCTGCGTGTTGGGCTTGGCCACCTTGAACAGCATGCCTTCCGGCTCGTCCTGTTCGTGCGTGTCCGCCCAATTGGCGTGGGTGAAGGTCAATACGCCATCGATCACGGTGCCTTCGAACTGCTTGTTGCCGATCGTCATCTGCAGCACGTGGTCCTGGTAATACGTCCACGACCGGTCGATGTAGTCGTCGAAGTAGTGGCCCTGCGGCTGCCCGGCATCGAACGCCGCCTTGCCCGGTGCGAGGATGCGGATCGGGTCGGCTTCCGCCAGCTGGAACTCGGCCGGCACCTCCTGGTTGTACTGGGCGAAGATCTGCGCGCGCGTCTGCGTGATGCCCGACGACTCGTGCCTTGTCTTGTCCCCGCCATACACATCGAGTGACAACGGGATCGAGAACTGGTCGACCTGCGTCGTGTTGATGAAGATGGCGTTGTCGTTCCAGGTGAACTCATACCAGTCGTAGTACACGCCGATGTTCGGGTCGGTACCGTTGAGCGGGTTCGGACCCGCGAAGCCGATCGAACCGTCGGCCGCCTTCAGGATCTTGATGTACATCGGCTCGCCGACCGACACGAAGATCCGTCCCGAGTCCATCTTCGGCAGCTTGAGCAACTTGGCCTGCGCCAGGGTGAAGAAGTAGTTCGGATAGTTCTGGCCGTTCTTGGTCAGATGCCCCGGACCATCGTTGTCCTCCACCGCGGCGGCGGTCAGCGTGCCGTCCGGCTTGACCCACGAGAACACCTGCGAGGCCGGATCGCGGCCGATCACGGCGACGTAGATCTGGTCGTCGCGATATTTGCCGTTGGTCGTGTTGCGCAGCTGCGTACCGATGAAGCCCGGGTACGTCTCGTAGTTGAAGCCCTGCGACGGATCGTTGGCCTGCGGGTTCTCCGGCGGCGTGCCGGTGTCGCCGCTTCCATCGGCTGCATAGACGCCCATTTCCCACAGCGAGTACCCATAGGGGCTCGAACGCTTCAGGCCCGTCATGCGCACGTACTGTGCCGACCTGGCCGGGAAGGTGACGGTTTCCACACCACCCTGGCTGTTCTCGTTGTCGTAAGCCGGCGTCCAGGTCTTGCCATCGATCGAGGTGTCGATGCGGTAGGCGAGCGCATGCGCGTTCTCCCACGACAACACCACCTTGCCGATCACCTGCACCGAACCGAGGTCGACCTGGATCCACTGGTCGTCGGTGAAGCCCGACGACCAACGCGTGCCAGCGTCGCCGTCATTGACGTTCCCGGGCTTGAAGGCGACCGGGTTCTCGCTGTCGGACGCGAGCACCGTTTTCTTCAGGGCGAGATTGCCCGTGGCGGGAACGCCTACGTCGGGCTGCTGCGGCTGGGTCTGCTGCGGCTGGTCGTTCACCGGCTGCTGAGGCTGCGACGTGGCAGCCGCCTGGTAGACCTCGAACTCGAACAGCGAGTTGCCGTAGCCGGTGGCGCGCGCCGTGCTGTTGATGCGCACGTACTGGGCGGTCACCGCCGTGAACGTCTGCGTGTCCACGCCACCCTTGCCGGCGATCGGGTCCTTGAACACCGGCGTCCAGGTGGTGCCGTCGTTGGACGTATCGAGCGTGTACGAACTCGAATACGCGTTCTCCCAGCGCAGGATCACGTGGTCGAAGGTCTTCGGGGCACCGAGGTTCAGCACCAGGTCGGTCGGGTCGATATCCGGCGCGGAGCTCCAGCGGGTCGTGAAATCGCCATCGACCGCCTTGGACGCATCCAGGTCGCCTCGCTCGGGATCGACGTGCGACGACGCGATGGCGCCGAGGGCGATGTTCACGCCACCCTTGCCGTCGCCCGGCGTACCCGGACTCGGCGGGTTGCTGCCGCCACCATCACCCGGTTGTTGCGGTTGTTGCGGCGCCGGGCCAGCCCATGCCGGCGGGTCGAAGCCGTCGGTGGAGTTGTCGACGGTCAACGTCACATCGTCGCTCGCCGTTGTGATCCCCTGGGCGCTGACCACGTTCACACGCAGGACGCTGCCGTTCTGCGCGGCCGTGAGGGCACGCGTCGCGTAGCTGCCATCGGCCGTGCTCGACAGCAGGGACAGGACGTCCTGGTCGTTGGCGTCCTTGGTCACGGTGTACCAGTCGTACGTCAGCGGACCCACGCCCGTCGCGGTCACCGCGAAGTGCGCCGAACGGCCCACGCCCGCCTTCTGGGAGGACGGCTGCCCGGTGATCACCGGAGCGATCGCCTTGGTCCCCTTCACGCACAACACGTGGCCCGGGTTGTTCTCCGCCACTTCGCGATGCACGTCGCCGGTCGAGTTCACCTGGAAGGCGAACGTCGAATCCTTCGGGTCCTTGCCTTCCGTCCAGGTGGTCCAGGCACCCGGGAACGCCGCCGTCGAATAGTTCTGGCCGGCGATGGCCAACGCCTCGGCGACGGTCGGCAAGCGCATGCTCGCCGCGGTGCAGGTCGAGATCGCCACGGACTGCGTGAACTGCGCGCCCTGGTCGGAGAAGCCGCGCTGGATGCGGTCCCACTGCAGGCCACTCAGGGTGTCGGTCACGAGGTTGGAGCCGGTCGTCGTCGTGTAACGGTCGGCCAGGTTGCAGCAGGTGGGTGAGTTGTAAACCTCGAATTCGTACAGCGAGTACCCATAATCCGTCGCACGGGCGAGGCCCTGCATGCGGACATACCGCCCCGTGACGGGCTTGTCGAAGGTGACATCCTCGGTGCCGCCGATGCTCGTGTCGGTGTGGTACGCGACATGGGTATCGAAACCGGTGTTCGGGTCATCCGAGTACTGGATTTCGTACGCGCTGGCGTGCGCGTTCTCCCACTTCAACACGACGCGGTTGAACGTGCGCGAGGCGCCGAGGTCGACCGTGATGAACGCCTTGTCGTCGCCGATCTTCGAACCCCAGCGCGTGGTCTCGTCCCCGTCGACGGCTTGCCACGCCGCCGTGCCCTGCGGATTTTCCACTTCCGAGGCGAGCGTCGCCTTTTCACGCGCCAGGTTCGCACCCGGCGGAGCCAGCGTGAGCTTGGCGGAGGTGGTCGCCGCCGTGCCGGTGATGTTGCTCACCGAGACGGTGTACGTGCCGATATCGCCGGGCTGCACCGACGGAATCGTCAGCGTCGGCAGGTCGTCGCCGACCGGCGTTCCGTCGTGCGACCACTTGTAGTGGAACGGCGAGGTACCGGCCACCAGCGTGGATGCATCGAAGATGGCCGGCTGGCCGGGGTTGGCGCGAACGTCGGCCATCGTTCCGGTGATCACCGGCGGACGCGCCGCGTTCACGGTGAGCGGAGCGGTGATCGACGGCACGGAACTGCCGAAATTGCTGACGACCACGGAGTAACCGACGTTGTTATCGGCCACGCTCAGCGTCGGCGTGTCATAGGTCGGGTTCGTCGCACCCGGAATAGGCGCGTTGTTCTTCATCCACTGATAGGCGAGCGTCGGCGATCCCGATGCCGCGACCTGGAAGCGGGCGCTCTGACCCTCGTCCACGTTTTGCGGCTGCGGCTGGGCCGAGATCACGACCTGGCTGAAGGGAAACACCTTGAGCGTGGCCGGCGCCGATGCCTGGTCCGGCCCCTGGCCGTGGACGACGACGGAATACGTGGAACCGTCATCCGCCAGCGTCGTCGCTGGCGTGGTGTAGCTCGCACCCGTCGCACCCGGGATCTCGACGCCATTCTTCTTCCAGGTGAAGGTCAGCGGCGGAGCGCCCGAGGCCGTCACGGAGAAACGCCCGGAGTCGCCGACGGTGATCTGCTGGCCGATGGGTTGCGCGATGATGGCCGGCGGACCGGAGACGGTCGGCGCGGCGGGCACATCGACGATGTCGAACGTCGCGGAGCCCGCCAGGAGACCCGGTGCCGAGGCGGTCACCGTGACCTGGCCAGCCGCGAACTTCGAACGCAACGCGATCTTCTGCAAGCCGCCTTCGAACTGCAGTTCATGCGAACCCGGCGAGTGGTAGCTGTGCAGCGGCTCCGGAATGTAGACGCCCGGGTTGGCCGGCTGCTCGCCCGGCTGGAGACCGGCGCTGTAGTCGACGTACTGCTGTGTGCCACCTTGATACGTGACGATGCTCGCACCCGATACCACGTCGAACGTCACCTTCTGCGACGCGTCCGGCACGACGACGCCGTTGGCATCGACCACCTTGGCGACGACGAAGGCGGCGTCCGAACCGTTCGCGGTCACCTGGAAGCGGGTGCCGTCCGGCCTGACCACCGCCGGCACGACATCCAGTTCGATATGGTCGGCCGCACCCGCGGTCGTCACCGTATCGGCCACCGGGTGGCCGCTGTCGTCGGTACGCACGTTGCCCACCGCGTCAAGGCACTGTGCGGTCGCGCTGCCCTGCTGCCACGTCACGTTCCAATGGACCTGGCCCGGCAGCTTCGTGGTCGTCTGCGCCTTGTCGGAGCCGACGATCTTGCCGGTCAGTTCGTCCGTCGCGCCGTTCTCGGCGTTATAGGACGCCTCGTCGATCGTGTCCCAGGTGTTGGGGGTCTGGTCGAGCCCCTGCGGCACGCCGTTGATCAGCAGGCGAACCTTCGGGCAATTGCTGAACGCATTGACCTGGATGTCGCCAGCGCGGTTCCAGTGGTGCGCCAGCTTGACGACCGGACGGAGCTCGTAAGGAACCCAGACCGATTCGTAGATGTAGTACAGCATGCGTGGGAAACGGTTCGCGTCGGTCATCGACGCGTTGTTGCCACGAACGTTGTGACGGAACGCCTTGATGGGATTTCCATCGGGATGGTTCGCGATGTTGCCGTTCGCATCACGCTGGTACACCCAGTGCGTGTTGTCCTCGAGGCCTTCCACCATCTCGATGACTTCGCCCGGGGTATCGGACATGTACCACTGCGCCATGCCGAAGGTACCGACCTTGCGCGCCTGCGAATACGGCACGAGGTAGTTCAAGGCGAACGCGAGTTCGTGGTCGTACGAATGGCGCAGCGTGCCCGGCCCCCAGTATTCCGCGCCCCATGCGGGCTTGTTCGGGAACTCCGTGGAATGCAGGTAGGTCTCACAACCCGCCTTCGAGCAGCTGAGGATGTCGCCGTTGGCGGCATCGGGCGTGCGGTCGGCGGCGGCGCGCGGGGCGATGTTGTCCCACGCGCGCGCGAGCGCCCGCAGCTCCACCGCGAAGGGCGTGAACATCGCGCCGTTATCGTGTTCCCAGGCCAGGATCGACGGATGGCTGCGATCGCGGATCACGATGTCGCGATGGACCTCGCGCTTGATCGTCCACATGTCGTTGCAGGCCTTGTCACCGGCCGCGCAGGGATTGGCGAAACCGTTCTCGCCGTCGCCGCTGGGCTGCACGATGAACACGCCCAGGGCGTCGGCGGCCTCGACGAACTCGGGGCTCGACGGCGAGTGGCCGGGACGCCAGAGATTGCCACCACCGGCGGCAAGCTGCTGCAGGTCGCGCCACTGCTGTTCCTCGGGCACCGAGGAACCGAGCGCCGGATAGTCGTAGCGACCCGAGCCACCCCACATGTACTGCTTCTTGCCATTGACGTAGGGGAAGTCCTTGTCCCACGTGATGGTGCGAATACCGAGCGTGCTCTGCTTCGCATCCACCACGACGCCATCGATGCTGACCGTGTGCAACACCTTGTAGAGGTACGGCTTGCCGTCCAGGCTGTTGTTCGGATACCAGAGCGTGGGATGCGGGACCGTCAGCGTCTCGTCGAAGACTGGGGTCTGGTCGCTGGGAACGAAGTTCGGCGCAAGCGTCTTCTGCTGCTGGTCCGATACGACGACGTTGCCCTGGGCGTCGACGATCTGCGTGGTCAGGATGACGGACTTCGGGTCCTTCGTCTCGTTCACGACATTGGTCTGTACGCGAACGGTGGCGGTGCTGTGGTCGGCGGCGATGCTCTGCGTGCCGACGTACGTACCCCACGTGTTCTGGCCTGCGTACACGTTCTCCGGAATATGCACGAAGTTCGTCACGTGCAGTTTTACCGGACGGAACAAGCCGGCCTCGGCTTGGCCGAAGCGGAACGAGCCGGAGAAACCGGGGTCCTCGAAGAAGCCGCCGCCACCGCGGCTGACCTTGACCGCCAACACGTCGGTACCGTCGAACTTCATGAGCGGCGTCAGGTCGACGATATGCGGCAGGAAGCCGATGACGTGGGTGGCGTTTTCATTGGGCTGGCCGGCCTGGTTGAGCACGCCGGTGCCGTGGATGAACTGGCCGTTGAGGTAGACACGGTCACCCGTATGCGCACCCTCGAACTCGACCATCACCTTCTTGCCGGCGAACTTCGCCGAGTCGGTCAGCTTGACGCGATACCAGCTGGTCTCGCCGTCCAGGCTACCCTGGCCGCCACCCGACTCCTGGTTGATGAAGGTGGTGAAGTCGTTGGCCGCGTGCGGGATGCCGACGGTCAGCCAACTGCTGTCGTTGAACGTCGGACTGGCTCCGTCGTCGCCATTGGGCACCGGTGCGTACACCACCGGGTCGTTCGGGTTGACGATGGCCTGCTTGGTGTACTTCCAGGGCCGTGCGCCGAGGTTGATGTCCTGTCGGTCCGACGGCGCGAGCGTGACGGCCTGGGCCGTCGCGGTTACGCCGACGAACGTCAGGGCGAGCAAGGCGCAGAGCCTCGCTCGCCTTTGCGTACTGCCGGGTGATGTGGGTTGTCGTGTCATTGGAGCGGGGTCCCCTGTTTGTGCCGCGTGGGAACAGCGCGATGCTCGACGCGCACGACGCCATGAGCCGGCGAACATGCCGCCGGCTGCCTGGTCGTTCTGCGGTGAGTGGACTGTGAACCCTGATGCCGGTCTGTGCGAGCCCCTGCTGCGCTGCCGGGTTTAGCCATCCATACGCTGTCTTCGCGGATCATCCGCCTGCGGAATGACAGTCACAATACCAAATAGGGTTACCGACCCCGGAACGTCGACCATACGCTCGCGTTCCGTGACATGCGTCCGGTTTAGCGCAAGTGGATAGGTTTGGACAAGACGGCTTTTCAGCGTCGAGGCAGGGGAGCCGTCGGGTGCCGTTCTCTGAGCGATTCCGCAAGGAGGCGAAGGCCGGACGAGGACTTAGCGAACGAGAACGGCACCCGACGGCTCCCCCACCTCGACACGCAAAACGCGATGGCGAAGCCGAGCCAAACTAAGATCAGGCCGCGGTGCCGCCGACGGTCATGCCGTCGACCCGCAGGGTCGGCTGACCCACGCCCACCGGCACGCTCTGACCATCCTTGCCGCACACGCCCACGCCTTCGTCGAGCGCGAGGTCGTTGCCGATCATCGACACGCGCGTGAGCACCTCGGGGCCCGAGCCGACCAGCGTGGCGCCCTTCACCGGTCGGGTGACCTTGCCATCCTCGATGAGGTACGCCTCGCTCGCAGAGAAGACGAACTTGCCGTTGGTGATGTCCACCTGCCCGCCACCGAAGTTCACCGCGTAGATGCCGCGCTTCACCGAGCGGATGATCTCCTCCGGCTCACGGTTGCCTGCGAGCATGTACGTGTTGGTCATGCGCGGCATCGGCAATTGCGCGAACGATTCGCGGCGGCCGTTACCCGTGGACTTCACGCCCATGAGGCGCGCATTGAGCTTGTCCTGCATGTAGCCCTTGAGGATGCCGTTCTCGATCAGCGTGGTGCATTCGGTGGGCGTGCCTTCGTCGTCGATGCTGAGCGATCCGCGCCTGCCCGGCAGCGTGCCGTCGTCGACCACGGTGACGCCCTCGGCCGCCACGCGCTGGCCGATGCGGCCCGCGAACGCGGAACTGCCCTTGCGGTTGAAGTCGCCCTCGAGTCCATGACCGATGGCCTCGTGCAGCAGGATGCCGGGCCAGCCCGGGCCGAGCACGACCGTCATGCTGCCCGCCGGGGCGTCCACGGCCTCGAGGTTGACCAGCGCCTGGCGCACGGCTTCGGCGGCGAACGCATGCGCGCGGCCGTTCTCGATCAGCTCACGGTAGCCATAGCGACCGCCACCTCCCGCGTGGCCCTGCTCGCGGCGTCCGCCCTGTTCGGCGATCACCTGCACGTTCAGGCGCACCAGCGGACGCACGTCGGCGGCGAGCGTGCCATCGGAACCGGCGACCAGGATCGTGTCCATCGTCGCCGCCAGGCTTACCACCACCTGCTTCACCCGCGGGTCCCGCGAACGCGCGTAGGCGTCCACCTCGCGCAGGAGCGCGATCTTTTCCTCGTTCGGAAGGCTTTCCACCGGATCGATGGCCGGATACAGGCCACGTCCCGTGGCGATCGCCAGCGGCTTGCCCGCCCCCGCACCACCCTGGGCGATGGCACGCGCGGCGCGCGACGCCTCCAGCAGCTGCGGCAGGACGATTTCATCCGAGTACGAGAAGCCGGTCTTCTCCCCGGATATCGCCCGTACACCGACGCCCTGCTCGATCGAATGGCTACCATCCTTCACGATGCCTTCCTCCAGCACCCAGGACTCGCTGCGCGAGTGCTGGAAATACAGGTCCGCGGCGTCGATCGAGGGGCCCATCAGCTGGGAAAACACCCGGTCCAGGTCGTTAGAGGCAAGGCCGCCCGGCGTGAGCAGGCGACGTTCGGCGAGGGAAATCAGGGAATCCATCTGGGCAGCCGGTAGGGAAAGCGGGAGGCCCTTTATCTGGGGCCGAGGGTGTCCAGCTTAAACCCCGCCGCCTTTGTCGTGAATGGTAGGATGTGGTGGGCTTGACGGATAAGGATGCTCCATGAGCGAGGGAAGAAAGCGGGCATTCGCCCGGCGGTTGGCCAAGGCGCCAATAGACCGCGCCGAGTCCGTGGTCGACGAGACGCGCGACTTGCTGAAGCGGAGCGGCGAACTGGATCCTCGCAAGGCGATGGTCAGTACGGCTATCGCGCTCTCACTCGGCGTGCTGTCCCTGCTGGCCGTCCTGGCCTTTCACTTTCCGCAGTACCTCACGACACCGGACCTCAGGCACAAGTACTCCGTGGACGTGCTGCGCCAGATACTTCTGGGTGGCCTCCTGGTGGCGGGAGGCCTGTCGCTGGCCAACGTCGTGCTGGGACGCAAACGCAATCTGAACATCGCCGCGTTCCTGCTGGTGCTCGTCGCCGTCGTGCTGGGTGGGTCCCGCGTGCCCGTGGGCAATTTCCCTGCGCACACGCCTTATATCGGGCTCGACTGGTTCATCCTCGACCTGCTCGGGTCGACGGTACTGTTCGTGATCATCGAGAAACTGTTCCCGTTGTATCGCGGGCAGACGCTGTTCCGGTTCGAATGGCAAACCGACATGAAGCACTTCGCCGTGAACCATTTCATCGTCGGCCTCGCGCTGCTGATCGTGAACTTCCTTATTCACCACGCCTTCGGCTGGCTGGTGAACAGCGAGTTCCAACGCATGATCGCGAGCATCTGGTTCGTGCCACAGCTGCTGCTATGCGTATTGGTGGCGGACCTGGCCCAGTACTGGACACACCGCGCTTATCACGAAGTCCCTTTCCTCTGGCGGTTTCATGCCGTGCACCACAGCGTGAAGACGATGGACTGGCTGGCGGGGTCGCGCCAACACATGCTGGAATTGATCGTCACGCGCGTGCTCGTTCTTGCGCCCCTCTATGTTCTCGGCTTCAGCGAGGCGGTGATGAATGCATACATCATCGTCGTAGGCTTCCAGGCCGTGTTCAATCATGCCAACGTCCACCTGCCATGGGGACCTTTGAAATTCGTCCTCGTCACCCCGGACTTCCACCATTGGCATCACGCGTCGGATGACGAGGCGATCGACAAGAACTACGCGGCGCACTATGCCTTCCTCGATCACATCTTCGGCACCGCTGTGAGATCGACGAAGCGGTTTCCGGAGAAATATGGCGTCGTCGGCGATTACATGCCCGACGGCTTCGTTTCCCAACAGTTATTTCCGTTCCGGCGGCAGAAGCGTTGAGGACGATCAGGTCCTTTCGGAAGAAGGACGACGTTTCGATGAAGGGGCCTCCACGGAAAGCTCCGCCCACGGCACGATCGCCGCGAGTGCTTCCGCCATTCGTGGCCTGGTCATCTCACGATCGTAGTCAGCCTGCAGTCCTGTCCAGAATTCGTCGGACATGCCGAAGAAGCGCGAAAGGCGAAGTCCCGTGTCCGCGGTGACGGCACGTTTGCCCGCGATGATTTCACCGATCCTCACGGCCGGAACGCCGATGGACTTGGCCAGCCGATATTTGGTGATACCCATGGGTTTCAGGAACTCCTCGAGCAGAATCTCTCCCGGGTGCGGGTAGGGAACCTCACGCATCTCGTGCTCTCCTTTCATGGATAGTAACGCCGCTCGATAATAACGAGCTACGATACTATTCGCAATGATTTTACCGATCTGCCAGCGCGCGGCGCTGGCTGGCGTCAGCGCGCTTCAGTCGAGGTCGAGGGGCCGCCCTTGTCGATGGGCGTGAAGACAGGTTTATCCCAACTGCCGGTGACGTGGTAACGCTTGCGCGCCGCCTGGTTGAGGCCCCTGCCCAGGATGCCTTGCACGGCCAGGCCCGCCGCCGCACCCACCGGGCCGCCCGCGAGGGCGCCCACGACCGGAAGGCTGCTACCGAGGTGCGGAACGACCAGCACCTCCTGGTCGTAGTCGCGCGCCTTGAGGCCGGCGCGGCCGGTGATCGTGATCTCCGCGGCGGGTGCGCGGATCTTCAGGTTCTGCGTCGTGGCGTTGCCGTCGGCGAAACGGAAATCGCCCGTGATCGAGTCGAAGGCGAAGCCCTTGCCCAGGACATCGCCGAAATCCAGCGACAGGCGCCGTGGGAGTTCGGTGACCGAGACGAGGCCGAACAGCCGGCCCACGCCGGGCTGTACTTCGAGGATGCGTCCGTTGGCGACGTCGACCCTCAGGGTGCCATCCATGTTCGCCAGCGCCAGCGCGGAAGGGCCGCCGGGCCACGCCGCATCCAGCCGTGCTTCGGCACGGCCACCCTGCAAGATACCGGCGAAGCCGAGCGCATCGAACATGCGTGCGACGTCCTCGGAAGCGAAGTCCATCGACAGGTGGGTGCGGCTGCGCTTCTCGTCACCGTTCCAGTCGCCCGTGGCGGTGATCTGGATGTTCTTCGACTGCGCCCGCAGCTGGTCGATGTGCATGCCTTCGTCGGTCGGCCAGGTTTCCAGCCGTGCCTCGCCGAGGCGCGCCTTGCCCAGCCGCATGTCGGTCACTTGCAGATGCAACGGCGGCAGGCTGGCGGGAGCCACGCCGGCTTCGTTCGCATCCGGCGGCTTCTGCGCCTGCGGGGGTATTGCTTTCGCCTCGTCCGCCTTGGCCACCGTGGCGGCGGTGACCGTGGCGGCACCCGCCGCCGTCTTGCCTTTCTTCGCGGCATCGGCCGCGTCGTCGGCGGCGGGCCACCACAGGCGATCCATGCGCGCGGTGATGCCACGGCGGCGCAGTTCATCGTTCGGCACGGTCATCTGGCCGACCATGGCGTCGCTGTCCACGCGCAATGACAGTGCTTGCGGACCGGGACGGGCGACGAGGTGCATGTTGGCGAAATGCTGGCCGAAGACTTCGCCGTCGTCCGCGCTCACGTCCAACGCCGACAAGCCGGGCCCGCTGCCGCCGGTGGAAAGACCGACCACGTACTGGACCCAGCCGGACACATCGAGCCTTGGAGCGTGCCCGCCGATCAGGTAACCCTGCGCGGGCATCGTCGCGGGCACCGTGCTGCCGAGATTGAACGCCGCGGCGATAGGAGCCGTGTCGGTCGGCAGCCGCAGGCGTCCACGCACCACGTCGCCCAGGGCGACATCCAGGCGCGCGCCATCCACGGGAAGCCCGACACGTACCGAGAGCGGCGTGGCGGTGTTCGCCGGCTTCTTCACCGGCGTGGGCATCGTCAGTTCCACGCCTCGCAGGTCGGAATCGACGCGCAGCATCTGCGCGGTGGTGTCGCCCTGCCCCGTCTTGCTCAGGTCGAAGCCGATGCGGAACGTGCCGCGTCCCTTCGCGACGTCACCCAACCATTTCAGGTTTTCGAAACCGCCGACCATCTCGTCGACCGTGAAGGCGCCCGTGAGCGATGCATCGACGATCTTCGCCGGATCACCCGTCGCACCCGCGATGGCGACGTCGAGATCGGCTGGCTGGCCGCGATAGGCGGTCTTCAGGCCTTTCGCGGAGAAGCCCGTGCCGTCGAACGTCATGGGCCCGGTGATCTTGTCGAGACGCAGCTTCCACGCGTCGGCGACGAGATCCGCGTCCTTGATGGTGGCCTTGCCTTCCAGCGTGAAGTCCTTCGCGCTCTTCAGGGGCATCAGCAGGTTGAAGCCGAATTCGCCGGTGCCGCCGAGCTTCATCGCGTCGAGCGCCTCGCGGCTGCGACTGGCGACCGGGCTGTTCTTGATGAAGTCGAGGTAGCTGCCACCCGTTCCCGCGCCACTCACCTTGAGATCGAGGATGCCATCGGCGAAGTCGGGAATGGCCGCCGACGCGGAACTCACGGCGTTGCCGAGCGAGTGGCCTTCGGTCGCCTCGACGTACATGCCGTTGCCGATGAAGTTGGCGACGGCGGCGACGCCCTCGGCGCGCGGCCATCCCGTGCCGTATTCGAGCACCAGGTCGGCGATCGCGGCGCGTGCCTCGAAGCGCCCTTCCTGGTTCTTGAACGGAAACTCGCGCAGGTTGCCGCGTAGCAACGCCGAGCCTCCCTCGATGCGACCGGACACGAGGCCGCGGTTGAGCCAGTTCTGGGCGCCTTCGGACATCGAGTGGATCGGCCAGAAGAGTTTGGCGGCCGGCACCTCGCCTTCGCCGAGCGCGACATATATGTCCATGAACGGGCCGGTGTCGGCCGCCGGCAGGACGAGCTCGCCACGCATCTGGCCGCCATATCCCTCGCCGCGGAAATCGAGCGGGTCGACACCGACGTGCCAGTCACCTTCGTCCTTGTACACCGCGATGTCGCCGCCGAGGGAGGCCATGACGAATGGTTTGCGGAACACCCCCGTGGCGTCGATCGTGGTGGGCTGCTTCGGCAGGCTGAGCGCCAGTGCCTCGCCATCGCCGAACACCTCGCCTTTCAACGAGGACACGCCAGGCAAGCCGCCACTGGCGTCGATGCCCACGCCGGAAAAGGTGCCGTGAGCGAAGCTCACGCCGTCGACGGAGTTCCAGTCGGCGCGTAGCTGGTCGAAGCGTCCATGCGGATGCCCTTCGCCGAGCCAGCGCGCCAGCGATGGCGACACCTGCGGCAAGACGCCTGCCCAGGGCAGCAAGGGCGCCAGGTCGAGCGTGCGTCCGACCAGCGTACCGTCGCTGCGCTCCCCGGACTTGCGCAGCACGAGGGCGAGGTCGCTGCCATCATTCCCTGCCCAGTCGATACGTTGCCCATCCGCGGTACGGTGCAAATCGACGATGCCATGCAAGCCCGCGGTGCTGACCGTGCGTGCGGGACCGCGGATGGCGAGGTTGTCGAGGTCGAGCCGCGACGTCGCGCGCACCACGTGCGCATCGCGCCAATCCAGCCACGTTTCGAAACGCCCCTTGCCGCCTGCCAGGGCATAGCCGTCGGCGTCGAAATCGCCGGTGAGCGCCGCGAAATCGACGTCGGCGCCCTTCACGTAGACGCGTCCGTTCGAGCCGTCGTCGGCGAACCGGCCCGCGGCGCTGAGCAGACCGCCGACATGTTCGCGACGCAAGGTGCCTCCAAAACGGATGGTCCGGCCTTGCAGGCTGATCCGCAGTTTGTCGGCCACCAGGCCGTAGTGCCGCTGGCTGGTGTCGTCGGCGATGTCCAGGTGCAGGTTGCCGAGCCAGAGGTCGGCCGACAGGTTGCCCAGGGAGACCTTCTGGGTGCCGCCTCCCGCACCGAAGCCGTCGATGCTCCAGCGGCCGTCGACGGCCCGGCGCAAGCCGAGGCGAAGATCGCTCAGGCGCAGGTTGATGAGATGTCGCGATGGCAGCACGAACGCACCGAAATCGAGCTTCACCGCCGCCTGCGGCAGGTGCAGCGGTTCACCGCCCTCCACGGGCGCGATGGTCACGTCGCGCATCACGAACAGTGGGCCGGACGGTCGCCAGAAGCCTTCCAGCGAGGCGAAACGCACCGGACGATGCAGGCGCTCGCTGAGCATGGCGGCCACGCGTTCCGGATAGCGTGCCGCCAGGGGCAGCAACAACTGGCCGAGCGCCATCACGATCGCGAGGGCGACCAGGAGGCTCGCGACCAGACCCAGGAAGAAGAACCGCAGGCGTCGTGCGCGATGGCGCCAGTGCGGATTCACCGGCCTGGGTTCCGGCGGTGCGCGCCGGGTTCAGAGGAGGACGACATCGAACTGTTCCTGCGAATAATGCTCTTCCGCCTGGAAGCGGATGCTCTTGGCGATGAATTCTTCCAGTTCCGCGACAGCCGCCGATTCCTCCTCGAGGATGCGGCCGACCACCTTGGGGCTGGCCATCACCAGGAGTTTCTGCGCGTTGAACTGGCGCACCGCACGCGTGATCTCACGGAATATCTCGTAGATCACCGTCTCGGCGGTCTTCAGCGTGCCGCGGCCGCTGCACGCGGGGCACGGTTCGCACAACTGGCGTTCCAGGCTTTCGGTGGTGCGCTTGCGGGTCATCTCGACCAGGCCCAGGGCCGACATCGGATAGACCGTGGTCTTCGCGTGATCCTTCGCCAGGCCCTTCTCGAGCATGCGCAATACCTGGCGCTTGTGCTCGTCGTCGATCATGTCGATGAAGTCGATGATGATGATGCCGCCGAGGTTGCGCAGCCGCAGCTGGCGAGCCGCCGCCTGCGCGGCCTCGAGGTTCGTGCGGTACACGGTTTCCTCGAGGTTGCGGGTACCGAGGTAACCGCCCGTGTTGACGTCGATGGTGGTCATCGCTTCGGTCTGGTCGACGATCAGGTAGCCGCCCGATTTCAGCGGCACTTCCTTGCGCAGCGCACGCTGGATCTCGTCCTCCACGCCATAGAGGTCGAAGATCGGCCGTTCGCCCGCGTAGTGCTCGATGCGGTCGGACAGCACCGGCATGAACTTGTGCACGAACTTGACCGTTTTCTCGTAGGTTTCGCGTGAATCCACGCGAACCTTCTCGATGCCGTCGTTGAGCGAATCGCGCAGGGAGCGCAGCGGCAGCGAGAGTTCCTCGTACACGCGTTCGCCGACCTTGGCCTTCTGGATGTTCTCCTGCACCACGCGCCAGACCTTGCCGAGGTAGGTCACGTCGAACGCGAGCGATTCCTCCGACTGGCCTTCCGCGTTGGTGCGCACGATATAGCCCAGGTGGTTCTCGCCGATCAGCGGGTTGAGGATGTCCTTGAGCCGCTGGCGCTCGGTTTCTTCCTCGATGCGCACCGACACGCCCAACGTGCGCGAATGCGGCAGCAGGACGAGGTAGCGCGACGGGATCGACAGGTGCGTGGAAAGCCGCGCGCCCTTGCTGCCGATCGGGTCCTTGACCACCTGCACGACGATTTCCTGTCCCTCGTGCACCAATTCGGAGATCGACGGCACCGGCCCATGGCCGTTGCCCTTGCCGTCCACGGGCGCATCGGTCGGCGGCAACGGCGGACGCACGATGTCGGAGGCGTGCAGGAACGCGGCACGCTCCAGCCCGATCTCCACGAACACGGCCTGCATGCCGGGCATCACGCGCTGGACGCGGCCTTTGTACACGTTGCCCACGTAGCCACGCTTCTGCGCACGCTCCACGTGGACTTCCTGGAGCATGCCGTTCTCGACGATCGCCACCCGCGTCTCACGCGGCGTGACATTGATCAGTATTTCCTCGCTCACCGGCGCCCCTTTTCCTTGAGTCATCGTGCTTTATAGCCCGCGCGTCGACAGCCTGTCACTGACCGTGGAGGAGCTGGAAGGTTTCGAACAAGGGCAGGCCCATGACGCCGGAGTAGCTGCCCGAAAGATGTTCCACGAAGGCCGCCGCGGCTCCCTGGATCGCATAGGCGCCCGCCTTGCCGAAACATTCGCCGGTGGCCACGTAGGACGCGATGGCGCGCTCGGAGAGGGGCGCGAAGCGCACTGTCGATACCGATACCGCCTGTCGTTCCCCGCCGGCCTCCACCAGCCATACGGTCGAGAGCACGCGATGCTCGCGTCCGGCAAGGCGGCCGAGCATGGCCACGGCGTCCGCGGCATCACGGGGTTTGCCGAAGACCTCGTCGCCGAGTACCACCTCGGTGTCGGCCCCCAGCACCCGTGCGCCCGCTTCGCCCGTCACGCGCGCGAATCCCGCCCGCGCCTTGTCCCGCGCCACGCGTGACACATAGGCGTCCGCCGGCTCGCCGGGTTCGCGGATCTCCTCCACGTCCACCTCGATGATCCGGTGGTCTTCGCCGATCTGGGCCAGGAGTTCGCGGCGGCGGGGCGATTGCGAGGCCAGGTACAGCACGGCGGTTCCTTCAGGCGCGGTGATAGGGATGGCCGGCCACGAGGGTCGTGGCGCGGTACAACTGCTCGGCCAGCACGAGGCGAACGAGCATGTGCGGCAACGTCAACGGCCCCAGCGACCAGGTCTGGTCCGCCCGCGCCAGTACGTCGGGCGCGTGGCCGTCAGGGCCGCCGATGAGGAAGGCGACATCACGCCCACCCATGCGCCATTGCTCCAGCTGCCGGGCGAGATCTTCGCTGGACCATGTCTTGCCACGCCCATCGAGGGCGACGACGTGGATGTCGCGTGGCAGCGTCGCCAGGATGGCGACGCCCTCGTCGAGGGTCGCCCGCGCGTCGTCGCGGCCCTTGCCGCGTACACCGGGCTTTATCTCGACCAGTTCGAGGGGAAAATCGTGGGACAGCCGCTTCCGGTATTCGGCGAAGCCTTCGGCCACCCAGGCCGGCATGCGTTCGCCGACCGCGATGAGGCGAGCCCGCACGGCGGGCTCAGGCGTTCGCGGCTTCGGCGCCGTCGTCGCCGACGGTCCAGAGACGCTCCAGGCCGTAGAACTCGCGGATGCGCGGCATCATCACGTGGACGATGATGTCGCCGAGGTCGACCAGCACCCATTCGGCTTCGGTCTGTCCTTCGACGCCGAGCGGCATCACGCCCGCTTCCTTGGCGAACTTGATGACTTCGTCGGCGATCGACTTGACGTGACGGGCGGAGGTGCCCGATGCGATGAACAGGATGTCGGCGATGGAGGTCTTGCCGCGGACATCGATTTCACGGACGTCCTTGGCCTTGAGGTCTTCGAGGGCGGCAACCACGCGCTGACGCAGGTGTTCGTTGGTGGCGGCGGACTTGGCCTTGCGGGATGCGGTCGAACTCAAGATACGGAAACCTCATGCGGCGGAATGCCGGGGTTGTGGCGAGTATAACCCCCGGGGGTCTGGGGTGCGTCAAATGCCTGGACAGGTAAAACCATCGCCGACAGGGTCGGGGTGCCTGCCGCCGGGCAAGAGCATCGCCGATGGAATCGGCTCCCACCAGAGCAGGCAGCGCCGCCCCGGTGGGAGCGATGCCCTGGTGGGAAGCCGACTTGTCGGCGATCAGCGCCCGAGGGCGCGATACGGCGCCAGCAGGGCCTCGTCCGCGAAGCACGCCGTGGGCATCAGGAAGCGCGGTTCGCCGCCCGCCGCGAACGACTCGCGGATCGCCGTGGCGGCGATGTCGAGCGGCGTGATCGCGATGTCGACCACCTGCCCGGCCGGCCCCTGCAAACGCTCCACCCGGCGCCCGGCGATGAAAGCGGCCAGTTCACCCGACAACGGATGGGTCGTCCCGGGCCGCGTCAACACGCCCACGTGGGCGAACGCGAACAGATCACGCCAGAGGTGCCAGGACGCCAGTCCGGCGAACGCATCGGCGCCCACCAGGAGCACCAGCGACCGGTCCGGCCCGATGTCGGCACGCAGCGAGGCCAGCGTATCGACCGTATAGGAGGGGCCATCGCGGTCCAGTTCACGGGTATCCAGGGCGAGGCGATCCTGCCCCGCGAGCGCCGCGCGCAGCAAGGCGACACGGCCGCTGGCGTCGGCGACCGGCGGCGGCCGGTGCGGCGGCGTGCGCGCGGGTACCAGGCGCACCTCGGCGTCGAGCGCCTCGGCCGCCTCCCAGGCGGCCCGCAGGTGCCCGTGATGGACCGGATCGAAGGTGCCACCGAGGATGGCGAGCGGGCGCGGCCGGCTCATGCGAACACGGTGGCCGCGCGCGGCTCGGCGATGGCGGCGACCAGGCGCTCGGCTTCCAGCCAGGGATCGCCCTGCTCGCGGCCCTTCGCCATGCGGTCGATGCGCGCGGCCCGGGCAAGGCAAGCCATCCAGTGCTCGCGCGGCGCGCGGCGCAGCGCCTTGCGGAAGAGTTGCTCACGCGCGGGCCAGAGACGTTCGGCCTTGGCCTGCGCGCCGAAATCACGGGCATTGGCCAGGCGCATGGCGAGTTGCAACTGGTTGACCAGCCAACCCATCAACGCGATGAGTTCGTCGCCTTCCGCGCGCAGGCCGGCGAGGATGCGCAAGGCGCGTCCTCCCTCACCCGCGAAGGCGGCGTCGGTGAGCTTGAATGCGTCGTAGCGGGCACTGTCGGCGACCAGACCTTCCAGTGTCGCGGCGTCGAGGCGCTGATCGCCGGCGAGGACGACGAGCTTGTCCACCTCCTGGGCGGCGGCCAACAGGTTGCCTTCCACGCGCTCGGCCAGCATCGCCACGGCGTCGGGGGTGGCCTTGACGCCGCGCGAGGCGAGCCGCGCGCCGATCCACTGTGTCCATTCATGCGGCCGTGGGGCGTTGAACACCACCTGGATGCCGCCCTGGTCGACCGTCTTGGTCCACACCGCCTCGTGCTTGCTGCTCCACTCGGTGGCGGTGATCAACAAGGTCGTATCCGGCGGCGGATTGGCCACGAATTCAGAGATCGCCGCGCCGCCGTCCTTCCCCGCACGGCCGCCGGCGAGACGCAGGTCGAGCAGGCGTTGGGTGGCGAACAGCGACAACCCCGCCGAAGCACGGGCCAGGTCGTCCCAGTCGAAGCGGCTGTCCGCCTCCAGCACCTCGCGCTCGGAGTAACCGAGCCGGCGCGCCATGGCGCGCACGGCATCGGCCGCTTCCAGCACGAGCAGTTCCTCGCCGACCAGCAGGTACACCGGCGCCATGCGGTCGCCCGCGAGATGCTTCTGCCACTGGCTCGGGTTGAAGGGCACGCGCCGGCTCAGTTCGAGGTGGCGGGCGCCTGCGCGGGCGCCACCATGGCCGGATGCGCGCCAGCCGCCTGCAAGCGGAACAGGATCGCCTGGACCATGTCGCCGATGAGGCTGCGCTGCAGCTCTTCGGTCTGGCTCGCGGTACCGATGGTGTTGGTCGCGTCGTAGCTGAACTCGCGCGACATATCGACCGCCTGCGACGGAATGATGACCGTGCCGTCGCCCGCCTTCGCGTTGAAGTCGACGTGGTAGCGCACCGCGTATTCCGTGACGCGGGCGGTGCCGCTGACGGTCAGCGAATCGGTGCGGAACGTGTTCGAGGTGACGGCCAGTTCGGCCGCGTCGATCGAGGGCTTGTCCACGATCGTCACGTCGGAATTTTCCAGCGCCCGGGTGAGTTCGCGTTCCAGCTTGCCGCCGCCGGACACCGTGAGGTGGATCTTCTTCATCCCCGGGGGCAACGCCGCGCTCTGGCGCAGATGGAAGCCGCAGGCACTGACCAGGGCCGCGATGGAGACCAGCGCGGCGATGCGAAGCGAACGAAGGAGGTTCGGGCTCATGGTTATCCTGCGACGATGTTGACGATCTTGCCGGGCACGACGATCACCTTGCGCACGGTCTGGCCTTCGAGCATGCGGGCCACGTTGGGTTCGGCCCGCGCCATGGCTTCCGCCTCGTCCTTCGAGGCCGATGCCGGCACGTCGATGGTAGCGCGAAGTTTGCCGTTCACCTGCACCGCGTAGGTGAGCGAGTCGCGGACCAGCGCCGCCGGGTCCACTTGCGGCCAGCCTGCGTCCTCGACCAGGGTCTCGCCATGGCCGAGCACCTGCCACAGCGCGTGCGAGACATGGGGGGTGAACGGGTTGATCAGCTGGACGATGGCCGTGAAGGCCTCCTGGCGCAGCGCCTTGCCCTGGGTGCTGGCGTCGTCGAACTTGCCCAGCGCGTTCAGCAACTCCATCAGCGCGGCGATGGCGGTGTTGAAGGACTGGCGACGGCCGATGTCGTCGCTCACCTTCTGGATCGTCTCGTGCAACTGGCGGCGCAGCGTCTTGCGCGCGGCCGCGCCCGCTCCGCCCTCGCCCGAAGCGACGGACGTGGCGTGCGTATGGATATCGCGCCAGAGGCGGCGCAGGAACCGCGCCATGCCTTCGACGCCGGCTTCGTTCCACTCCAGCGACTGGTCCGCCGGCGCGGCGAACATCGAGAACAGGCGCACGGTGTCCGCGCCGTACTTCTCGACCATCGACTGCGGGTCCACGCCGTTGTTCTTCGACTTGGACATCTTCTCGACACCACCGATTTCCACCGGCTTGCCGTCCGCGCGCAGCACCGCGCCGACGATGCGTGCGCGTTCGTCGCGCTGCACGTCGACGTCGGCCGGGTTGAACCAGGTGCTGGACCCGTCGGCTTCCTTACGGAAATACGTCTCGGCGATCACCATGCCCTGGCAGAGCAGGTTCGTCGCCGGCTCGTCGCTATCCACCAGCCCCTCGTCGCGCATGAGCTTGTGGTAGAAGCGGAAATACAGCAGGTGCAGGATCGCGTGCTCGATGCCGCCGATGTACTGGTCGACCGGGGTCCAGTAGTTGGCGCGTTCGTCCACCTGCCCGTTCGCACCGGGGCTCGTGTAGCGCGCGTAGTACCAGCTCGATTCCATGAAGGTATCGAAGGTGTCGGTTTCACGCTCCGCGGCGCCACCACAGTCCGGGCAGGTGGTCTTGCGCCACGCCGGATCGGCCTTGATCGGCGACTGCACGCCGGAGAAGGCCACGTCTTCCGGCAGCACCACCGGCAACTGGTCTTCGGGCACCGGCACGGCGCCGCACGCCGGGCAATGGATCACCGGGATCGGACAGCCCCAGTAGCGCTGGCGGCTGACGCCCCAATCGCGGATGCGCCAGTTGACCCGGCGTTCGCCGCGCCCGGCGGCCTCGAGCTTCGCGGCGATGGCGTCGAACGCCGCCTTGAATTCCAGTCCGTCGAACTCGCCCGAGTTGATCAGGGTGCCGTAGTCGGTGTACGCGCCGGCGGTCTGGATGCCGTTCTCGAAGGTCTTGATCGTCTCGACCGCCGCCGACGACTGGTAGGCGTCGGACGAACCGCCCTCCAGCGCGTTCTGTACCGTGTCGGTGCCTTCGGCGGCGAGATCGCGCTTCAGTTCCGCCACGGCGTCGACGACGCCACGGTCGACCACGACCATCTTGATCGGCAGGGAATATTTCTGGGCGAACTCCCAATCGCGCTGGTCATGGCCGGGCACGGCCATGACGGCACCGGTGCCGTAACCCATGAGCACGAAGTTGGCGACCCATACGGGCACCTTTTCGCCGGTGAGCGGATGCGTGGCATCGATGCCGGTGTAGTAACCGCGCTTCTCCTGCGTTTCCAGTTCGGCCTCGGACACGCCGCCGGCCTTGCAGCTCTCGATGAACTCCGAGAGGCCCGGGTTACCCTCGGCCGCGCGCGTGGCGATCGGGTGCTCGGCGGCCACGGCCACGTAGGACACGCCCATGAGCGTGTCCGGCCGCGTGGTGAACACGGTGAGCGGCTCGTCCTGGCCGTCCACGTCGAAGGTGATCTCCAGGCCTTCGGAACGGCCCAGCCAGTTGCGCTGCATGGTCTTGACCGCTTCGGGCCAGCCCGGCAACGCGTCGAGGCCATCGAGCAATTCCTGCGCGTAGGCGGTGATCTTCAGGAACCACTGCGGGATCTCGCGCTTCTCGACCACCGCGCCGGAGCGCCAGCCCCGGCCGTCGATCACCTGTTCGTTGGCCAGCACGGTCTGGTCGACCGGGTCCCAGTTCACGACGCTGTTCTTGCGGTACACCAGCCCCTTCTTCATCAGCCGGGTGAACATCTGCTGTTCCCAGCGGTAGTACTCCGGCTTGCAGGTGGTGACCTCACGGGTCCAGTCGTACGCGAAGCCCATGCGCTTCAACTGCTCGCGCATGTGCTCGATGTTCTTGTAGGTCCACTTCGCCGGCGCCGTGTTGTTCTTGATCGCGGCGTTCTCGGCGGGCAGGCCGAAGGCGTCCCAGCCCATCGGCTGGAGCACGTTCTTGCCTTGCTGGCGCTGGAAGCGGCTGATCACGTCGCCGATGGTGTAGTTGCGCACGTGGCCCATGTGCAGGGCACCCGAGGGGTACGGCAGCATCGAGAGGCAGTAATACTTCGGCCTGGACGTGTCTTCCGTGACCTCGAAGGCGCGGGTTTCGTTCCAGAAGCGCTGGGCGGCCGTCTCGACGACGTCCGGGGCGTAACCGCCCTGCTCGCGCGTGCCCTGATCGTGGG
Organism: Luteibacter sp. RCC_6_2; assembly: GCF_041360655.1. Lineage (NCBI taxonomy): Bacteria > Pseudomonadati > Pseudomonadota > Gammaproteobacteria > Lysobacterales > Rhodanobacteraceae > Luteibacter > Luteibacter sp. RCC_6_2. The sequence goes on along the minus strand of NZ_JBFUPQ010000018.1, from coordinate 27,807 downwards.
TGTCCTGCATGGAGTTCGGTACCAATGGAATGCTCGGTTGGCCGCAGGGGAAAACGCGGCGGTCAATCGCGGGAGACTATCCCACGGGGCCCTTCGGGCCAAGTGTTGAGGCCACCCCGGGCCGGGGCAGAGCCGCTCCGGCACCCCGGCGAAGCACTTGTGAGAGCACTTGGGGAGGCCGCCCTTGTGGGAGCCGCTTCAGCGGCGATGGGTGCTTGCCCAGGACTGGCCCGCTGCCGCGGGATCGCCGCTGAAGCGGCTCCCACACATACGCACCAGGGCCCCGCGAAGCTACTGGCAAGGGGCGGTCTGCCCGGCGGCCACGGCGCGCACGGCCACGGCGACCTGGTCGGCCACCTTGCCGAGGGCACGCTGGTGGGCCTCCACGAGGCTGTCGTACGTCGACCCTGCCGGCTCGGTCACGCGCGACGCGCAGTTCGCGGCGGCACCCTCGGCGCCACGCACCGACCAGGAGGCTTCGAGCGTGGCGTTGCCACCCACCTCCGAATCGAACCGGCGGACATCGAGCCGCACGCTCACCACCTTGCTGTCCTTCGCCCGTGGCAAGCCGTGGACGTCGTGCGTCCCTAGCCGCGCCGCCAGGTCGGCCGATAGCGCGCCGCGGATCTCGTCGCCCAGCGGCGAGGCCCAGCGTTCGCCATCGAGCACGGCGATGCCACTGGCGCCCTGGCGCAGCACCAGTGCCGGCTGGTCGACCTGGGGCGGCACGGCCACCGGCTGCACGTCGATGACGAAGGCCGCGGAGGCCGCCGCCATCGGCGCCGACGGCGGAACCAGCGTGTGGAAATGCGTCGGCGCAGAGGTGCAGGCGGCCAGCGAGCCGATCAGGATGGCGGCACCGGCGAGGCGGAGGGTGTGCGTCATGGCTGTACTTCCTTGCCCTGCTTCGTGGACGGCGGGGTACTGATCTTCGGCGGCGCGTCGGCGCCGCGACCGCGCAGCAGCGCTTCCGGATGCCGCCCCAGGTAATCGGTGAAGGCGCGGACCGAACGCACGGTGCGCTGCAGTTCCTCCAGCGTGTTGGCGATGTTCTGCTGCAACGGCGAATTCTCGGACAGGGCGTCGTTGGCGGTGCCCACCGTCCTGTTCACGCCCTGCAAGGTCTTCTTCGCTTCGGGCAGGAGGTCGCCGTTGACCTGCTTCAAGGTGCCCTGGAGTTCCTTGAGGCTGCCATCGAGGTTCTTGCCGATCGAGTCGAACGGAATCTTCTCGACCTTGTCGACGATGCTGGAAAGCTGTTCCTGCAGGTGGTCGAAATCACCCGGCGTCGTCGGCACCTCCACCGGCTTGGCCTTTTCGTCGAAAGCGACCTTGGGCGCCTTCGGATCGAAATCCAGCGCGATATAGAGCTGGCCGGTGAGCAGGTTGCCGGTGCGCGCCTGTGCACGCAGTCCGTGCGCGACCAGGCCACCCATGATCCGTGGGAACAGGCTGTCTTCGTCACCACCGACCGCCTTGGCCAGCTTCTCGTTGGCTTGGCCCAGGCGCTGCGGATAGACCAGCGCGCCCACGATGACCGGGAAGGTCTGCGTCTTGGGATCGTAGTCGAGGTTCACCGAGACCACGCGGCCGACCTTCACGCCGAGCAGTTCGACGGGCGCGTCGACGGTCAACCCGCGCAGCGAGTGCTCGAAGCGCATGCGGATGTAGCGCGGCTTGCCATCCGGTGGCGCCAGCGCCGTGGCCTGGTCGTTGAAGAGGGTGTATTCCGCCATTTCCGGTGCGGGCGCTTCGTCGTGCGGCCCCGGCGGGTCCTGGAAGGCGACGCCTCCGGCGATCACCGTGGCCAGCGACTGCGTGTTCATCTTCAGGCCGTCGGCACCGAGCGACACGTCGACGCCGCTGGCGTTCCAGAAGCGCGTTTCCTTCCCTACGAAGCGATCGTTGGGCCCGTCGATGAAAAGCTGCAACGAGACGCCCTTGCCGTCCTTGTCCAACTCGTACGAGACGATCCGGCCGACCTGGATGCGCCGGTAGTACACCGGCGAGCCGATATCCAGCGAGCCCAGGTCCGTGGAATGCAGCACGAAACGCCGGCCGGGCGCGCCGTGGGTCACCGCCGGTGGTGTTTCCAGGCCCGTGAAGTCGCTTTGCTCCTCGTCCGAATCGCCGGCGTCCGCGCCGATGAAGGCGCCCGAGAGCAAGGTGTCGATACCGGATACGCCGCTGGCACCGATGCGCGGGCGCACCACCCAGTAGCGGGTGCCCTTGGTGGCGAAGGCGCTGGCGTCCTTCTCCAGGTCGATCATCACCGTGATGTGCGTGCGGTCGCGCGAGAGGCGCATCGTCGTGACCTTGCCGATCACCACGTTCTTGAACTTGACCTGGGTCTTGCCCGCCTCGATGCCCTCGGCGGTGAGGAAAGTCACGGTGATCCGCGGCCCGGCCGACATGTAGTGGTTGACCAGCAGCGAGATGCCCACCAGCGCGGCCACGATCGGCACCAGCCAGATCAGCGAGAAGCCCATCTTCGACCGGCGTACGACCGGTTGCGGGAGGTCCTCCGGCGGAGGCGTGTTTCCTACGTTGGTGTCGCTCATTGCGATTTCCTGTTGTCCCAGATCAGGCGGGGATCGAAGCTCATGGCCGATAGCATCGTCAGTACGACGACCACGCCGAAATAGACCACGCCGGGCAAGGGCTCGACGCGGCTGAGGATCTTGAAGTGGACCAGGGCCGAGAGGATCGCCACGACGAACACGTCGAGCATCGACCAATAACCGACCAGTTCCACGAAGCGGTACAACCGTGCCCGCTGCTTCGCCACGAACCCGCTGGAACGCTGCACGGACACCAGCAGGTAACCCATGATGACGAACTTCAGCACGGGCACGATGATGCTCGCCGTGAAGACGATGACCGCGAGACCGGGGGAGCCCGCGCGCCAGAGCTCCGCGATCCCGCTGAGGATCGTGTTGTCGTCCTTCGACGATAGGCTCTGCGTGCGCATGATCGGGAACACGTTCGCCGGGATGTAGAAGATCGCCGCCGCCGCGAGCAAGGCCCATGCGCGTGCGATGCTGCCGCGCTTGCGCACGTGCAGCGCATTGCCGCAGCGTGGGCAGTGCGCATGCGGGTCTTCCGTGTATGCCGTGACCAAGCGGCATACATGGCAGGACATCATGCCCAGTTCGCTGGCCCGCGGCGGCGCGTTCATGCCCTCGCCTCCCGCGTGATGTCCCAGAGCTGGCGCGGGTCGTGGCTGGAGAACAGGGTGACCAGCAAGGTGAGGAACCCGAAGGCCCAGATGCCCGGTCCCGGAACCACGTCGAAATAAGTGTGCGCCTTGACCACCGCGACGAGCGTGCCGAGCATGAACACCTCGATCATGCTCCACGGCTTCACCCTGACCAGGGTCGACATGGCCTGGGCGAAGCCCGGCGCCCGGCGCCCGTCGCGGGCGAACCAGAGCACCCAGCCGAAGATCAGGATCTGGCTGAGCGGGAAGAAGAACAGGGTCATCGCGCTGAGGAAGGCCACCACCTGGGCGCCGTCGTTCCACATGGCGATCACCGCGCCCCACAGGGTGGTGGCCGCGGTCATCCCGGACAGGCCGAGGGTGACGATGGGCGAGACGTTGGCGATGACGAAGACGATGAAGGCGGCGACGATCAGGGCGAACTGCGCTTCCACGCCGAGCCACTGGTGCCGCTCGAGCACGGCGCCGCAAACCGTGCAGTCGGCGACTTCGCCACGGGCGAGCGGGCGCCTCCGGTAGACGGAGTCGCAGTGTTCGCAGACGATCAGTTCCTGGGCGTTATGCATGCCTTCCCGGCGCTTCGAGGCCGCACCGGCCCGTGCCATATGATCGCAAATCCGCGTAAACGGCGCATGACGCGGCGGATAGGAGTAGTCCTAAAAGGCCCCGGGGGCTTGATATGCTCCCGCCCTTCCCCGACTTACCGGGGCATCGACACCTTGTCCCAGGAGCCTTCCGTGAGCAGCGCCCAGACCCGCAGTGAACATGTCTTCGACGCGACCACGGCCGGTTTCGAGAACGACGTCATCAACGCGTCGCTCGAAACCCCCGTCCTGGTCGACCTCTGGGCCGAATGGTGCGGCCCCTGCAAGTCGCTCGGCCCGATCCTGGAGAAGCTGGCCGCCGAGTACAACGGCGGCTTCCGCCTGGCCAAGATCGACGTCGACGCCGAGCAGCAACTGGCCGCCATGTTCGGCGTCCGCAGCATCCCCACCGTGGTCCTGATCAGCGGCGGCCAGGTGGTCGACGGCTTCGCCGGCGCCCTGCCGGAGGGCCAGATCCGCGAGTTCCTCACCCGTCACGGCGTGCAGCCTGCCGATGCGGCCAACGACGAGGACGCCACGCCGTCGCCGGCTGAAACCCCCGAGGAGGCCATCAACCGCCTCCAGCAGGCCATCGCCGCCGAACCGGACCGCACCGAACTGAAGCTCGACCTCGCCCTGGCCCTGATGCGCGCCGGACAGGTCGAACCCGCCCAGGCCGAACTCGACGCCCTGCCCGCCAACCTCGCGACCGACGCCCGCGCGGTACGCCTGCGCAGCCAGCTGGAACTGGCCCGTGCGCTGGCGGGTGCCCCGTCGCTGGCCGAGCTCCAGGCCCGCGTTCAGGCCAATGATTCCGATTGGGAGGCTCGCGACCTGCTCGGCGTGCGCCTGCTGATCGAAGGCGATGTGGCGGCGGGTCTCGACCAGTTCATCGATGTGCTCAAGCGCCAGCGCGACTGGAACGACGGACAGGCGAAGAAGCGCCTGCTCGCGGCCTTCGCGACGATCGACGACGCGGAACTGGTGGGTACGTATCGCCGCAAGATGGCGTCGCTGCTGTTCTGATCAGCGGCGCTTGCGCCGCACGTAGAGTTGCTTGCGCACCGTGGCCACGAGCTCGCCCGACGCGGTGCGGATATCGGTATCGAACCAGCGCAGGCATTTCTCACCGTTCGCGGTGGCGGCTCGCAGTTCGTCGAGCAGGGATTCCTCGACGCGGAACTCCGCGTAGACATCCTCGCGACCGGGCGCGACGAAACGGATTTCGCCCGCCTGGTCCCACACGATGTATTCGTTGCCGAGGCTCTTGAGCACCATGATCATCCAGAACGGATCGGTCATGGAAAACAGGTTGCCGCCGAACTGCGTGCGCACGTAGTTGCGGTTGTACCAGGCGAGCTTCAGGCGCACCTTCGCGTAACGGTAATCGTCCATCCGCACCACGCGGATTCCGGTGAACAGGAACGGTGGCCAGGCGTTGAGGATGCGGCGCAGGGTGGATGCTTTCATGGGGTTTCGCAGAGGGATTCCAGGCGAATCCATGCTACCGGCGCGCCTCCGGCGCGCGAAGTCCCCCGTTTCAAACACGCCATCCCATGCATGACCTATGGCACAGGCCACCTGTCGGCGCGCCGCCGACCATCGAAGGCTGACACTCGCCAGGGGATCCGAGCCATGCGCCAATCGCTCCGCCGCGCCACCCTCGCCGCCGCCGTCGCTTCCGCGATGGCCTTTTCCGTGTCCCAGGCCATCGCCGCGGACCTCCCCGTGGCCGCCGACCAGCCCTACCCCGGCAACCTGACGCTGCATGTCGATCTCTCCGATGCGTCGAGGCACCTCTATCACGTACGCGAGACCATTCCGGTCAGCGCGGGCCACGCGATCCTCTACTACCCCAAGTGGATTCCCGGCGTGCATGGGCCCTCCGGTCCGCTCTCCAACGTGGCGGGCTTCGTCATCACGGCGAACGGCAAACGCATCCCCTGGCGCCGCGACCTGAAGGAAATGTACGCCTTCCACGTGGACGTACCCGACGGCGTGGACAAGCTCGAACTCGCCTTCGAATACCTCGCCCCCGCCACGCCGAACTACATACCGCTCTCGTTCAATGAAGTGGCCTTCTATCCGGCCGGTCACTACACCAGCCGGATCACGATCGAGCCGAGCGTGAAGCTGCCTTCGGGATGGAAGTTCGCCTCCGCCCTGGAAACGGCCTCGCAATCGGGCGACGAGGTGACATTCAAGCCGGTGAGTTTCGAGAACCTCGTGGATTCGCCGCTGATGACGGGCAAGTACTTCACCCGCATCGACCTCGCACCGGGGCAGGACACGAAGGTGCACCTCAATATCACCGGCGATACGGCCGCCGGCGTCAAGGCCACCGAGGAACAGATCGCGAAGCAGCGTGCGCTCGTGGTGCAGGCGAACAAGCTCTTCGGCGCGCACCATTACGCGCACTACGATTTCCTGCTGGTGACCTCGGATCACACGAATCACTTCGGCCTGGAGCATCACCAGTCCAGTGACGACCGTCTCTTCGCTAACTTTCTCACCGATCCCGACGTGAACGTGGCGGCGGGGACCCTCCTGCCGCACGAGTACATCCATTCGTGGAACGGCAAGTTCCGCCGCCCCGCCGACCTGTGGACACCGACCTTCACCGAACCGATGCAGGACGACCTGCTCTGGGTTTACGAAGGGCTCACTGATTACTGGGCTGGCGTGCTCACCGCGCGCTCGGGCATCTGGACCACCGACCAGTGGCGCGATTCGCTGGCCGCGATCGCCGCCGACATGTCGGCGCGCACGGGTCGCTCGTGGCGCTCGTTGCAGGACACCGCGGACGGTATTCCGCTGTCGTCGCGCGGCGGCAGCCAGGGCTGGGGCAACCTGCGCCGCGGTTCCGACTATTACCCGGAAGGCCAGATGCTCTGGCTCGACGTCGATACGAAGATCCGCGACCTTTCCGGCGGAAAACACACGCTGGACGAGTTCGCCCGCGCGTTCTACGGCATGGACAACGGCAGCTACGTTCCCAAGACCTATACCTTCGACGACGTGGTCGCCACCCTCAACGGCATCCAGCCCTACGACTGGGCGAGCTTCCTGCGCCAGCGTCTGGACTACACGGGTGACACCCTCCCCGAGCACGGCATCGAGGGCGGCGGCTGGAAGCTGGTGTACGACGACAAGCCCACCGCATTTGCGAAGACGGGGGAGAAACTCCGCAAGACGGTCAACCTCGCGTACTCACTGGGTATCCAGGTGTCGGACAAGGGTGTGGTGACGGATTCGCAGTGGGATGGCGTCGCCGCGAAGGCGGGCATCGTTCCCGGCGTCACGCTGGTCGCGGTGAACGGCAAGGATTATTCGGCCCAGGTGTTGAAGGATGCGGTGGCCGAGGCCAAGTCCGGCACCGCTCCGATCCAGTTCCTGATCAAGGATATCGACGATTACCGCACCGTCGGCGTCGACTATCACGGCGGATTGAAATATCCGCACCTGGTGCGCGGTGAAGGCAAGGACCTCATCGGGGCGATCGCCACGCCGAAGAAGTAAAACATTGTGGGAGCCGCTTCAGCGGCGATGGGTGCTTACCGCAACCTGGCCCGCTACCGCGGGATCGCCGACAAAGTCGGCTCCCACAAAATCGGCACCCTCAAGGTGGCCTTCCTTGAGGGTGGCTCCCACAACGGCGCTTCCTTAGTCAGTCCGCTTCGCGTGCGGTCTCGAACAGGAACCACACGCGACGCTCGGTCTCGTCGATCCAGTTCTCGATCAGGCTCGCCGTCGCGACATCGGAATACTCGTCGCACACGCCATGCGTCTCCCGCAGCGAGGCGGCCAGGGTGAGGTTGTCCTCACGCAGTTCCGCGAGCATGTCCTGCGGCGTGACGAAGTCGGCGTCGTTGTCGGAAATGCGCTGCAGACGCGCGATGTGTCCGATCGAACGGATGGTGGTGCCGCCGATCTTGCGCACGCGCTCGGCGATGTCGTCGGTGGTGGCGAAGATCTGCGACGCCTGCTCGTCGAGCAACAGGTGGAGGTCGCGGAAACGCGGGCCGGACATGTGCCAATGGAAATTCTTCGTCTTCAGGTACAGCGCGAACGTGTCGGCGAGCAACGCATTCAACGCGCCGGAGATGTCGCGCGTCGCGTCGGCACCCAGACCGGTGCGCGTGTTCAAGGCGGCCTTGCGCAGCTTCTTGGTCGCTTCGGGGTTCTTCATCGTGGCTGACTCCGCGTGGTTGGGGACCTTCCAAGGATGCTCCGATCGCGTCCGTCGCGCTTGAATGAAACGCGCTCGCGATTCAGGCCAGGGGCAGGGTCACCACCACCCTCAGCCCGGGCCCGCCCTCGCGGTCCAGGAGCTCGATGACGGCCCCGTGCAACTCGACGGCCCGCTTCACGATCGACAATCCCAGGCCATAACCCTCTCCCTGCGTGTCCACGCCGCGCTGGAACCGGGTGAACATGGCGGTGCGGCGTTCCGCCGGAATGCCGGGGCCATCGTCGGTCACCTCGATGAGGGCACCTCGTTCGACATGCCGAATCGACAATTCGACGTGCCCGCCGTGTGGCACGTGGCGGAAGGCGTTTTCCAGCAGGTTACGGATCAGCGCGCCGAGGGCGACGCCGTACCCGTTCACGAAGAGATGATCGGGCAACTCGATGCTCAATTCCGCGCCACCGGTGCCGATCACCGGTGACATTTCCTCGACCACTTCCAGCGCGAGCTCCCTGAGATCCACGCGGCTTCGCGGCCCAGACGCCGCACCGGCTTCGAGCCGGGCCAGCGCCAGCAACTGCTCGGTACGCCGTGCCAGGGAGACCAGGCATTCGCGAGCCGCTTCCAGCGCGGCCTGTGCCTCGTCCGGCTGCGCCGAGGCCATCGCATCCTCGAGGTTGATCATGGTCGAGGCCAGGGGCGTGCGCAGCTCATGGGCCACGTCCGCGCTGAACTGCCGTTCGCGCTCCAGCGCACCTTCCAGCCGTTCGATCTGGTCGTTCAACGCCAGCAGCACGGGCCTCAGTTCGAGGGGCGCGTCCGGCAGGTGGATCGGTTCGCGGCTGCCCGGCTCGCGCCGGGCCAGCGCCCCGGCCAGCGACTCGAGCGGACGCAGGCCACGTCGGATCGCCCAACCGACCAGGAGCGCCAGCACGGGCAGGCCGAGGAAGGTCGGCAGGCCGTGTTCGAGCCATAGCGCACGGGTTATCTCGTGCCGGCTGTCATAGCGCTCACCGGCCCGGATGGTCACCCCTTCCTGCTCCATGATCAGGGTGAACATGCGCCATTTGTATTTGCCTTTGTGGATGTCCTCGAAGGCGCCGTCGGCGGCGCGCGTGTTCGGTACGGCCGCCAGGTTTTCCGTGGCGAGCAGCAACGTGCCGTCCCGGTCGAACACCTGGAATCCCACCTCCGATTCGAAGGTGCGTCCCTGTACGGTCAGTTCCTGCGGGTGGTTGGACACGCTCGGAACGAGCAGGCGGGCCGAACGTTGTTCGCGCAGCTGCTCGATGCCGATGCGGCCGACCAGGACTTCCAGCGTGCGCGCGGCCTGGGCGAGCCTGCCGTCGGACAGCTCGTCCACTTCCTCGAGCGTGTGTTTCGCGCTGAGAATGCCCAGCGGCAACAACACCGCCGCCAGCACCAGGACGATCAGCACCAGCAGGCGCGAGCGCAGGCTCGGCAGGGTCATTGCGGCTCCCGCGGCACCATGTAGCCGAAACCGCGCACCGTCTGGATCGCGCCATGACTCAGCTTGCGCCGCAACGAGTGCACCAGCACCTCGAGCGCGCTGGTGCTCATCACGTTGTCCGGGCCGTAGAGCGAGTTCTCCAGCGACTCGCGGCGGACGATCCGCCCTGCCCGTTCCATCAAGGCTTGCAGCAGGGCGAACTCGCGCCGGGTGAGGTCCACGCGTTCGCCATGCCAGGTGACGTCGAAGGTGCCCAGGTCGAGGCTCAGCGCCCCGGCCTCGAGCCGGTTCACGGCCTCGCCACGCACGCGGCGCGCCAGCGAGCGGATGCGCGCGGCCAACTCGTCCAGGTGGAACGGCTTGATCAGGTAATCGTCGGCTCCCGCGTCGAGCACGCGGATGCGCGAATCCAGGGCGTCCCGCGCGGACATCACGATGACCGGCGTCTTCACCCGCAGGCGGCGCGCCTCGGTCAACACGTCCATGCCGTCCTTGCCGGGCAGGCCCAGGTCGAGCAGGACCAGGTCGGCATCGTGGTCGCGCAAGGCCCGCAGCGCCTCGTTGCCCTCGCGGAACCAGCTGACCGAATAGGCCAGCCGCTCCAGGGCCCGGCGGATGGCTTCGCCAAGCTGGACGTCGTCTTCGACAAGGATGATGTGCAAGGCGCAGCCCCGGTATCCGATAGGTGCCGATTATCCTTGCGGCGAGCTTAGCGGGTCCTTAGCCATCATGGTGGGAGCCGTTTTTGTGGGAGCCGACTTGTCGGCGATGGGTGCTTGCCTCACCCTGGCCCGCTGCCGCGGGATCGCCGACAAGTCGGCTCCCACCTCTCCATGGTCCACCCGCCTCGATCTTCCGTGACGATGCGAAAAAATCACACAATGCGGAATTCCCCCGCCGGACGGTTCCATGCTCGCGATGCCTGCACGCCTCCTCATCCTCGCCCTGATCGCGGTGACCCCGATGACGATCCACGCGAAAGACACCTGGACCACGCCCGCCGAGGCCTCCTCATTCCGCACCACGCCGTCCTACGCGGAGACCCAGGCCTTCCTGCGGCGGCTCGCCCGGGCCGCCCCGGACACGATCCGGCTGGAGACCTTCGGCACGACGCCCGAGGGCCGGCCGATGACGGTGGTGATCGCGGCGAAGGACGGCGACCTCACGCCGGAGCGGGCCCGCGCGGCGGGCAAACCGATCGTACTGCTCCAGGCGGGCATCCATCCCGGTGAGATCGAGGGCAAGGACGCCGGCCTGATGTTGCTGCGCGACTTCGCCACGATGAACCGTCTGCCCCACCTGCTCGACCATGCGGTGCTGGTCTACATCCCCGTCTACAGCGTGGACGGCCACGAGAATTCCGGGCCGTACTTCCGCATCAACCAGAACGGCCCCGCCGAGATGGGTTTCCGCGGCCAGTCGCAATACCTCAACCTCAATCGCGACTACGTCAAGGCCGACGCCCCGGAAACGCGGGCCTGGCTCACCTTGTGGAACACCTGGCGGCCCGACCTGCTGATCGACATCCACACCACCGATGGCGCCGACTACCAGTACGACCTCACCTGGTATGCCGAGGACCCGCACAAGCTCCCGCCATCGATCGCCGCCTGGCAGAAAACCGCCTACGAGGAAGGCGCGATCCCCGCCTATGAACGACTCGGTCACCTCGCTGCGCCCTATCTCGAATTCCGCGACGGGCGCGACATCACCAAGGGCATCGAGAATTTCGGCTCCGGCCCGCGCTTCTCCACCGGCTATGCCGCAATCCGCAATCGCGCCGGGCTGTTGATCGAGACGCACATGTTGAAGTCCTATGAGGTGCGTGTCCGCGCGACTTACGATGTCGTGCGCAGCGTGCTCGATCACGTGAACAAGGACCCGGCCGCCCTGCTGAAGGCATCGAGGGATGCCGACGCCTGGGCCGCCTCGCTCTCGGCGAAACCGGGCGCGACGCTGCCGGTGACCTTCAAGGAAGATCCGACACCGAAGCCATTCACGTTGAAAGGCTATGCATTCACGCAGACCCGGAGCGAGATCTCCGGTGACCTCTGGGTGCGCTACGACCCGACGGTGAAGAAGGATTACGCCATCCAGAGCTGGAACGGCCTGTTACCCGACGTGGTCGCGCCGCTGCCCGCCGCGTGGGCGATACCCGCCCAGTGGACCGACGTGATCGAACGCCTGGACGTCCATGGCATTCCGTATACCCGCACCACGACCGCCGTCCGCGTGGACGCCGAGGCGGACCAGCTCTCGCAACCGAAGTGGGCGGACAAGCCTTTCGAAGGCCATCACATGCTCAGGGACGTCGGCATCTCAACAGAGAGGGAACCCGTCGAGTTGCCCGCAGGCACCGTCATCGTCCGCTCCGACAACGCCGATGCGGTCCTCGCGCTCAACCTGCTCGACGCCCGCGCGCCAGACTCCGTGCTGCGCTGGGGCTATCTCAACGCGATTTTCGAACCGAAGGAATACGGCGAACCGCGTGTCGTGGAAGCGCTGGCGCGAAAGATGATCGCGGAAGACCCGGCGCTGAAGACAGCATTCGAAACGAGGCTCAAGAACGATCCCGCCTTCGCCGCGAGCCCGCGCGCGCGTCTCGCCTTCTTCTTCGAACGCAGCCCGTGGTACACGGCGCAGAAGGTCGGGGCGTATCCCGTGCTTCGCCTCGACGACGCGGCGTTGAAGGCGCTGGATGCCGCGCCTCCGGCGAAAACCGGAACCTGACCCCGGCAAACGGACGGCCGGGTCAGCCCACCACCTCGAAGGGACGCATCATTTCGTTGGCCTCGTGCTCGGCGAGATGGCAATGCCATGCATAACGGCCTGCGTATCCGTCGAAGGTCGCGACGATGCGCGTGACCATGCCCGGATACACCTGCACCACGTCCTTCCAGCCGCGCTCGTGCACCGGAGGCTCCTGTGCTGGTCCCACGTAGCGGATGGTCTTCTTTGCCACGTACTCGTCCACGTCGAAGGGCCGGCGGTCGAGGATCTGGAAGCGCACCAGGTGCAGGTGGATCGGGTGCGTGTCCTCGGTGAGGTTCACCAGGTTCCACGACTCCGTCGCGCCAAGCTTCACCGATTCCGTCACCGGGTCGTGCCATCGCTTGCCGTTGAGCAACATCAGCATCGGCGTGGCCACGCAATCGCTGTATTCGTCCAGCGTGAGTTCGCGGGATTTCGATGCCGACGCCTCGGTCACGCGTGGCAGGTCGCGCAGCACATCGGGAACGCGGCTGTCGTCACGCACCTGGCCTTGCCCCACCGCGAAGCGCATCAGCGGCAGCGCATCGTTCATCAGTTCCACCGAGCCACCACGCAGCGTCGCGAAATCCACGACCACGTCCATCCGTTCGCCGGGCGCCATGAAGACCGATGTCACGGTGGCCGGCGCGGCGAGCAAGCCCTGGTCGGAGCCGATGACCTGGAACGGCCGTCCATCGCGGAAGCGAAGGTGATAGAAGCGCCCGTTCGCCGCGTTCAGCACGCGCAGGCGATAACGGCGCGGCTGCACCTCCGCGCGGGGCAGGATGGCGCCGTTGACCAGGGTGAGGTTGCCGAATACTTCCGGTACCCATGGGGCCTTCGCGTCGCCGGAATCGGGGTAGTAGAGACGGCCGTCGGTGCGCAACAGGCGATCCGCGAGCACCAGCGGCAATTCCTGTTCACCCGATGGCAATCCCAGCGAGAGCTCGTGCTCGTCGCGCAACAGGTACAGGCCCATCAATCCGGCATACATGTTGAGCCGGTTGATGCCCATCGCATGGTCGTGATACCAGAGCGTCGCCGCATCCTGCGCATTCGGGTAATGGTGACGGCGGGACTTCCCGGGCACGTACCAGTCCTCTGGATAGCCATCGTCCTTGCGCGGCACCTTCGCGCCGTGGAGGTGCACGATGGCGCGTACGTCGGGCTTGTCCGCCTCCGCGCCGCAGATCGCGTGATCCACCGGGAGGAAGTGACGCGCCGGCAACGCGTTCTCCCACACCACGTCGAACGCCTGGCCACGGTGCGCTTCGATGGTGGGCCCGGGATAGTGCCCTCCATAAGTCCACAGCGTGGTCGGCGGCAGGTCGCGATGCAGCGCCTGCGTGGTCTCGGCCATGCGCACCCGCAGCGGCTTGCCGGGCTCCGGACGCAACACGGGAGGGATCGGCAACACGTCGACGAAGGGTGCGAGCCGGGTGGGATCGACCAGGCCCGGCATGCGGGTGGCATCGCCCATGGCGTGCATGCACAGGCTGTTGCCTACCTGCCCCGCCGTCGCCTGCATCGCGTGCATGTCGTGCGCGAACAGCCGCGACGGGATCCAACCCGCCGCGGCCATCCACCCCGCCGTCGTCAGGAAACGACGGCGATCAACCATGCCCACCGTTCCCGAACGGCCAGTACGGCCAGCCACCCGGATGCTTCGGCTGGCCCGTCGACTCGTCGAGGATCAGCTTGCGTTCGAACAGGCGCGGCAGGAAGAAGTCGAACATGCCGTCGAGACGGCCGGCCTGCGCATCCGTCGAGCCACCGCCGATGCGCTGGCTGGCGAGCCAGTTGTCCTCGATGAAACGGGTGATCGAACTCTGGTCGGTCACCGAATGGTCGACCATGTTCTCGCGCGCCCACGGCGAGATCACGACCAGCGGCAGGCGCGGACCGAAGCCGCAACGACCCTGTGCCGGCGTCTTGCCGTCGAGTCCCGGCAAGGTGCCGCGACCGTTGCACACGCCCGCCCCGTCGAGCGCATCGGCGCTGCCCGTGGAGGCGTTCATGCGCGGCGGTTCCTGATGGTCGTACCAGCCATCCGAATCGTCGTATGCGATCACGACCGCCGTGTCACGCCACTCGCCGCTTTGCTGGAGCGCGTTGATCACGTGCACGAGGAAGGCCTGCTCGTCGATCGGATCGGAATAACCCGCGTGACCATCCTGGTAGGCGGGTGCCTTGAGGAAGCTCACCGCAGGCAGGTTGTCCGCGTCGAGGGCGTCGTAGAAGTCCTCGATGTCGTACTGGTGGTTGGCCTGGTCGGTCTTGCCGATGGCCGCGACGGAGGAAGGACGCGCGTGCGTGGGATTGGCCGTCGAGGGGTAGTACTGGAACGGCGCGTGATGCGGACTGTAGTCGTTGGAGCTGGCGTTGGTGATCTTCGACAGCGTCCGGCGCGTGCAGCCGGTGCTGCCGTCGGTGTTGGTGCGGGTGACGTCGAAGCCGCCCTGGAACCAACCCCACGTGATATGACGGTCGTTGAGCAGGTCGCCGATGTTGCGGCCGCCCATGGTCGCCTGGTTGGCCGTGGGTGAAGAGCAGATGTCGCCGATCGGGTCGGGGTCGCCGATCATCGTGAGGCCGCCATGGCCGTCGTCGGTCTCGGCGCCGGTGCCGTTGAGGGTGGCGACGACGCCGGCGGTCTGGCCGGCGATGAGGTTCACCGCGCCCGGCGAAGACGGGCCGAAACCCGTGCCGTAGCTGTTGTCGCTCATGGCGAAGTTCTGCGCATAGTTCCACAGCGCGGTGACGGTGTTGCCGTCGTAGTAGCCCATCACCTGGCCCTTGCCTTCCTGCGAGGCATCGCCGCCCGGCAGCGCTTCGCCGCGACCGGTGTACTGCGGAAAGAGATCCATCTTGCCGCCGTCGAAGGCGCGTTGTTCCGAGGTGTACCCGTGGTCCTGATCGGCGGTGGCGGCCTGCGCGCGGGCGAGGCGGAACGGATTGATCGCGGCGTCGCCGTTGCCGGGGTTGCTCGCGGTCGGATTGGCCGTGAGCAAGGCGTGGCTGAGACCGTTCACCGGCGGCGTGAACGGCCGCGCGTAGAAGGCCGGTTCACCGCTGGGATTGGCCGCGAAGGGATAGGTACCGAAGTAGTGATCGAAGGAGACGTTCTCCTGGAAGATCACCACCAGGTGCTTGATCGGCGTGGCGGTACGCGGGTCCTTGTCGCCGTGACCGCCATGACCGAAGCCGAGTGCGCTGGACGCAGCCTCGGCGGGGGTACTGACGGCCTGCTGCGCCGCGACGATCGACGCGGCCGAAAGGGTGAGCACGCAGGCGATGCCCGCGGCCAGTAACTTGCGCATGACGGATGCTCCTCGGAGGTGGATCGACCGATTGCCTTGGGCCGCATCCCCTGTCATGCGGTCGCCGCAGCGTAGGAAGCCGGTATGACAATCCGGGGACATTCGCCGTGAGTTATTGCGAAATGTAGGGAACCATGACTTTCGTCACAGTCGGCCCTGCGTGGGGGCCGCAGCGGATATGCTGGGGAGCAACGGTGCCGGGGGCACCGTCATCGACACCATGAAAGAGGGAAATCCATGACCAAGCAGTATCTGAAGCCGCTCGCGCTGGCCCTGGCCGTCGCGCTCGCCGGCACGGCGTGCAGCAAGCACAACGATGCCGACACGGCGGTGCCCGGTGGCAACCAGCCCGCCACGCCCAGCAGCGCGGCTCCTGCCGCCGCCGGCACCACCGCGGCGGCCAAGCCTGCCGGTCCGACGTTCAATATCGCCGACCTGGACACCGGCATCGACGCGTGCAGCGACTTCAACGGCTTCGTCAACGCCAAGTGGGTCGCGGCCAATCCGATTCCCGAGGACCGCACCCGCTGGGGCGCTTTCGACCAGCTGGCCGAGAACAGCCTCAACACGCAGCACGACATCGTCGATGCCATGGACAAGGGCGCGGCCAACGCCAAGGCCGGCTCGATCGAGCAGAAGATCGGCCTGCTCTACCGTTCGGGCATGAACGAAGATGCCATCGAGAAGGCCGGCGTCGAACCGCTGAAGCCTGAACTGGCCAAGATCGACGCCCTGAAGACCTCGCAGGACATCGTCGATTTCCTCGACGCCAGCTTCAACGACGGCAATGGCTATGTGTTCGGCTTCGGCTCGGGCGCCGATTTCCAGAACGCGAAGATCCAGATCGGCTATGCGCAGCAGGACGGCCTCGGCCTGCCGACCAAGGACTACTACACCGACCCGAAGCAGGCCGAGAACCGCAAGGCCTACGTCGCGTACATCGCCAAGACCCTGACCCTCGCCGGCGTGCCGGAAGACCAGGCGAAGAAGCAGGCCGACGAGGTGATGAAGTTCGAGACCCAGCTCGCCGCCGCGTCGCTCGCGCCGGTGGAACTGCGCGCCCCGGAAAACCAGTACCACTTCGTGACCGTCGCCGAGGCCAACAAGGCCACGCCGCACTTCGACTGGCAGAAGTTCTTCGCCGCCCAGGGCGTCAACGTCGACAAGGGCTTCTCGCTGTCGCAGCCGAAGTTCTTCAAGGAGTTCGACAAGATGCTGGCCACCACGCCGGTGTCGACCTGGCAGGCCTACCTGCGTTTCCATGCCATCGACAGCGCGTCGCCTTACCTGTCCAAGGCGTTCCAGGACAACAAGTTCGACTTCTACGGCAAGACCCTCTCCGGGCAGCCGCAGCAGAAGCCGCGCTGGAAGCGCGTGCTGGGCTCGGTCAACTCGTCGATGGGCGAGGCGCTTGGCCAGCTCTACGTGGCCAAGGTGTTCCAGCCGGAAGCCAAGCAGCGTGCGAACGAACTGGTCGACAACGTGCGTAACGCCCTCAAGGCGCGCATCGAGAAGCTCGACTGGATGAGCGACGAGACCAAGCAGAAGGCCATCCAGAAGTGGAACACCTTCCTGCCCAAGATCGGCTACCCGGACAAGTGGCGCGACTGGTCGGGCCTCGACGTGAACGGTGAGAACTACTACGGCAACGTGGAAGCCGCGAGCAAGTTCAACTACCACTACGACATCGCCAAGATCGGCCAGCCGACCGACCGCCTGGAATGGGGCATGACGCCGCAGACGGTCAACGCTTACTACAACCCGACCGACAACACGATCAACTTCCCGGCCGCCATCCTGCAGCCGCCGTTCTTCGACGCCCATGGCGACGACGCGATCAACTACGGCGGCATCGGCGCGGTGATCGGCCACGAGGCCAGCCACGGCTTCGACGACGAAGGCAGCCAGTTCGACGGCGACGGCAACAACAAGAACTGGTGGACCAAGGAAGACCGCGCGAAGTTCGACGAGCGAGCCGGCAAGCTGGTGGCCCAGTTCAACGAGTACGCGCCGATCAAGGACCACCCGGACCTGCACGTCAACGGCAAGCTCACCCTGGGCGAGAACATCGCCGACCTGGGTGGCCTGAACGTGGCCTACGACGCGCTCCAGGAAGCCCTGAAGAAGAATCCGCAGGAAGCCCAGGAGAAAATCGACGGCTACACGCAGGACCAGCGCTTCTTCCTCAACTGGGCGCGCGTGTGGCGCAGCAACGTCCGCGAGAAGCAGGCGATGCTCTACCTCAACGTCGATCCGCACGCTCCCGCGTCGCTGCGCGCCATCGGCGCACCGTCGAACATGGAAGCCTTCGCCTCGGCGTTCCAGTGCAAGCCTGATGCGAAGATGATCCGTGCCGCCGACAAGCAGGTGAAGATCTGGTAACGGCGACACGCCATCGCTGATGGTGCCCAAGGCGCCGCACGCAAGTGCGGCGCCTTTTTCGTGGCGGGAGCCGACTACAACCCATTTCAATGGAAGCCTTCTGTTTCAATGAAGCCTTCTGTTGGGGGCCGACTTTGTCGGCGATCCCGCGGCAGCGGGCCAGGTCGAGTCAAGCACCCATCGCCGACAAGTCGGCTCCCACATAAGGCCGGCTCCCACACTGAACCGCCCGCTCCCACCGGGACATCTGCGGCACCTTGCATTCATGTAATTGCAAATCGTTCTCATTAAACTTACGATGTGCGTTCAGACGGGTCCCGTACCCGCGTGCGTCTCGTTCCAGGGAACGACCAGAACCCAGCCCAGCGCGTCCTGAAAGGCCGTGCGACGTTGGCGCGCGCGCGGACGAAGGCCGTTCCTCATTCGTCTTCAGACACGCAAGGGAATCTCCATGGCCTTCATCAAGAGCCGCAAGCACGCCGCCCCCGCGGTGCGCACCGTCGGTG
Source organism: Luteibacter sp. RCC_6_2 (assembly GCF_041360655.1). Classification (NCBI taxonomy): domain Bacteria; kingdom Pseudomonadati; phylum Pseudomonadota; class Gammaproteobacteria; order Lysobacterales; family Rhodanobacteraceae; genus Luteibacter; species Luteibacter sp. RCC_6_2. The sequence continues at coordinate 9,384 of NZ_JBFUPQ010000018.1, read as the reverse complement.
CCGCCGTCCTGCTCAGCCTCGCCCACGGCGCCGCCGCCAGCGACGTTCCCGCCGATATCGCGGCACCGCCCCAGCAGGCCAAGGTCAACGATGCGCAGGCCCTGCCCGGCATGCAGGTGGATGCCGACCGCGGTAGCGACTACCGCGTCGACAAGGTCTCCTCGCCGAAATTCACCCAATCCCTGCTCGACACCACGCAGACCATCCAGGTGATCGGCAAGGCGCTCATCCAGCAGCAAGGCGCCACCACGTTGACCGAGGCGCTGCGCAACAGCCCGGGCGTGGGCACCTTCTTCGTCGGCGAGAACGGCTCGACCAACACCGGCGATTCGATCTACATGCGCGGTTTCGATACCTCCGGCAGCATCTTCGTCGACGGCGTGCGCGATATCGGTACCGTCTCGCGCGACGTGTTCAACATCGAGCAGGTGGAAGTGACCAAGGGCCCGGACGGCACCGAATACGGCCGCACCGCGCCGACCGGCGCCGTGAACCTGGTGACCAAGCAGCCGCTGCTGGGCAACGGCATTTCCGGGTCCGTACAGGTCGGCAGCGGCCAGCGCCGCCGCGCCACCGCCGACTGGAACCAGTCGATGGGCAACGATGCCGCGTTCCGCCTCAACGTGATGGGCCAGGACAGCGGCGTCTACGGCCGCGACCAGGTGGAAACCAATCGCTGGGGCGTGGCACCTTCGCTCGCCTTCGGCCTGGGCACGCCGACCCGGGTGTACCTGAATTACCTGCACATCAAGCAGAACAACGTGCCCGACGGCGGCGTGCCGACCATCGGCCTTCCCGGCTACAGCAGCCCTGATGCACGCGCCTTCCTCAACGACGCGGGCAAGGTCGATCCGGACAACTTCTATGGCACCGGCCAGGACCACGACCATGTCACCCAGGACATGTTCACGGTCATCGTCGAGCACGATTTCAACGAGAACCTGGCGCTGCACAACACCGCGCGCTGGGGCCGTACCACGCAGGATTACCTGCTCACGTCCTTCATGGGCTCCGCCGCGAACCTGCACACGCCCGATCCCGCCGATCCCTCGACGTGGACCATCGCGCGCAGCACGCCGACCTTCAAGCACCAGTCCAACCGCATCGCCACCAACCAGACCAACCTCACGGCGACGGTCGAATCCGGTGCGGTCACGCAGAACATCAGCACGGGCATCGAGTTGACGCAGGAGCAGGCGCGCACGATCGGCCTGGGCGCGCTCGGTGGCAGCACTTGGCCGGCTGCCAACCTCTATCATCCGTACTCCGACGTCGGCGGCCTGCGCTATGGCGAGACGGGAGCCAAGAGCGAAGGCAAGACCAACACCGCCGCGGCTTATTTCTTCGACACGCTGAAGTTCGGTGAGCATTGGCAGGTGAACGCCGGCGTGCGCCTCGACCATTACAAGACCGACTTCAACAGCCTCGTGGTCTGCGGCGCCCGCAACGGCCCCGCATGCGGACGCCTTCCCGCCGGAAGCATCGTTCCCGGCGTCGACACGAGCATCAGCGACAACCTGGTCAACTACAAGATCGGCGTGCTGTACAAGCCGACGGCGAACGGCAGCATCTACGTCAACTTCGCGCAGTCGCAGGAGCCACCGGGTGGCAACACGCTCACGCTGTCTTCCTCGGCCAACAGCGCGGACAACCCGAACTTCGATCCGCAGAAGGCACGCACCGCCGAGATCGGCACGAAATGGGATCTTCTCGGCGAGAAGCTGCTCCTCACCGCCGCGCTGTATCGCACGACGGTCACCAACGAATTGACCCAGGACCCGACCGACCTCCTCTACTACCAGGTCGGCAAGAAGCGCGTGCAAGGCATCGAGATCTCGGCCCTGGGCAAGCTCACCGAAAACTGGGCGGTCAGCGCCGGCTTCACCACCATGGATGCCACGGTGGAAAAGGGCACGGGCGTCACGGCCAACGGCTCCGACGACCTGGCCTATACGCCTAAGAAGGCGTTCACCGCCTGGACCACCTACCACCTGCCCTTCGACCTCACCATCGGTGGCGGTGCGCGTTATTCCGGCGAATTGCAGCGCGGGACCGATGGCGCGATCGGCACGCCGGCCTACACCAAGGCGTACTGGGTGTTCGATGCGATGGCGAGCTACCCGGTGAACAAGCACTTCGACATCCAGCTCAACGTCTACAACCTGTTCGACAAGGAATACGTCGCCGCCATCAACAAGAGCGGCTACCGCTACACTCCGGGTACGCCGCGATCGGCGATGCTGACCGCCAACGTGCGTTTCTGATCGACCGGAGGAAGGCCACCATGCTGATGCACATCCCGGAAGTCCTGGACAAGGAACAGGTCGCCGGGATACGCGCGGCACTGGAAGGCGCCGAGTGGACCGACGGGCGACAGACCGTCGGTCCACAAGGTGCGAAGGTCAAGCGCAACCTGCAACTGCCCGACGCGTCGCCGTTACGGCGCGAGCTGGGCGACAAGGTGGTGGCCGCATTGAATCGCCATCCGCTTTACCACGCCGCCGCACTGCCGCTGCGCACGCTGTCGCCGCGCTTCAACCGCTACGAAGGTGGCGGCGAATATGGCTTCCATATCGATGGCGCCGTCATGTCGACCGGTGCCGGCGACACGCATGTCCGCAGCGATATCTCCTGCACGCTCTTCCTCAGCGAGCCGGAGGAATACGACGGCGGTGAGTTGATCGTCAGCGACACCTACGGCGAGCACGAGGTGAAGCTGCCGGCCGGCGACGCGATCGTCTACCCCTCCTCCAGCCTGCATCGGGTCACCCCCGTCACGCGCGGCGCACGCATCGCCTCCTTCTTCTGGGTGCAGAGCATGGTGCGCGACGATGGTGGGCGGCGTCTGCTGCTGGAACTGGACACCGCCATCCGCACGCTTTCGGCCAGCGGTGCCGACCAGGCGTCGATCCTGCAATTGACGGGCGTCTACCACAACTTGTTGCGGCGCTGGGCGGAGACCTGAGCCCCGGTTTCACGACGAGGTAGGCACGGGGGCCTCGCGGGCGGATAATTGGCGCCCCCTCGATGTCTCGGCTTCCCAAACGCATGTTCCAACCCGGTCAACGCTGGATATCCACCGCCGAGCCTGAGCTCGGACTCGGCACCATTCTCCGCGTCGAAGGACGCAGCGTGCAGGTACTCTTCGCCAAGTCGGGCGTCCTGCGTCCTTATGCGGCGGATAGTGCGCCCCTGATCCGCGCGGAGTTCCGGGCCGGTCAACGTGTTTCCGGCAAGGGCATCGCCTTCCTCGTCGAGCGCATCGAGGAACGCGAGGGCCTGTTCATCTATCGTGGCGAAGGCCGCGAACTGGAAGAAGGCCAACTCGACGACGAACAAGCGTTGTCCCAGGCGGATGACCGCCTGATCGGCGGCCGCACCGATCCCAACGACCGCTTCGACCTGCGCCTGGAAGCCTTGCGCCGGCGCGCCGATGCGCGCCGTTCCGCCGCATGGGGCCTGGAGTCCGCCCGCATCGGGCTGGTCCCGCACCAGCTGCGCGTGGCCGGCATCGCCTCCGCACGACGTCCGCCCCGTGTCCTGCTCGCCGATGAAGTAGGCCTGGGCAAGACGATCGAGGCCGGCATGATCCTGGCCCGGCAACTCGCCGCCGGACGCGCCGGACGCGTGCTCGTCCTGCTGCCTGAAACCCTGGTCTACCAGTGGTTCGTGGAACTGCTTCGCCGCTTCAACCTCTCGTTCTCGATCTTCGACGAAGAACGCTGCGAAGCCATCGAGCAGGCCAGCGACGGCCGCAATCCGTTCGAGGACGAACAGCTGGTCATTTCCGATTTCGCCTTCCTCGAATCGTCGCCGCGCCGTGCCGCCCAGCTCGTGGAAGCGGGATGGGACCTCGTCGTGGTCGACGAGGCGCACCATCTCGAATGGACGCCGGAAGGCGCCAGCCCGCGCTATCGCCTGGTGGAGGAACTGGCCTCGGCGACGCCGGGAGTGATCCTGCTCACCGCCACGCCGGAACAGTTGGGCCGGGCCGGTCATTTCGCCCGCTTGCGCCTGCTCGATCCGCAGCGCTACGCCAACCTCGAGGCCTACCTCGCCGAATCGGCGGGTTATGGCCCCTTGTCCGACGCCGCCAGCGCGCTGGCGGAAGGCAAGCCGTTGAACGACGAACAGCGCGCCTTGCTCGCCGACCGCTTCAAGGGCGACCGCGAACTGCTCGCCCTGCTCGGCCGCGCCGACGCGACCGGTGAGCTTCTCGCCGCCCTGATCGACCGCCATGGCACCGGCCGCGCGATGTTCCGCAACCGGCGAGCCGGCATCGGCGGCTTTCCCCGCCGCACGCCCGAGTTGCTGGTCATCGATCCGGACACGCTCGACGCGGGCCGTCGCGATGCCCTGCTGGCGGAATTCCGTTCGGATATCCAGCAACCGCCCGCCGCGCTGGAGTTCGACTATGCCGACGATCCGCGCCTTACGGCGCTGATCGGCCTGCTCGAATCGCATCCCGCGGACAAATTCCTGCTCATCTGCCGCAGCCAGGCCAAGGTGATGGCGATCGAGGACGCGTTGCGCACCCGGAGTGGTGTCGGCGTGGCCCGGTTCCACGAGGGCCTGGGTATCGTCCAGCGCGACCGCAATGCCGCCTTCTTCGCCCAACCCGATGGCGCGCGCCTGCTGCTCTGCTCGGAAATCGGTTCGGAAGGACGCAATTTCCAGTTCGCCCATCGCCTGGTCATGTGGGACCTGCCGCTGGACCCGGACCTGCTCGAACAACGCATCGGCCGCCTCGACCGCATCGGCCAGAAACACGACATCGTCGTTCATGTCCCCGTCGTGGGACAGAGCGCGCAACATGTACTCGCACGCTGGTACGACGAAGGCCTCGACGCATTCCGCAGCAGCCCCGCCGACGGGCGCGAACTGCTCCGCCGCTTCGGCCCCCTGCTGGCGACGCTCGCCGACGAACATGCCCGGGAAGACGACGACCGCGACCAGGAACTGGACGCGCTGGTCGCCGAGACGCGCGGTGCGCACGAAGAACTTTCCGCGTTGATCCACGCGGGGCGCGACCACCTGCTCGAACTCGCCGCCAGCCGCGACCCGCACGCCGATGACCTCGCGACCAGCTTCGCCGCCGAGGACAAGGACCCGGCGCGCGACGCGTTCATCCAGCGCCTGTTCGAAACCTATGGCGTGCACGCCGAGGAACTGGCCGCCGACATCGTGCTGCTCGATCCGCAATACCTCTCCACCGACGGCCTTCCCGGCTTCGCCGATGGTCCGGTCTCGGTGACGTTCTCCCGCGAGCTGGCGCTCGCGCGCGAAGAGCTCCCCCTGCTACGCCTGGACCACCCGATGGTGCTGGCCGCGGTGGACCTGCTCGTCTCCGGCGAGGATGGCAACGCCGCTTTCCTCGTCGACGATGCCCTGCCCGTGCGAACCGCGTTGCTGCAAACGGTGTTCGTGCTGGAGATCGTGGCCGAACGCACGCTCGATGCAGGTCGCTTCCTGCCGGCGACGCCGCTGATGCTCACCGTGGACACCAAGCTGGGTGAACGCGCGTCGTTCCGGCCGAGCGACGTCGCGCTACGTCGCGCCTCGGACCGGAACATCGAGGTGCCACGCTACCGCAAGTTCCTGTCCAAACTCGTCCCGCCGATGCTCGAACGCGCGCAGGACCTGGCGGAGGCGCGTGCGGAAGTGCTCAAGGCCGAGGCGCTCGAGGCCGCGCGGCACGAACTGGATGCGGAACACGCCCGCCTGGTCGCGTTGCACGCGGTGAATCCGTCGATCAAGGATGAGGAGGTCGACGCCATCGCCACCGAACGCGACGCCCTGCTCGCCGCGATACCCGAAGCGAGATTGCGCCTGGACGCCGTCCGCTTCGTGGTCAGTCCGGATTTCCTCGCGCTGCGCTGAACCTAGAACCGATGGCGTGGCGGCGGCCTGACGCCCCACGCCCAGAGCAGCACCAGCCCGGCCGCGAGACCACCCAGGTGGGCGAAATGAGCGACACCGGACAACGTGCCGGTGACGCCGAAAACCAATTCGGCGACACCGTAAAGGGTGACGAAGAGCCAGGCCGGGATACCGATCGGGATCGGGATCAACATCAGCTTCTCGCGCGGGAACAGCATCGCGAACGCACCGAGCAAGCCGAACACGGCACCGGACGCACCCACCGTCGGATACATGCGGTCGGGCTCGAACAGGTACACCACCGCCAGCTGCGCCACCGCGGCGGCGACCAGGCACACGAAGTAATAGATCGTGAAACGCCGCGTGCCCATCACCCGCTCGATCAGGCCGCCGAACATGTACAAGGCGTACATGTTCAACACGATGTGCATCACGTTGCCATGCATGAAGCCGTAGGTGATCAGCTGCCACGGCCGGAAACCGATACCCGCCACGCCGCCCGCGCCGAGGTCGACGGCGATGTCGTGGCCGACCGGCCACAAGGCGAACCAGCGCGTCAGCGCAAGCGTGTCCTGGTCTTGCAAGAGGTATTGCAGGGCGAACACCAGCACGTTCGCGATCAGCAGGTTCCGGGTCACCGGTGGCAGGTTGGTCGGCATCGGCGCGGCGTCAGGAAGCGAACGGCGTGGGTTGGAGGATCTCGATCCAGTACTGGTCGGGATCGCGGATGAAGGCGATATGGCGCATGCGACCGTCGCTCAGCCGCTTCTGGAAGGTGACGCCGAGCGCCTCGAAGCGCGCGCACGCGGCTTCCACGTCGGGCACGCTCACGCAGAGGTGGCCGAATCCGCGCGGCTCGCTGTTTCCGTTGTGGTACGCGAAGGACGGGTCGTTTTCCGTGCCATGGTTGTGCGTCAACTCGAGCACGCCCGGCTGCCGCAGCACCCACTCCTTTCGCGCATCGTCGTCATCGGGAATCACACCCTGGTCGCCGACCAGCACGAGATAGACGATGGTGAACGCCGCCTCCGCGAACACGCTCTTGTACACGGGGGTGAAGCCCAGCACGCGGGTGTAGAAATCCAGCGACACGTCGAGGTCGCGCACGCGGATCATCGTATGGTTGAACACATAGCCATGGGTCGCCGCGTCGGGCGTGGCGGTAACGCCGGGGAGCGACGTGAGGTCGGAGAGCGGCATGAGGGGATTCCTTGGGACAGGTCCCAAGGGTGGCTGCGCCGGCGCCGCAATTCAAGCGGCGGAGCGGGCGGTGTCAGACGCTCCGCAGGTTCCGGCGGTCCAGCGAGAGCAAGAGCAGCACCGCCGCGAGCGCCGCGTAGGCCGCAACGAACTGCCACACCAATGATCGCGACGCCGCATCCAGCGTCCACGGCAGGTAGACCGACCCGATCGGCTGCACCGAATGGATCAATCCGCATGCGGTGAGCAAGCCACCCAGAGCGACGATGCCCGCCGCCTTGCGCACATGCCCGTCGATCATCGCCACCACGAAGCTGGCCCAGATCATCGAGGTGATGATGAAGCCGTTGCCGAGGATCACGATCACCGCCATGGCCGATACCCCGTGCGTGCCGTCGGCATACAAGGCGGCGAAATGCGCCGGATCGACGATGGAAGGATCGCCGAGCTTGATCGCGACCATGCGTGCGATCGCCGGAAAGAAGCTGAAGACCACGGCGCCGGCATAGCGCAACGGCGTCGCTTCGAAGGCCTGCGTGGTGATGCCGATCGAGACGAAGACGAGGATCGGCGCCAGCACGGCCACAGGCAGCAACTCGACGAGATTGGAGAGGTACCCGAATACCCCGCCCAACCCGATGACCAGGCCGGTGACCAGGGTATATCCGGTGCGTGCACCCATCGCCTTGTATGCGGGCTGCCCGATGTACGGCGTGGTTTGCGCCACGCCGCCGCAGATGCCCGCCACGAGCGTGGCGAGCGCCTCGACCAGCAGGATGTCGCGCGTGGGATAGTCGTCACCCGCCGCACGGGCGCTCTCGGTGACATTGATGCCACCGACCACCATCAATAGCCCGAACGGCAGGATCAACGGCAGGTACGGCAGCGTCGCCGGCAGGCCCTGCACGAAGCCCAGGTTCGGCAACGGGAAGCCCAGGCGCCATTGCCATCCGGCGGGCGCGTGGTAGCCGGTTCCAAGCAACCCGGCGGGACCCAGCCCGTAGTAGAGGATCACGCCAACCAGGAATGCGCCGAGCACGCCGGGCATGCCGAACGGCAACCGCCGTTTCGCGATCAGGGCATAGAGCACGATACCGAGGCCGGCGAATCCCACCACCGGCACGCGCAGGATCTCCACCAGCGGCAGGAAACCCATCAGCACCAGCGCGATACCCGCGATCGATCCGAGCAAGCCAGCTCGTGGCACCGTCCGCTGCACCCACGCACCGAAGAACGAGAGGACGAACTTGAGCACGCCCATCACGACCAGCGAGGCCATGCCCAGGCGCCAGGTAGCCTCCCCCGCCGCCACTGCATCCATGCCCGCCTGCCGGTAGCCGGCGAATGCCGGTCCCAGCACGAGCAGGGCCATGCCGATCGTGGTGGGCGCGTCGATACCCAGCGGCATGGCGGTGACATCCTGCCGGCCCGTGCGCGCGGCCAGGCGATGCGCCATCCACGTATAGGCCAGGTTGCCAAGCAGCACGCCCAGCGCCGTGCCGGGAAACATTCGGCGGAAGACGAGATCGGCCGGCATGCCGAAGATGCCGATCAGCGCCGTGGCCATGAACGCCAGCAAGGAGAGGTTGTCGACGACCAGGCCGAGGACACCGTTGAGGTCGCCACCACCGAAGCGGCGCCGCGAAGCCATGGGCGCGGCCATCAGAACGACACGTCCGCGGGCTGGGTCACGCGCAGCACCGACTGGTCGCCGGTCTTCGCCTTCCAGGCGGCGCGGATCGCGTCCACCGCCGCGCGTTGCGCGGGAGCGTCGGCGTAAAGGAGGACGACGAGCTTCGAACGCAGGCGTTCCGGCTGCGATTGATTCACACCCTGCCACTGCCCGTAGGCGTCGATAACGGTCAACCCACTCGGGAAGCGCGGCGTCACCTCCTTATCGAGAAAGGCCCGCCAGGCGGCTTCGTCCACGCCATCCTGGCCGCCGGCTCGCCCGAGGCCGAAGTAAAGCTCGGTGCGCACCCATCCCTGCGTGCTTCCCGGATGCGCCGCATCGCCACCGAGCGTGGCGCCGCTCGCATTCGGCCCCATGTGCGTGGCGCAACCCGCCGAAGCGAGCAACGAGGTGGCCAGGAACAAACCGGCAAGCAGCTTCATGCGAACCCCTAGGAATGACATCGAACGGACGTCCATACGGCCAGGCGTCCAGCTAGCGGTACAGCGTACACCAGGGACGGGCTCGGCTTCGCCCTCGCGTTGGGGGGTGGTGGAGCAGAGCCGTCGGCCGCCACCCTCGTCGCTCCGGTTGCACCGTCGCTCGGGAAGGGAAGCCGCTGCGCGGCCGTG
>NZ_JBFUPQ010000017.1:0-90714 GCF_041360655.1 Luteibacter sp. RCC_6_2 | reverse complement strand
CGACTTGTGGAACCGAGGAGCGCCGGGTGAAAAGGCCCGTAGGGGGCCGGCCTGGACGGCCGGCCGTTTCCGCTGAGCCACGGAGGGCGAATCGAAAACCCCGCCCGGCGCGACGGGCGCGACGGGGCGTCAGCCATCAGACACGGCCGCGCAGCGGCTTCCTTTCCCGAGCGACGGTGGAACCGGAGCGACGAGGGTGGCGGCCGACGGCTCTGCCCCACCGCCGGCCCGCTGCCTCGGGATCGCCGACGAAGTCGGCTCCCACAAGTTAGGCCGTGGCGCGGATGCGTTCGACGATGGCGTCGCCGAACGTGTCCGTGGTGCCGGTGCCGCCGACGTCCGGCGTGGTGCGGTCGCGTGCTTCCATCACGTCGCGGATGGCGCTGCGCAGGCGGGTGGCCTTGGCGACCATGTCGAGATGATCGAGCATGTCGGCCGCCGCGAGCAGCAGGGCGCAGGGATTGGCCTTCTTCTGGCCCGCGATGTCCGGCGCCGAACCGTGCACGGCCTCGAAGATCGCCGCGTCCTTGCCGATGTTGGCGCCCGGCGCGAGACCGAGGCCGCCGACGAGGCCGGCGCAGAGGTCGGAAAGGATGTCGCCGAACAGGTTCGTGGTGACGATCACGTCGAACTGGTACGGATTCATCACCAGCTGCATGCAGGCGTTGTCCACGATCATCTCGTTGAACTCGATGTCCGGGTAGTCCTTCGCCACCTCACGCGCCACCGTCAGGAACAGGCCCGACGAGGTCTTCATGATGTTGGCCTTGTGCACCGCCGTGACCTTCTTGCGGCCCTTCTGGCGGGCCATCTCGAAAGCGTACTTGCAGATGCGCTGCATGCCGGGGCGGGTGTTGCGGATCATCGAGATCGCGACTTCGTTGTCGCCCTCGCCGGTCTGGGTCTGGCCTTCGGCCAGATAGGCGCCTTCGGTGTTCTCGCGCACCGTGATGATGTCGATGTTCTCGAAGCGCGCCTTCGTGCCCGGGAAGCTGATCGCCGGACGCACGTTCGCATACAGATCGAACTTGCGGCGCAGGGTGACGTTGATCGAGGTGAAGCCGCCGCCGATCGGCGTGGTCAACGGCCCCTTGAGGGCGACCTTGTGCTCGGCGATCTTGTCCAGCGTGGCCTGCGGCAGCAGGTCGCCGTGCTTTTCGAGCGCGACCACGCCCGCGTCCACGAAATCGTAGGCGAGGCCGCAGTCCAGGGCGTCGAGGACGCGGATGGTCGCGTCCATGATCTCGGGGCCGATGCCGTCGCCGGGGATCACGGCAATGGTCTTGCTCATGGGGGTAACTCCTGAAGGAAAGCGGACGCAGGGCGCGCGGTTGCCGCGCGCGGGGAGAAAAATCGCCCAATTATCGGCGATCCGGCCTGCTTCCTTCAAGTTTGGCGCCCCTCCTGGGGGCGCCCGTCATGCCTGTTCAGGCGGCGGAATGATCCGCGCAGGCCGCCGCATCCGCCGGCGCCTCGGTTTCCAGCGAGTCGAGGAAATCGACCGCGCGGCGCAGGTGCGGGATGACGATCGAGCCACCCACCACGAGGCCGACACTGAATACCTCGAAGAACTCGTCCCGATTCACGCCCGCTTCCTTGCACTGCGCCACGTGATAGCTGATGCAGTCGTCGCAGCGAAGCACCATCGATGCCACCAGGCCGAGCATTTCCTTGGTCTTCACATCCAGGGCGCCCTCGCGGTACGTCTGGGTATCCAGGGCGAAGAACCGGCGCACCACCTGGTTGTCTTCCGACAGTATCCGTTCGTTCATCCGCTTGCGGAACGCGGTGAACTCTTCCACGCGATCGCCGGCCATCAGTGCGCCGCCTCGAGGATCTCGGCCAGCCGGCCACTGCGGTCCGCCGCGGCGAGGTCGTCGAATCCGCCCACGTGGGTACCGTTGATGAAGATCTGCGGCACGGTGCGGCGGCCACCGCTCTTTTCCAGCATCGCGTCGCGCTGGGCGGGATCGGTGTCGATGCGCACCTCGTTCCAGGACAGGCCCTTGGCCTTCAACAGGTTCTTGGCGGCCACGCAGTAGGGGCAGACGGCGGTGGAATAGATGGTGATGTCGGGGCTGGACATGGAGGGATTCTCCGAACCGGAATGGGCGCAAGATGGCGATCGGGAGCGGATTTTGCAAGGACGGGGCGAACCCGGCGGCCGCGGCGCGGTCGAATTCCATCCCACCGCCGCAACCGTGGACGGTGTCTATTCGTTAGGTGATGGTATCGTCGTTCGACCTATGCGCCCGCCCCTTTCCCGCCTCTCCATCCTTGCCGCCACCGCCCTCGCGACCTTCGCCGCGGGAGCCCAGGACAACGTCCGCCTGCCCGACCTCGGCAGTTCGGCCAACGCCCTGATCAGCCCCCGGGAGGCCGACGAGTACGGCGCGATGATGCTGCGCCAGATGCACGCACTCGACCTGACCGTCGACGACGCGCTGGTCGACCAGTACATCAACGACCTGGGCTACCGCCTGGTCGCCTCCAGCGACCGGCCGAAGGACCACTTCTCGTTCTTCATCGTCAAGGACACCCAGATCAACGCCTTCGCGGCGCCGGGCGGATACATCGGTGTCAATGCCGGCCTGATCAACATCACCAGCAGCGAAAGCGAGCTGGCCGGCGTCATCGCCCATGAAATCGGCCACATCACCCAGAACCACCTCTACCGCGCGTTCGAGGATTCCAAGAAGAACGCCCCGCTGATGGCCCTGGTGCTGCTGGGCGCCATCGCCGCCGGCGCTGGCGGTGGAGCCGGCGACGCGGCACCGGCGGTACTCATGGGCGGCCAGGGGCTGCTCATGCAGCGACAGATCAACTTCACCCGCAAGGACGAGATCGAGGCGGACCGGGTCGGCATCCAGACCCTCGCCAACGCGGGCTACGACCCCGAGGCCATGGCCGAGTTCTTCGGTCGCATGCAGGACACCTTGCGCGTGGGCGAAGGCGAGGAAGCCCTCCCCGCCCTGCTCCAGACCCACCCGGTGACCCTGGCGCGCATCAGCGATGCGAAGGCGCGGGCGCGGGTGATCGAGGAGAAGCAGGCGAACAAGCCGCGCCTGTCCACGCTCGACAAGGCCACCTGGGAAAAGAGCACGGCTCCGGTCCTCTTCGTGAAGGACCCGACGGCCCTGGTCAGCCCCGGCGGCAAGGTCGCGCCGGAAAGCACCGGCGATACCTATGCGTTGATGCGTGAACGCGTGCGCGTGCTCTCGGGCGACGCCCAGCGTCTCACGTCCTATTACGCGACCAACCTGAAGCGGAAAGACTTCGACACCGCCGCCAACCGTTATGGCTACGCGCTGGCCCTGCTCCGCACGGGGCACGGTGCGCAGGCCGTGGATCAATTGCAGCCCTTGCTGGCCAGCCAGCCGGGCAACGTGATCCTTCGCCTGGGCCTGGCCGACGCCTATGAAAACGCCGGCCGCCACGGCGACGCCATGGCGATCTACAAGGCCCTGCATGAAAACTCCCCGCGCAACCGCGCCGTGGCCCTGGGCTACGCGCGGGCCCTGGCCGACAGCGGCCGCGCCGAGGATGCCCGCGCGGCCTCGGCCATGCTGCGGCCGATGCTCGACGACAGCGACGACCCGGAGATCTTCCGTACCTTCGCCCGCGCCAGCGAGCGCTCCGGCGATACGATCCGCGCCGCCGAGGCCTATGCCGACAGCGCCTACCTCTCCGGGCGCCCGTTCGACGCCATGGAGCAGCTGCGCCGCCTGCTCAAGCGCGACGACCTGGATTACTACCAGCGTTCACGCATCCAGGCCCGGATCAGCGACCTCACGCCCCTCCTCCTGGAGCTGCGCAAGCGCCGGATCACCACCGACGACAACCCCGACGGGCGCAGCCAGTAGGCCGATTGTTACGATTGTCATTGCCGTGTAACACAGCACGGCTGCAATATGACCGTCACAGCCAACGAGCGGTCCCAGCGTGCATAAACGCATCCTTATCGTGGAAGACGAGGCTTCGATTCGCGACATGGTCGCTTTCGCGCTTCGCAAGGCGGGTATGGACGCGGCTCACGCCGCGGACGCCCGCGCCGCCCAGATGGCCATTTCCGAGCGTGTTCCGGACCTCATCCTGCTCGACTGGATGCTGCCCGGCACGAGCGGGCTGGAGCTGGCCCGCCGCCTGCGCCGCGAGGAACTCTCGCGGGAAATCCCGATCATCATGCTCACCGCCCGCGGCGAGGAAATGGACCGCGTGAACGGCCTGGAGGCCGGTGTCGACGACTATGTCATCAAGCCCTTTTCCACCCGCGAACTGATCGCCCGGATCAAGGCGGTGCTCCGCCGCAGCCAGGGCGACGACGGTTCCGGCGTGGTCGAGCTGGGCGGCCTGCGCATCGACGGTCCGGCGCACCGCGTGTTCGCGGGGGAAGACGCGGTGCCGATCGGCCCGACCGAATACCGCCTGCTGTTCTTCTTCATGACCCACCCGGAGCGGGTGTACTCGCGTGCCCAGCTGCTCGACCACGTGTGGGGCGGCAGCGTCTACGTCGAGGAACGCACGGTGGACGTGCACATCCGCCGCCTGCGCAAGACCCTCGAACCGTGGAAGCTGGACGACATGGTCCAGACGGTTCGTGGCGCGGGCTACCGGTTCTCGTCGAATACCTAGGTTTTCGCGGGCCAGCCGCGCTATGGTGCGTTCCACCAGACCGTCACCGGCTCGACGCATGCCCGTTCGTTTCGTTTCCCCTTGGCGACTGCCCGTCACGTGTGCCGTCCTGCTCCTCGCGGGCGGCGCCGCGGGCGCGCTCGCGGGCGCCGCGCTGATCGGCGTGATCGTGGTCGCGCTGGCGGAAATCGTCGTACTGCTGTCGCTGTTCCGTCACAAGCCGGGGCCAATGTTGCAATCGTCCGCCACGCGCCCCCCTGAGTATGACCGTCTGATGACCCGCACCCGCCGTATCGCATCCCGCCTGCGCGACCTGCGCAGCGCGGCCGGAACGCTGCCCGACGCGGTGGTCCTGCTGGACCACTCGTTGCACGTGCGCTGGTTCAACCACGCGGCGGAGGAACTGCTCGGCCTGAAGCGCCCGCGCGACCGGGGCCGGTCGATCGCCGAACTGCTGCGCAACAGCGAACTGGCGGACTGGCTCACCGACGGTGCGCGCGAACCGCTGAACGACGTCACCTCGCCCGGCCATCCCAACCGCCACGTGACTGCCACCCTGCTGCCTTTCGGCAGCCGCCAGCGGCTGCTCCTGGCGCGCGACACCAGCCATCTCACCCGGCTGGAACAGATTCGCCGCGACTTCGTCGCCAACGTCTCGCACGAATTGCGCACGCCGCTGACCGTGATCCACGGTTACCTCGAATTGCTCGACCCGGAAGATGTGCCGGAACTCGCTCCCGTGCTCGACGAGATGCGCGCGCAGTCCAAGCGCATGGGCCAGATCGTGGAAGACCTGCTCACGCTCTCGCGCCTGGAAACCCAGGACCACGTGGCGGATGAACACGTGCAGATGTCGCCCTTGCTCGCCAGCCTGCGCAAGGAAGCCGAAGCGCTCAGCCAGGGCAGGCACACCGTATCGCTCGACATCGCCACCTCGTACGACCTGCTCGGCTCGCCGAAGGACCTGCACAGCGCGTTCTCGAACCTGGTGAGCAACGCGGTGCGCTACACGCCCACTGGCGGGCGCATCGCCATCCGCTGGGCCGAGGCCGAGGGCGGCGCTCGCTTTTCGGTGCAGGATTCCGGGTTCGGCATCCCCGCCGCCCATATCGCCCGGCTCACGGAGCGTTTCTATCGCGTGTCGTCCAGCCGCTCGCGTGACTCGGGCGGCACCGGCCTCGGCCTGTCGATCGTGAAGCACGTGCTGAACCTGCACCAGGCGCGCCTCTCGATCGAGAGCGAGCCCGGCAAGGGCTCCACCTTCGCCTGCGTTTTCGGCAGCGACCGCCTCCTCGACGGCGCGCGGCTGCAGGAAGCGGCCGGGCTGCACCCCTGAGCCATGCCCGCGAATGCGCCCGGGGCTTGCTGCGTTGCCGCTTTCCGGCATGATCGTCGATGAGCCACCATCGGCTGCCGTGAAAAGACCAGCGGAACGAATGAGCGATCCTGTCGACCTCGGCGCCCCCGAGCTGTACATCAACCGCGAACTGGCGGCACTGGAATTCAACTTCCGTGTCCTCGCCCAGGCTCGCGATCCGGACGTGCCCGCCCTGGAGCGGCTGCGCTACCTGACCATCGTCAGCAACAACCTCGACGAGTACTTCGAGGTGCGCGTGGCGGTGCTCAAGCACAAGCACGCCCTCGGCGCGGCCATCCCCGGTGCGGACGGGCTGTCGTCCAGCGAAATCCTCACGCGCATCCGCGAGCGCACGCTGGAACTGGTCACCGAGTTGTACGGCACCTGGCGCGACGAACTGCTGCCGGCGCTGGCCACCGAAGGCATCCGCTTCCTCACCCGCGAGGACTGGAGCGACAAGCAGCGCCGCTGGCTGCTCGGCTACTTCCAGAACGAGATCATGCCGGTGCTGTCACCGCTGGGGCTCGATCCGGCGCATCCGTTCCCGCGCATCCTCAACAAGACGCTCAACCTCGCCGTGGTGCTCAAGGGCCGCGACGCCTTCGGCCGTGAGGGTCACATGGCCCTCGTGCGCGCACCGCGCTCGCTGCCCCGGATCATCCACCTGCCCGCCGAGGTTTCGGACGGCGACGGCGATTTCGTTTTCCTGGCTGAAGTACTGCAAGCCTTCGCCGACGAGATCTTCCCCGGTTTCCAGGTCTGCTCCTCGTACCAGTTCCGTGTCACGCGCAACAGCGAACTCGTGGTCGAGGAAGCCGAGGTGGAGAACCTCGCCCGCGCCCTGAGCGAGGAACTCGCCGGCCGTGGCTATGCGCGTCCGGTGCGCCTCGAAGTGGGCGCCGATTGCCCCCGCGCCATCACCGAGATGCTGATCGCCAACTTCCAGCTCGAGGAAGCCGACGTCTATCGTTGCGACGGCCCGGTCAACATCATCCGCGCCGGCTTGATCTACGACCAGATCGACCGTCCCGAACTCAAGTTCCCGCGGTTCACGCCACGTCTTTCTCCCGCGTTCGAGAAAGGGGTGAACGAGTTCGACGTGCTCGGCACGCGCGACGTGTTGCTGCACCATCCCTACGAGTCCTTCGCCTCGGTGGTCGAGCTGTTGCGCCGTGCCGCGCAAGACCCCGGCGTGCTGGCGATCAAGCAGACCCTCTATCGCGCGGGCAAGGATTCGCCCCTGGTCGACCTCCTGGTGGAGGCGGCACGCAACGGCAAGGACGTCACGGTCGTGATCGAGTTGCGCGCGCGCTTCGACGAAGAGGCCAACATCGGCCTGGCCAACCGCCTCCAGGAAGCCGGCGTGCAGGTGGTCTATGGCGTGGTCGGCTACAAGACGCACGCGAAGATGCTGCTGATCGTGCGGCGCGAAGCGGGCGGCGTGCTGCGCCGTTATGTGCACTTGTCCACCGGCAACTATCACCAGGGCAACAGCCGCGGCTATACGGACATCGGCCTCATGACCGCCGACCCGGAAATCGGCGAGGACATCCACAAGGTCTTCCAGCAGCTGTCGGGCCTGGGCCCGATGATCCAGCTCAAGCGCCTGTTGCACTCCCCTTTCACGTTGTACAGCAGCGTGATGGGCAAGATCGAACGCGAGATCGAGCACGCACGCAACGGCCGGCCTGGACGCATCGTCGCCAAGCTCAACGCGCTGAACGAAGCGCACGTGGTCGAGGCCTTGTATCGCGCATCGATGGCGGGCGTGCAGATCGACCTCATCATTCGCGGCGCGTGCACGCTGCGGCCGGGCGTCCCCGGCATCTCCGAGAACATCCGCGTGCGCTCGATCATCGGCCGGTTCCTCGAACACAGCCGCGTCTACTGGTTCGGTAACGACGGTGCGCCGGAACTGTATTGCGCCAGCGCCGACTGGATGGAGCGCAACCTCATGCGCCGCATCGAGGTTGGCGTGCCCATCCTCGAACCGACGCTGGCACGCCGCGTGTACGACGAGACACTGGCCAACTACCTGCGCGACAACACGCAGGCCTGGTTGCTGGGCAAGGACGGCCGCTACACACGCAGCCACCCCGCCAAGGGCGAGGCGCCGTACAGCGCCCAGCAGGCGCTGCTCGCGGCCTACAGCGGGTGAAACGGCGCATCCTCCTCCTGTCGGTATCCGCGGGTGCGGGCCACGTGCGCGCCGCCGAAGCGCTCGAGGCGACGGTAGCCACGCTGGCCGCCGACGGGCGCGGGATCGAGGCGAAACATCTCGACGTCATGGACTATGTGCCTTCGAGTTTCCGGCGCATCTACGCGGATTTCTACCTGCGCCTGATCACGCGGCACCCGCAGCTCTGGGGAATGCTCTATCGCATCACCGACGACACGCGGCCCGAAGCGGTGACCCAGCGCATGCGCCGCACGATCGAGCGGCTGCATACGCGCCGCCTGCGTGCGGCCATCGCGCAGTTCGCCCCGGACGCGATCGTCTGCACGCATTTCCTTCCCGCCGAGATGTTGATGCGGCAGATCCGAAAGGGCCGCATCACGGTGCCCGTATGGCTGCAAGTCACCGACTTCGACCTGCACCGCATGTGGGTGATCCCGGAGATGACCGGCTATTTCGCCGCCAGCCCCGAGATCGCGCAACGCATGCGCGCGGTCGGACTGCCCGCGTCGCGCGTGCACACCACCGGCATCCCGGTGATGCCGGCGTTCGCCGAGCCACACGATCGCCGCGCCCTTGCCGCATCGTTCGGCATGGACCCCGACCGGCCGGCTTACCTGGTGATGGGTGGTGGCGCGGGCGTGGGCGCGCTCGACGAGCTGGCCGACACCCTGCTTTCCAACGGCGGGGATTTCCAGTTGGTGGTCCTCGCCGGCCGCAACGCCGCGATGCTGGAGCGGCTGCGCGCGCTCGCCGCCACGAGGCACGTCGGACGCCTGTTCCCGCACGGGTTCACCCGCCATGTCGAGCGCCTGATGGCCTGTTGCGACCTCGCGATCACCAAACCCGGCGGCCTCACCACGTCGGAGTGCCTGGCGATGGGCCTGCCCATGATCGTCAACGCGCCGATTCCCGGCCAGGAAGAACGCAACGCGGATTACCTGCTGGAACAGGGTGCGGCGTGGAAGGCCATCGATGCCGTGGCCCTGGCCTGGCGGATCGGCGAACTCCGCGCCCAGCCCGGGCGTCTCGCCGCCATGGCCGCCAGTGCACGTGCGATCGGCCGCCCGCATGCGGCGCGCGAAGTGATCGACACCGTGCTCGCCGACCTGGACGGTACATGAGTCATTCGCCGCGTCGCCGACTCGCCGCCGTCGTTTCGACCGCCCTGTTCACCTTGCTGCTGGCCTTCATGTTCGCCCACGTGGAGATCGAGATCGAAGGCCCCAACGGCTGGGCCACCAGCCTGCCGACCTGGCGCGTCGATCACCACTGGCTGCTCGACCTGCTCTGGGGCGGACGGCCCATGACCGGGTACCACGCCTGGGTCTTCCCGTTCATCGCCTTGTTTTTCCATTTCCCGATGGTGTTCCGTGGCTTCTGGAGCTGGCGGGCACAAGTTCGTGCGATCGCCTGCGTGATGCTGTTCTGGGTCGCGGAGGACGGCCTGTGGTTCGTGCTGAACCCGGCGTTCGGGCTGGAACGCTTCAATCCGGTCGACGTGCCCTGGCATCGTCATTGGTGGGGACCGGCGCCCAGCGACTACTGGGTATTCGGTTTTCTTTGCATCGTGTTGTTCATTCTCTCGGCGCTGCCGAAGCCGCCGCGCCGGCCCACGGCAGGCACCCGCCTCCATTCTTCGTGACTCTTCCACCCATGCGAACACGATTCATGTGCTTGCACGCAAGACCCGGCACCATGCCAGAATCCACCGACACGCCGCTGCGGACATTCCACCTTGGCACCGACAGGTAAATCGCAGATCAACGAAGGCGAGTTGCTCGCCGCCGTCGACCTCGGCTCCAACAGCTTCCATATGGTCGTCGCCCGCTACGAACACGGCGAGCCCCGCGTGATCGACCGCCTGCGTGATTCCGTGCGCATGGCGGTGGGCCTGCGCCCCGACGGCACGCTGGATGCCAACCATCGTGCCGCGGCGCTCGCCAGCCTCGCTCGTTTCGGCCAGCGCATCGCCGGCATCCCCGCCCTGCACGTGCGCGCCGTGGCGACCAACACCGTGCGCCGGCTGGCCTCGCCACATGCCTTCCTCTCCGCGGCCGAGGCGGCCCTGGGCCATCCGGTGGAAATCGTCTCCGGACGCGAGGAAGGACGCCTGATCTTCCTTGGCGCGGCGCACGACCTGCCCGCTTCGCGCGATCATCGCCTGGTGATCGACATCGGCGGCGGCAGCACCGAGTTCATCGTCGGCCGTGGCACGTCACCCATCCTCACCGAAAGCGTGCAGGTGGGTTGCATCGCCTCGACGCTGCGCTTCTTCCCCGGTGGAAAGATCACCCGCAAGCGCTGGCTGCGTGCGCGCCGTGAGATCGGCGTGCTGCTCCAGCAATTTTCCGAGGACTACCGCGAGGCCGGCTGGGCCGACGCCTATGGCTCGTCGGGCACCGCGAAAGCCATCGGCTCGGTGGTCCGGGCCATGAAATTATCCGACGATGGCATCACACCTGAATCGCTCGCGGCGGTCCGCGAGGCGCTGATCGAGCAGGGGTCGTCCGCCACGCTGAAACTGCCGGGCCTTGCCGACGATCGTGCCGAGGTATTCGCCGGTGGCGTGGCGATCTTCGAGGCCGCGTTCGACGCCCTCGGCATCGATCGCCTGCGCGTTTCCGAAAGTTCCATGCGCGAAGGCCTGCTCTGGGACCTGATCGGCCGCTCCGCCGGCACCGATCCGCGCATGGCCAGCATCGACTCGCTGGCCAGCCGCTACGGCGTCGACCGCGCCCAGGCCCGCCGCGTGGAGACCACCGCGCTGGCCTTGTTCGACCAGTTGGCCAAGGTCTGGAAGCTCGACGACGACGCGCGCGAGTGGCTTTCCTGGGCATCGCGCGTGCACGAACTCGGCCTCGCCATCGCGCACAGCCAGCACCAGCGCCATGGCGCTTACATCCTGCGCCACGCCGACATGGCGGGTTTTTCCCGGCAAGAACAGCAATTGCTCGCGGCCATCGTCGAGTGCCACCGGCGCAAGCCCGAGAAATCGGTCATTTCCGCACTGCCCGTGCGCTATCGCATGCTGGCCCGCCATATCACGGCGATCCTGCGCCTGGGCGTGCTGTTTCGTCGTGCCCGCCGGGCCGAGGCGCTGCCGCGCATCCGTGCCGTGGCCACGCGCCAGCGTCTCCGCCTGACCCTTCCCGCGGACTGGCTCGACCAGCATCCGCTGACCGAAGCCGACCTGGAGCAGGAACGCGAGCCGCTGGCCGAGCTGGGCCTCGAACTGGAGATCGTGACCGAATGACCGCGATCCGCCCTGCAAAGGGGGGTATCATGCCGGGAATGTTCCACCGTCACGACCGGTCACCCATGCTCAGAGCCGTCTTCGCCAGCGTCCTTCTCGCCCTGCCCGTCCTAGCGTTCGCGCAGGCGACCAAGCCGGCGACACCGGCGCCCGGCCCCGTCGAGCACCCCCGCGTGACGATGCACACCACCCAGGGCGACTTCACCCTGGAGTTGTTCCCGGAGAAAGCGCCCAAGAGCGTCGCCAACTTCCTGCAGTACGTGCGCGACGGCTTCTATGACGGCACGGTGTTCCACCGCGTGGTCGATGGCTACATGGTCCAGGGCGGCCTCTACAGTCGCGACCTCACACAGCGGCGCACGCGCGCGGCGATCCCCAGCGAGGCGGACAACGGGCTCTCGAACCTGCGCGGCACCGTCGCGGTGGCGCGCGGAACCGATCCCAACTCGGGTACGGCACAGTTCTTCGTCAACCTCGTCGACAATCGCCGGCTCGACTACGTGAGCAACCAGAGCGGCCTCACCTGGGGCTTCGCCGTCTTCGGCAAGGTCGTCACCGGCATGGACACGATCGACAAGATCGCCGCCCTGCCCACGCGCGCGCAGGGTCCGTTCGTCGGCGACGTGCCGAATCCGCTGGTCGTCATCGAGTCGGCCAGCGTGGTCGGCGAAGAGAAGGCGGCGCCCGCCCGCTCTTCCTCCGCCGCGGCTCCCGCCAGCGCACCGGCGAAGCCCGCGACCGCGCCGGCCAGGCCGGCCGCGCCCAGGAAGGGCGAGAAGAAAGCGGCCACACCGCCGAAGACCGCATGAGCACGCTGTTCATCGCCGACCTGCACCTCGACGAGGCGCGGCCCGATATCACGCTATTGTTCGAACAGTTCCTCGCTTCGGACGAAGCGCGCTCGGCGAACGCCTTCTACATTCTCGGCGACCTCGTCGAAGCGTGGATCGGCGACGACGACGATGCGCAGCTGCCGGCACGGATCGCGAAGGCCACGCGCGGGCTGAGCGATGCCGGTGTTCCCGTCTACTTCATGGTCGGCAACCGCGACTTCCTGCTCGGACCCGCCTTCGCCGAACGCGCGGGCATGATCCTGCTCGACGACGGCGCAGTGCACGACATCGAAGGCGTGCCCACCCTGCTGATGCATGGCGATGTACTCTGCACCGACGATGTCGAATACCAGGCCGTTCGCGCCCAGGTAAGAACGGAAGCATGGAAGGCGCAGGTCCTCTCGATGCCACTGGAGGCGCGCCGCGCCTTCGCCGCGCAGGCACGCAGCGACAGCAAATCGCGCACCGGCCGCATCGACGAGACGATCATGGACGTGAACCAGGGCGCGGTCGAAGACGCCATGCGCCGCGCGGGCGTCCATCGCCTCGTGCACGGGCACACGCACCGTCCCGCCATCCACGAGTTCGAGTTCGACGGCGCGCCCGCGCAGCGGATCGTGTTGGGCGACTGGTACGACCACGGCTCCGTCCTCTCGATCGACGGACACACCGTCGACCTCCGCGGCCTGTCGCTCACCTGATGCTGTCACCTGCCTGGTGGAAGCCAGGCTCTGTGTGGGAGGGCTCTGTGTGGGAGCCGGCTCTGCCGGCGATGGGTGCTTGCCGTAACTCGACCCAGGCTCAGCCCAGGGTGCCCAGCCAGACCAGTTCGCTCTCGGAAAATCCCGCCGCACGGCGCGCATCCAGATTGAACGGTCCCCGCAGCGAACCATTCATGTAATCGGCGAGCAGCTGCGCGAACGTGGCCTCGGGTTCAATCCCGTCGCGTTCGCAGCACCAGTGGAACCACCGTGTTCCCGCCGCCACATGCGCCACTTCCTCGCGCAGGATCACTTCGAGGATCGCGACGGTGCGGTCGTCGCCCTGGCGACGCAATCGATCCATCATGCCGGGAGTGACATCCAGCCCGCGGGCTTCCAGCACGCGTGGCACCAGGGCCATGCGTGCCGTATCGCTGTGCGCGGTCTTCTCCGCCATCTCCCACAAGCCGTTGTGCGCGTCGAAGTCGCCGTAGACGTGGCCGAGTTCGGCAAGGCGAGCGGACAGCATCGTGAAATGCCGTGCCTCGTCGTTGGCGCACGAGGCCCAGTCGCGGTAGTACGCCAACGGCTTGCCGCGGAAACGGTAGACCGCGTCCCAGGCCAGGTCGATGGCGTTGAATTCGATGTGCGCGATGGCATGCACGAGCGCGGCACGGCCTTCCGCCGTGCCCAGGCCACGCTGTGCCACTTCGCGGGAAGGGACCAGGCGAGGACGTTCGGGTCGACCCGGAAGTCCGATGGGACTCGCTGGCGGCGACGACGGGTCCGGCCTCAGTTCGCCCGCTTGCAGGGCCGCCCAGGTCTCGAAGCTGAGCCGGACCTTCTCGTCCGGATCGGCGGCATCGAGGCAACGGCGGGCGGCGGCGTGCAGGTCGTTCATGGCTCGCTGGCGGCGTGATACGTCATCCGCGCCGCCCGCTGCTCAGGCGCTGCGGCGCTCGTTCTTGGCGGCGTCGGAGCGCAGTGCTTCCTGCTGCTCGAGGAAGCCCGCCTCGACACCCGTGACGTACTCGCCGGAGAAGCACGAGGTATCGAAATGAGTGAGCGCTTCGTTGCCATCGGCGACGGCCCAGACGAGGTCGTCGAGGTCCTGGTAGATCAACCAGTCCGCACCGAGTGCCTTCTCCACTTCTTCCACCGTACGCCCGGCCGCGACCAGTTCGGAAGCCGCCGGCATGTCGATGCCGTAGATGTTCGGGTAACGCACCGGCGGCGCGGCCGAGGCGAAGTACACGTTCTTCGCGCCGGCGTCGCGCGCCATCTGGATGATCTGGCGCGACGTGGTGCCACGAACGATCGAGTCGTCCACCAGCAGGACGTTCTTCTTGCGGAATTCGAGATCGATCGCATTGAGCTTGCGGCGCACCGATTTCACCCGTTCGCCCTGCCCCGGCATGATGAAGGTACGGCCGATATAGCGGTTCTTCACCAACCCCTCGCGCATGGGCACGCCCAGGGCCTGCGCCAGCGAACTCGCGGCCGTGCGCGAGGTATCGGGAATGGGGATGACCGCGTCGATGCCATGGTCGGGACCACGCTCGCGGAGGATCTTCTCGGCCAGCTTCTCGCCCATGCGCAGGCGCGCCTTGTACACCGAGACATCTTCGATCATCGAATCCGGACGCGCGAGATAGACGTATTCGAAGATGCACGGCGCGTGGACGGCGCCTTCGGCGCAATGCTGCGCGTGGAGCTCGCCGCCGTCGGTGACGATCACCGCTTCACCCGGCGCGATGTCGCGCAGGCGCTTGAAGCCGAGCACGTCGAGGGCCACCGATTCGGAGGCGATCGCATATTCGCGGCCTTCCGGCGTGACGCGCTCGCCGAGCACGAGCGGACGAATGCCGTTGGGATCGCGGAAGGCGATCAGGCCATAGCCGAGCACCAGCGCGATGCAGGCATAACCGCCGCGTGCACGCGCGTGCACGCGCGAAATCGCCTTGAAGACGTGCTCCGGCGTGAGGTCGCCGCGGTCGTCCACCTGCAGTTCGTGCGCGAGCACGTTGAGCAGCACCTCGGAATCGGAGTCGGTGTCGATGTGCCGGCGATCGTCCTCGAACATTTCCTTGCGCAGGGTCTCGGTGTTCACGAGGTTGCCGTTGTGCGCGAAGGCGATGCCGTAGGGCGAATTGACGTAGAAAGGCTGCGCTTCCTCGGTACCTTCGGAGCCCGCCGTGGGATAGCGGCAGTGGCCGATGCCGATGCGTCCGCGCAGCTTGCTGACGCCCGCGGAGTTGAAGACGTCTCGAACCAGGCCGTTGCCCTTGTGCAGGCGCAGGCGCGCGCCATCCACCGTGGCGATGCCGGCGGCATCCTGCCCGCGATGTTGCAGGACGGTCAGGCCGTCATACAGGGCCGATGCCACTTCCGTGGTACCGACGATGCCGATGATTCCGCACATGGGTGTTGCCTTCTACGAAGAGGCCGCCGTGGTCGCGGCGGCAGGGTGAGCATTCGAGTCTTTCGAGGGCTGCGCGGGGATCGTCAGGTCGCGCAGTTTCATCAATTCTTCCCGGCTGGGCAGTTTCACGTCCGGCATCTTCATGTTCTGCAGCGCCGCTGGCGGGTGCATGTATTCGCGTACGCTCGGCGGCACCTGCTGGCCGAGCCAGGCAGCCGGCGCGGCGAACTGCGGCAACATCGCGGATTCGCGCCACATCGGCTCGTTCGGCAACGGCGTGAAGCCCAGCAGGAACACCACGCCACTCACGATGAGCACGCCGCGCGCGAGACCGAAGATCATCCCGAGCAGGCGATCCATGCCACCCAGCCCCGTTCCCGAGACCAGGCGCGAAATCAGGAACCGGAACACGGCGCCGACCAGCAACACCGTGATGAAGCACAAGCCGTAGCCGATGGCGATCCGCGCCGTCGGCAGCGATACGCTGCTTTCGAAGTAACGCGCGACCACCGGCCCGAACAGCCACGCGATCCAGAACGCGGCCACCCAGATCACCAGCGAAAGCACTTCGGAGATGAGGCCGCGCGCGAGGCCGATCAAGACCGAAATGAACAGTACGGCAAGGATGACGTAGTCGGCCCAATTCACGTGACGCTCCTCGAATTCACGATGGGAGTCGGTCCGGCCCGTCAGGGCGCCGGGACGACGACCCCATCGAGACCCACCTTGGCCTTGATCTGGTCCTTCAGGCGCACCGCGTCGTCACGCTGCGTCTGCGGCCCCGCGCGGACGCGCCACAACTTGGCGCCGCCGCTGGAGGCAATGCTGTCCACATAGCCCGGAATGCCCGCGCCGCGCAGCTTGTCGCGCAGGCGCGTGGCTTCGGTCTCGCTGCTGACCGCGGCCACCTGGACCGCGAAACCACCCGCGCGTGGCGCGGCGGCAGGCACGCTGGGCGTGGCCGCGGCGGGTGCCGGGGTGGCGGCCGGGCGCGCCGGCGCCGGGGCGTCGGCGGTCTGCGCATCGGCCTTGGTCGACAGGCTGGCGGGAGCGCCGGGCACGGCGGCGACGATCTTCAGGCGGGCGGTCTCGGCGGCGGCACGCGATTCGAACGGGCCGGCGGTGACCCGGGTAAGCGACTTGCCTGCCTGCGTGGTCGAGGCCGTGCCCACCGGATAGCCCAGCGCCTTCACCTTCTGCACGAGGGCGTCGGCCTTGGAACGGTCCGCGTAGGCACTGAGGTTGATGCTGTAGCTGCCCCGTGCGGCGGTGCCCGGCGGCAGCGCCGGTGCCGCGGCCGGCGTGGACGGGGGCGCGGAGGCGACGGGTGCGGTGGCGGGCTTGGCCGCCGGCTTCACCGGGGTCGCCGCCGGCTTGCTGGCGGCAGGCGCGTTGGCGAAATCTTCCGGCAGGGCGTCGGCCGGCTTGCGCGAGGCGATGTCCACCGAGGCGAGGCGGCCGCCACCGCCAGGTGTGACGCTGGCGGGAGGTGCCGAAACGGCGGGCGCGGGCTGCTGGGGTGCCGCACCGGCGGGTGCGCCCGCTGTCTGCGGACCGTTCACGGTGGCCGGCGAGCCGTTCGGCGTCACGTCGAGCGTACGCGTCTGCAGTTCGCGGTCCGGTGCCGGCGGGATCGCCAGGCTGACGGTCTGGTCGGCGTCGGACTTGGGCGGCGTGCTGGAGAACAACATCGGCAAGAACAGGACCGCCAGGGCGATCAGGACGGCGGCACCCAGCATGCGTGTTTTCAAGGAAGGCTCCATACGACCGGTGCAAAGCGAATCGCGGCGATTATAACCGGCAATGGACCTGCCCCGGCGCCTTGCCCGTGCCGGCGTTCACGTGACCGTGGACAAGGCGGCGCCCGCGACGAAGAAGGAGCCGAAAAGCAGCACGGTGTCCTCGTCGCCCGCGGCGTCGCGCGCGGCCGCCCAGGCCTGGGCGACATCCGGAAACGCCTGCGCGGCGGAACCCGGCAGTACGGCGGCGAGGGTGGCCGCGATCGCATCGGCGGGCAGGCCGCGCGGTGTGTCGCGCTCCAGACCGGCGAGGAACCAGCCGTCGACCCGTCGCCCCAAGGCCTCGACGACGCCCGCCACGTCCTTGTCCGCGAGGGCGCCGTATACGGCGAAGACGCGGCCCGCCGAGGGCTCGGCGTCCAGCCATGCCGCCAGCGCCCGCGCGGCCTGCGGGTTATGGCCCACGTCGACGAGGGTACGCGGATGTTCGGCGATGCATTGGAGGCGGCCGGCCACGTGCACGTGTTCGAGGGTATGCCGGATGGCGTCGGGCGAGACATCCACGCGAGGTCCGAGGGCATGGATGGCGGCGATGGCCGTGGCCGCGTTGGCGACTTGCACCGGGGCGTCGAGAGCCGGCCGGGGCAGGTCCAGCACCGTGCCGTCCCGGTGCGTCCAGCGCCAGCCTGTAGGAGCCGATCTTGTCCTTGTGGGAGCCGCTTCAGCGGCGATGGGAGCTTGCGGAGTGCTTGCCCGCTGCCGCGGGATCGCCGCTGAAGCGGCTCCCACAGGGGTGGCTTCCACGGGTGGAGAGGTGACGGTGAAGGCCTCGCCGGCGCGGACGATGTCGGCGCCGATGTCGCGCAGGGCTTGCAGCAGGCCGGCCGGGGGGGCCAGTTCGCCGATGATCGCGGGCCGGCCCGCGCGGGCGATGCCCGCCTTTTCGCGGCCGATGCTGTCGCGGTCGCCACCGAGCCAGTCCTGGTGATCCAGGTCCACCGTGGTGACGACGGCGACGTCGGGATCGACGATGTTCACGGCGTCGAGGCGGCCACCCAGGCCGACCTCGAGGATCGCGATGTCGAGTGACGCGCGCGCCATCAGGTCGATGGCGGCCAGCGTGCCGAACTCGAAGTAGGTTTGCGGGATATCGCCGCGCGCGGCTTCGATCCGTTCGAACGAAGCGACCAGCGCATCGTCACCGGCATCCTCGCCCTCGATCCGGATACGCTCGTTGTAGCGAAGCAGGTGCGGTGAGGTGTAGCAACCCGTGCGGTAACCCGCCGCCCGCAGCATGCCTTCGAGCAAGGCCACCGTGGACCCCTTCCCGTTGGTACCGCCGACGGTGATCACGATGGGGGCCGGGCGCGGCGCGCCCATCGCCTCCCAAACCGCGCGCACGCGGTCCAGGCCCAGCGCGATATCGCGCGGATGCGTGCGCTCCTGGTAGGCGAGCCACCCGGCCAGCGTGCGCGTCATGCGTGTTCCCGGTCCAGTTCACGCATCCAGAAGTCGAGCGTGTGCGGCGTCGCCGCGTCGGCACCGATTTCCTTCCACGACAAGGTACAGCTCAGGTCGATGGCCGGCTTGTAGCCCCGCCCGAGCCAGAACGCGTCGTTTCGATGGTAATTCGCCGGCTTGCGCGTATCGCCCGGCTCGCGGCGCACCGAACAGAAAGCCGTCCAGCGGAAGGTTCCCGATGCGCGCGCGCGTGCTTCGCGTGCATCGAAGAAGGCGTGCCCGATGCCGCGTCCACGCCACGGCGCGAGCAACACCGATTCGCCGAAATAGAACACGTCGTCCGGCGCGATCCCGTGTTCTTCGAAGGGCCTGCGGAATGCCTCGCCCTCGTCGGCCAATGGCATGCCGGTGGAGGCGCCCACCGCGCGCCCCGACTCGTCGCGGGCGACGACGCAAACGCTGCGAGGCGAGGTGGCATACGCGGCCAGGTAGTCCCGCTCGTAGGAGCGGTCGCCGTCGTAGAGGTAAGGCCAGTCGCGAAATACCGTCTGGCGCAATCCGGACAATTCCTCGGCCACGGGCAGGATCTCCTTGCCCACGTAAGTCCGTACGTCGATCCCTGGAATGTGGCGCATGGCGGAAAGCCCAACGAAAGAGGCGTGCAGCTTAATCGCAGTGTCGACCGCGCGCACCTGCACGGTCTTGCGAAGGTAGCCAGCATGTTCGCGGGATGGTCCCATCTTGTCGACTGGACGAGTGCCCACGCCATCGTCCCGTTCCTCGCCCTGCTCCACCTGACCGGCCTCGCCGGCGATCCGCGCGAAATCGCGGGGGCGATCCTCATCTCGATCCTGCAAGTGGCGATCATCGCCCTGCTGTTCCGCCCACTGGAATCGGTGATCCCCGCCGAGAAGTGGGCGGACCGCAAGCTCACGCGGGTGGACTGGCAATACACGCTTATGATGCTGCTCGGGATCTTCCCGATGTTCAGCTACCTCGTCCTGACGCCGATCGGCAATGCCTTCGGTGGGACCGACGCGGCCGGCAACGACGATTCACCGCTCGGCATCGTGCACTGGGTGCCTGCCTTGAACAGCCATCCGTTGGCGCTGTTCCTGGTCTATTACGTCATCTACGACCTGGTCTATTACTGGATGCACCGCCTGCAACACGCGCTGCCCTGGTGGTGGGCGCTGCACAGCATGCATCACAGCACGCGGCAGATGAGTTGCTGGACCAACGACCGTGGCAGCCTCGTCGATGGTTTCCTGCAGTCGATGGTGCTGGCGGGCGTGGGCTTGCTGATCGGCGTGGCGCCCACCGAGTTCGCCTGGTTGATGCTGCTGGGCGAACTGGTACAGAACTTCTCGCACGCGAACGTGCGCGTGCGCTTCGGGCCCGTCCTCGACCGACTGTTCGTTTCGCCCGTGTTCCATCGCCTGCACCACATGCTGGTGGACCCGGACCGTCCCACCCTGCACAACTGCAATTTCGGGCAGGTGTTCTCGATCTGGGATTCCCTGTTCGGCACCGCGCTGCATGACGAGCCGATCCGGCCGACAGGCGTGGGCGATCCGATGGTGGACGCGGACAACGAGAAAGGGCTGACGGGCCTGCATTGGGCGGCATTCCGCCGCTTCTGGGGCGCGGTCACGTGCAAGGCGGGCTGGCGGCTGGGCGAGGTCGCCTTCGGCGCGGATTACCGGCCGGTATCGGTGAAGGAGATCGACCTTCATGCGCTGGAGGGTGGGCGGCTGGGCGAGCACCCATCGGCGAGCGGAAGTGGTGCTTAAAAAACCGCGAGGCTGACGTTTTCGTTCTTCGCGCATTCCTGATTTCGTGTGATGTCGCGGCTCGGCTTCGCCCTCGCATTCGCTGTGTGCGGCGTGGCGGGGGAGCTGCCGGGCGCCACCCTCGTGGCGACTTGTGGAACCGAGGAGCGCCGGGCGAAAAGGCCCGTAGGGGGCCGGCCTGGACGGCCGGCCGTTTTCGCTGAGGCAGGAGCCAAATCGAAAACCCCGCCCGGCGCGACGGGCGCGACGGGGCGTCAGCCGTCAGACACGGCCGCGCAGCGGCTTCCTTTCCCGAGCGACGGTGTAACCGGAGCGACGAGGGTGGCGGCCGACGGCTCTGCCCCACCACCCCAACGCGAGGGCGAAGCCGAGCCGTGCGTGAAACCGGCCCGCTGCCGCGGGATCGCCGCTGAAGCGGCTCCCACAGTCAGGGGGATCAGCAGTTGTCGGTGCCGCCGAACGGGTCGTCCAGGACGATCGTGTCGTCACGATCGGCGCCGGTGGCGACGAGTGCCAGCTTGCAGCCCGAGAGTTCTTCCACCGCGCGCAGGTAGGCGCGGGCGGCCGGCGGCAGCTTGTTCCAGTCGCGGATGCCCGCGGTGGATTCTTCCCAGCCCGGGAATTCCAGGTAGACCGGCTTGCACTCGGCCCAGCCATCGGCGTCCAGCGGCGCCAACTCACGGCGCTTGCCGCGGTATTCGTAAGCGATGCAGACCTTGATGCTTTCCAGCCCGTCGAGGACGTCGAGCTTGGTGATGGCGAGGCCGTCGATGCCGTTGATCTGCACCGCGCGCTTCAGCGCCACCAGGTCGATCCAGCCGCAGCGGCGCGGACGGCCCGTGCTGGCACCGAACTCGTTGCCCTTCTTGCGCAGGAGTTCGCCCATCTCGTCGTTGAGCTCGGTCGGGAACGGGCCGCTACCGACGCGCGTGGCGTAGGCCTTGCAGATGCCCAGCACGTAGTCGATATCGCGTGCGCCGACGCCGGTACCGGCCAGCGCGCCGCCCACCGTGGTGTTCGACGAGGTGACATAGGGATAGGTACCGTGGTCGATGTCGAGCAACGCGCCCTGCGCGCCTTCATAGAGGATGTTGCCACCCTCGCGACGGACATCGTGCAGGATGGTGGCGACGTCGTCGACCATCGGACGCAGGTACTCGCCCCAGGTGAGCGCTTCGTCGAGCACGGTCTGGTAATCGACCGGCTCGGCCTTCAGCCACTGCGTGAGCACGAAGTTGTGGTATTCCACGGCGGCCTGGACCTTCTCCGGCAGCTCGTGCGGATACATGAGGTCGGCCACGCGGATGGAACGGCGGGCGACCTTGTCCTCGTAGGCCGGGCCGATGCCACGGCCGGTGGTGCCGATGGCCTTGGCGCCGGAAGCCACTTCGCGCGCCTTATCGACGGCGATGTGGTACGGCATGATCAGCGGCGTGGCCGGCGAGATCTTCAGGCGCGGACGGACGTCGACGCCCTGCTCTTCCAGTTCGGCGATCTCGCTCATCAGCGCGGCCGGCGAGAGCACCACGCCATTGCCGATCAGGCAGAGCGCGTCGTCGCGCAGGATGCCCGACGGGATGAGGTGCAGGACGGTCTTCTTGCCCTTGATCACCAGCGTATGACCGGCGTTGTGGCCACCCTGGAAACGCGCGACGGCGCCGACACGTTCGGTGAGGAGATCGACGATCTTGCCCTTGCCCTCGTCGCCCCATTGCGCGCCGAGAATGACGACTGACTTACCCATGTTGATGCTTCTCTTTAGTTGCGGTGCCCTGCCGGGCGATGTGGATCGGGATCAGCGCGGACGGCCGGGGCCGTCGTTGAGGTAGCGCAGGAATTCGGAATCGGGCTTCAGCACGAAGGTGCCCTTGCCGTCGGCGAAGGCCTTCCGGTAAGCCGCGAGGCTGCGATAGAAGGCGAAGAATTCCGGGTCCTGGCTGTATGCCTGGGCATAAATGGCCGCTGCCTGCGCATCGCCATCGCCCTTGACCTTGGTCGCCTCGCGGTTGGCGTCGGCCAGCAGCACCAGCTTCTGGCGATCGGCATCCGCGCGAATCGTTTCCGCGCTTTCCTGGCCGGTATAGCGCAATTCGTTGGCGAGCTGCAGGCGCTCCGCGCGCATGCGCTTGTAGACGGAACCGCTCACTTCATCGGGCAGGTCGATGCGCTTGATCCGCACGTCGACGATGGCGATGCCGAGGTTCTTGCGGGCCACCGAGTCGGTCTGCTGGCGCACGCGCTCGGTGATGTCCTTGCGGCCACCGGCGATCAGGTCTTCGAGCGGACGCGCGTTGAATTCATAGCGCAGCGCATCTTTCACGATGGGGGTGAGGCGCTGGATCGCCTGCACCTGTTCACCGGAGGTCGCACGGTAGTACGAAGCGTTATCGGCGATCCGCCACTTCACGTAGAAGTCGACGTTGACGCTCTTCTTCTCCAGCGTGAAATAACGCTCGGGCTGCGCATCCAGGCCGAGGATGCGGTTGTCGAAACGCATCACCTGCTGCACCACGGGGATCTTGAAATGCAGGCCGGGCTGGTAGTCGGCACGCACGATGCGACCGAACTGCAGCAACAGCGCGTTCTCGCCTTCCTTCACGACGAAGGCGCTGTTGAAGCCCAGGAGGACGAGGGCGACGACGATGAGGCCGGAAACGATCTTCACTGGGCGTTCCCCTGCGGCGGATTCGGAGTGGCGTCGGTCGTCGTCGCGGACTGGATGACCGTGCCTACGCCCGGCACGTTGCGTACCGCGCCGTTGTTCGTCTCGACCGGCAACTGGATGATGTTCTTGCCGTTGCTGCCGTCGACGACCTTGGGATTGCCGGCCATCACTTCCTCCACGGTTTCCAGCCAGAGGCGCCGGCGCGTGACGTCCGGGGCGGCGCGGTATTGCTTGAGCAGCAGGTTGAAGCGCTCGACGTCGCCATTGGCGCGGGCGATGCGTTCGACGCGATCGGCTTCGGCCTCGGCCGCGATGCGCGCGGCTTCACCACGAGCCACCGGCACCACCTGGCTCTCGTAGGCGCGGGCCTTGTTCTCTTCGCTCTGCTTGTCTTCGCGGGCGGCGTTGACGTCGTCGAAGGCATCCTTCACTTCCTTCGGCGGCGACACGTTCTGGAAGCTGACGCCGGTGACGAGGATGCCCGCGTCGTACTTGTCGAGCGTGGCCTGGAGGATGTCACGCGTCTGCTGTTGCAGGGTTTCCTTCGCCGCGGGCGCGACGCCGGTGACGGGCGCCTGATCCGGCGCCGGGGTGTCGACACCCGGCGTGGTGAGGATGTTGTCCATGATGTTGGCGCCGACCACCGAGCGCACCGCGGCCTCGGCCGCGTTGTGGATGGTGTTCTCCTCGCGATCGGCGTTCGAGTACAGGAACTTCCGGGCGTCGGACACCTGGTACTGCACGTTGAAGTCGATCGCGATGATGTTCTCGTCGCGGGTGAGCATCGAGACGTTGTCGGAAACCGAACGCACCTGGGTCGTTTCCACCTTGGTCACGGTCTCGACCGGGCTTGGCGCCTTGAGATGGAAACCCGGCGGCAGGATGCGCGAGAACTGGCCGAAGCGCAGCACCACGCCGACCTGGCGGGCATCGATGACCGTGTAGCTGGAGACCAGCAGCCAGGCCACGATGAAGACCAGCACGATGGTGAAGACACCACCGCTGCCCGCGCCGAACTTGCCGAACCGGGCCCTGAGGCTCTTGATCGCCGCGTCGATGTCGGGCTTGCGCCCGCTCGATCGGTTGCGGTTCCAGGGATCCTTCTGGCCGTTACCGGGTTCGTTCCAAGCCATGGGCGACAGTCTCCTTCGGGGACCGGAGGGTGGGCGGCTGGCAAGCCTTGAGGTGAACCCGCCGCGGCGGGGGATGGACGCCGGACGCGCGAGCGCCCGCCGCCGCGCCGATGGGGCACGCAAACGCTGTGAATTCTATCAGATGGGTACCGATGAGTGCTCGATCAGTGGCCGGCGTGGGGCGGATCGACCAGCGCGCGCAGGGAGCCCGCGTGCACGTCGTCGCCCAACAGGGGCGCCAGCACGGAACGCGGCGCGTCGATGTCGAGGTGCCAACCATGCTCGTCCACGGCCTCGCCCGCGATCGCTCCCGCCGCCTTGAGCCGCGCATGCAGGCGTCCGGCGCTGAGAGGAAGCTCAAGGCCTGCCCGGATGCGGTCGCCACCGAGCAATTCACCCAGCGCCTCGCGCAAACCGTCCACACCGGCACCCGTGGCGGCCGAAAGCCAGACCTGGCGCGGCTTGCCGTCGTCGCCGCGGTCGACGCGCGGCGCCATGTCGACGAGGTCGACCTTGTTCATCACCGACAGCTGGGGCACGTCGCCGGCACCGATTTCCTCCAGCACCTCGTTCACTACCCGGGCCAGCAGCTCACGCTCCTCATCCGCGGCGTCGCTGACGTGGATCAGGAGGTCGGCGTCGCGCGCCTCGGCCAGGGTCGCGCGGAAGGCCGCGACCAGGTCATGGGGAAGCTCACGGATGAAACCGACCGTGTCGGCGATCACCGCCGGGCCACAGGAGAGACCGTCGACCTTGCGCACCGTGGGATCCAGCGTCGCGAACAACTGGTCGGCCGCGTAGACACCGCCGGTGGTCAGGGCATTGAACAGGGTGCTCTTGCCCGCGTTCGTGTAGCCGACCAGGGCCACGCGCGGCACGGTGTTGCGCAGGCGCGCGCGACGCTGCTGGTCGCGCTGGACCTGCACTTTCTCCAGACGCTTGGTCAGCATCTTCACGCGCTCGGCGAGCAGGCGGCGGTCGGTTTCCAGCTGGGTTTCGCCCGGGCCGCGGTTGCCGATGGCACCGCCGCGCTGGGCGTCCAGATGGGTCCAGCCACGCACCAGGCGCGTCGCCAGGTGCTTGAGCTGGGCCAGTTCGACCTCGAGCTTGCCTTCGTGCGAGCGTGCGCGCTGGGCGAAAATGTCCAGGATCAGCCCGGCGCGATCCACCACCCGGGTCTTGAGGTGCTTCTCGAGGTTGCGCTCCTGCACGGGGCTGAGCACGTGGTCGACCAGGACGAGGTCGGCCTCGAGCGCACGAACGGCTTCGGCGACTTCTTCCGCCTTGCCGCTGCCGATGTAGAAACGGGGGTTCGGCACGACGACGCGGGCCGAAATGCTGGTGAGGATCTCGGCACCGGCCGAAGCGACCAGTTCGGCGAATTCCTCGCCACGGCGGATCGCGTCGCCTTCGCCCCGCGAATGCGGCAGCACCAGGATGGCCCGATCGCCTTTCTTTTGTCTATCGAACACTTAGGGGAATCACCTCATGGAAAAAGAAGGGGCGCACGCAGCCGGAAGCATACGCGCACCCGCTCATTCCTATATGGGACAAAGCCAGGGCCCCTCAACCCTCGCCGTCACCCGATGCCGCATCGCCATGGTTCTCGTGCCCGCCGACCCGGACGTTCCGGCTCGGCACCACCGTGGAAATGGCGTGCTTGTACACCATCTGGCTCACCTGGTTGCGCAGGAGCACCACGAACTGGTCGAACGACTCGATCGTGCCTTGCAGCTTGATGCCGTTCACCAGGTAAATGGCGACCGGCACACGCTCGCGCCGCAGCGCATTCAGAAATGGATCCTGCAACGATTGCCCTTTGGACATTCTTCTTCTCCCCTACGCCTCTCGTACGGGTCCGGGTAAAAAACGCCTTGCGACGCCCCAGCCCAAGTGTCTTGAATCTTAACTGCTTTTAAACGCCCGCAGGTAGCTTAAGATCGTGACGATCTCGGCATTCCGACGAACTGTTCCACCGCACGCGCGGCCTCGGGCAACGGATCCCCCCGGTCCGGGTCGAACGTGCGCGCGTCGAACTCGCCGCGCAGCCAGGTGATCTGGCGTTTGGCGAGTTGACGAGTGGCATAGATACCACGGTTGCGGAAGTCCGTGGCATCCCCCTGGCCGTCCAGGTACTCCCAGGCCTGCCGGTAACCCACCGCGCGGATCGCCGGCAAGTCCGGATGGAGGTCGCCACGGGCGCGCAGGCGGTGGACCTCGTCGAGGAACCCATCGGCCAGCATGGCATCGAAGCGGAGCGCGATGCGCTCGTGCAAGGGCTTGCGATCGCCCGGCAGCAATGCGAGCTTGAGGACCCGCCAGGGGAAGCGGATCGCCGTGCCGCCTTGTTGCAACTCGCTAAGGGGACGCCCGCTGAGTGCCATGACCTCCAGCGCGCGCTGGATCCGTTGCGCGTCGCCTGGCCGAATCCGCGCACCGGCCACGGGATCGAGGGCAGCCATGCGGGCGTGCATCGCCGCCCAGCCGATCGCCGCCGCCTCGGCCGCCAGCCGTTCACGCAACGCCGGATCGGCCTCGGGCAGGTCGGACAAGCCACGCTGAAGGGCGCGGAAGTAGAGGCCGGTTCCTCCGACCAGGAGAGGCACCCTCCCCTCGCCGGTGATGCGCTGCATCGCCGCCAACGCGTCCTCGCGAAAATCCGCCGCCGAATACGGCTGTGCCGGATCACGGATGTCGACCAGGGCGTGCGGGTAACGCGCGAGCGTGGCGGCATCGGGTTTCGCCGAACCGATATCCAGGCCGCGATAGACCAGCGCCGAATCGACGCTGACCAGGTCCACGGGAAAGCGGTCCGCCAGCGCGCAGGCGAGCGCCGTCTTGCCCGATGCGGTCGGGCCCATCAGGAAGATGGCGAGGGGGCGATGGTCGAAGGTCATGCACGCGGTGGGCGATGGAACGATCGCAAGGTTAGCGCACCGGGGTGACATGCGGTGACGATGGCGGGCAATGCTTGACCAGCGCAACGCAAGTGCACGCCACGTAAGGGGCTTGCGCAGTTATCCACACGGTTATGCAGCGATTACCCACACCGGCTGTGGATATCGTGCGCGATGCCGAGTGAGCATCGCCCTGGTCAGCCCTTGAGCAGCGCAACGCAAGTCCATGCTGTCAAAGGGTGGAATGGAGTTGTCCACATGCTTATGCAGGGAGTATCCACACACGCTGTGGATATCGCGATGCGCTTCCGGCATGCGTGGTCACGAACTGATCAACACAACGCAAGTGGCCGCCACGCATGGTCGAATCGGACTTGTCCACACGGTTATGCATCGAGTATCCACACCGCGTGTGGATATCTCGCGCCACGCGTTTTCAGGAGGAAGCCCGAGGCCAGGTCACGCCATGCGAATCGCTAAAGATTCCGACAGTCGCTCCCGGCGGATTCGGGTGTACTGCCACCAGTCCATTCTGGTACGGCTCCCATGCGAAACCTGCGCCTTCCGCTCGCCATCGTGTCGCTCGTCGCGGCGACCACTCCCGTCCTGCCGGCTTCCAGCGCCCACGCCTCGGACCACCTCGATACACCCACGGTCGCCGCCGATCCGCGTGCAGATATCGGCGACATCTATGCCTGGACCTCGGCGGACGGCCGCCACCTGAACCTGGTGATGACGATCGTCGGCCATGGCTTCTCCGACGTCATCGGCTATACCTTCCACGTGGACAGCGGCAAGGTCTTCGGCACCACGAGCAGGACCACCGACGTGACCTGTCGTTTCAGCGCCTCGTATGCCGCCGATTGCACCGTCGCCGATGAGCATGCCACTGGCATGGTCGACGCGGTGGATGGCCTCGTCTCGCAAAGCGGGCGCCTCAGGGTATTCGCAGGCCGCCGTGACGATCCCTTCTTCAATAACGTGAAGGGCTCCCGGAGCGCGTTCGACGCGGCGGCGCATGCGCTCACGCACGGCACGCCGGTCGATGCCGACGGATTTCCGCAGTTCGACGACGCCACGGTGGCTTCGATCCGCAAGGAGTGGCGCCAGACCGACGGTGGCCCAGGCCGGAATTTCCTCGGGGGATGGACGCCCGCGTGCATCGTCGTCACGGTGGATCTCGGACTGGTGAATGGCGGCGGTCCGCTGCTCGCCGTGTGGGGAGAGACCGCATCGCCGCATGGCCGCATCGACCGCGCGGGACGCCCGCTCACGGGCAACGCCTTGCTGTCGCCACTCGACGAAACCAAGGGCGACCGCCTGAAGGAACGCTACAACCGCGCCGAGCCGGCGAGAGCGGCGCAGTTCATCGGCGACATCCAGCGCACGCTCGGCCTCTACGACGGCTATGACGGCGTGCGCGGCAACCAGTGGCTCGCCGACACGCATGCGGCGCCGGGAATGCGCTATCGCCCGCTGGCGACATTGCTGGCCGACGATCGCTTATGGGTGAACAGCGCGTCGGCGAAGTGTACGCAGCTCTTCGCCGTGGAGCTGGCCCAGCTTTCCGGTCGTCGCGATCTCGCCGCCGACTGCGGCGGTCGTACGCCGAACTACGATGCATCGAACATCTACCGTTCACTACTCGCGGCAGGCAACCTCGACAGTATCGACGACGGCGTGCATCACGACGATCGCACCCATTCCACGACACGATTCCCGTTCCTCGCGGTGGCAGTCGACAGCAGCCCCGCACCGACCGCGGCATCCAGCGCCGCGGCCGATTACCATGAATGATTCGCGCGCGCCGTTCGCTGTGCTCGCCTCCGTCGCGGCGGTGGCGTTGTCGTACGCCAACCCAGCCATGGCACATGCCGGCACCGGCTTGGCAGGCGGCTTCGGCGCCGGTTTCACGCATCCTTTCGGGGGCATGGATCATCTGCTCGCCATGGTGTCGGTGGGGCTCTGGGGCGCCGTGCTCGGCGAGCCCCTGGTGTATCTGTTGCCGATAGTCTTTCCCGGCGTGATGGTGCTGGGTGCCGTGCTCGGCATGGTCGGCGTGCCGTTGCCGCCGGTGGAATGGGGCATCGCGCTTTCGGTGTGCGCGCTCGGCCTTTGTGTCGCCGGCGCACTCCGGCCCGGCGTGGGCATGGCGATGATCATCGTCGCCGTGTTCGGCCTCTTCCATGGGTACGCGCATGGCAAGGAACTGCCTTCCGCGGCGGACCCGATCGGCTACAGCGCGGGGTTCGTACTGGCGACCGGCTCGCTGCATGCATTCGGTATCGGACTCGGCGTGGCCGCGCGGTGGCCACGGTGCATGTTGGCACTGCGCGCCGTCGGCATCGGCATCGCCGTGACGGGCGTCCACTTCATCGTCCAGGCAGCCAGGGCATGAACGGGTTGCATGCGTCGCTGGCCGCTCTTTCGCTCGCCGTGGGCGTCGTGGTGGCGCTGACCAGCGTGCTCGTGGCACGTCATCACCCATCGAGGCACCGCGGCATGCGCATGGCATTGCAGGTGGTGGCCAGTTGGTTCCTCGCGATCGCCTTGCTCGTCGCAACGCTCTCGTTCCTACCCGTCACCCCGGGCTACGAGCCCGATCACCTCGAATAGGCCCAGCCATGTCTCGTCATCGTCCACAGTCGGTGGGTCGCTTCTGCGTATCGACGCTGATAGTCGTCACGGGTACGGCACATGCCCACGATTTCTGGGTGCAGCCGCAAGCGTTCCAGGTACAGCCCGCGCAAGCGACACCGTTGACGTTACAGGTCGGCCATGGACCCTACCGCCAGCGTTCGCCCATCGCGCTGCAACGCATCGTGCGATTCCAGGCCTTCGGACCTTCCGACCACCAGGGTGCGGACCTGCACGGCGCGCTACACCCGGGAGACGCGACCGGCGACGGTGACGTCGCACTGCCGCGTGCCGGCACCTATCTCCTTGCCCTGGAAACCGACAACGGCGCGCAGAGCCATCTCCCCTCGTTGCGCTTCAACGATTACCTGACGGTGGAAGGCCTGACGCCCGCGCTGGAACGGCGTCGGCGGGACGGTCGCATGGACGTGGACGAGACGGAAATCTACAGCCGCCATGCGAAGGCGATCATGCAAGCCGGGCCGTTCGATGCCGCGGCACAAGCATCGTGACGGCACCCATCGGCCTTGCGCTCGAAATCGTTCCCGACGTCAATCCGTACGCCCTGCCCCGTTCCCGCACGCTGCCCGTGCGTGTGTTCTATCAGGGGCACGCCCTTCCAGGTGCCACGGTGAAGTTCACCGACCTCGATCACGACGACGCGCCCGTCGAGATCCATGTCACCGATGCCGACGGACGCGCCACCTTCGCGATGCCCATCTCGGGCCGATGGTTGCTCAACACGATCTGGATACGCGCCCTGCCGGCGGATGCCGAGGCCGACTACGAAACGGACTTCTCCAGCCTCAGTTTCGGGTTCCTATGACGCCGCCCAGAGTCGCCGGGCCTCGGCGGCGATGACATCGGGGAATTCTTCGGGAAAGAAGAGTTTCGCGTTCGGTATGCGGTGCACGCCGCGCGAATGCTTGAAGGCATGGTCGAGGTACTCCGCGCCCGCGGGCGAGAAGATGGGATCGGCCATGCCCCACACGACACGCATCGGTACCGGGCTCTGCGCAAGTTTCGGCCCGATCCCCGCCAGTGAGTTTTCTTCCAACGCCAGCGCATAGGCGTGCGTGCGCCCGGGATGCGCGACCAAGGGGGCCAGGTACATGTCGATGGCTTCGTCGGTGGGATCACCAGGATACGTGAAGGTCATGCCACCCAGGCCCTCGGGCGAGCGCGCCAGCGTCTTGTTCGCCAGCCAAGGCCGCAACCAGCGATCGACGTACGTGCCGTCGTGCGACATGGCGATCACCGGCGCCATCGCCGCGGGTGGGCATTCGTGTTCGGTATCGCAGTTGGTCAACAACAGGCTGCGTACGCGTTGCGGATAACGTGTCGCCAACAGCTGCGCGACCGCGCCGCCGCTGTCGTTGGCCACGACGTCGGCCCGGGTGATGCCGAGGCTGTCCAAGAAGGCCACCAGCATGTCCGCCTGTGCCGCGGGCGCCACGCTTTGGCCCGGTGCCACCTCGGTGTATCCGAGGCCGAGGAAGTCGGGCGCGATGCAACGACGAGCGTCCGCCAGCCGTGGCAGCGCGCCGCGCCACTGGAATCCGTTGAGTGGAAAGCCGTGCAGGAAGAGCGCGGCGTCACCGGTGCCTTGTTCGACATAGGCGATGTTGCCGAACGACGTACGGGTGAACCTCCTCGCCGCGTTGAACCGCCGCGCGTCCATGTCCTCGTTCAAGGCCATCCGGCCCACGCTCCGCGGCGCACACGCCGCCACCACGCCAGCC
This sequence comes from Luteibacter sp. RCC_6_2, assembly GCF_041360655.1. Classification (NCBI taxonomy): domain Bacteria; kingdom Pseudomonadati; phylum Pseudomonadota; class Gammaproteobacteria; order Lysobacterales; family Rhodanobacteraceae; genus Luteibacter; species Luteibacter sp. RCC_6_2. Next base: position 59,270 of record NZ_JBFUPQ010000017.1, on the reverse strand, counting down.
GCCAGCGTACCCGCGGCGAGCTTCATGAAAGAACGGCGATCGATGCCGAATTGCCCATTGCCCACGACGATATCTCCTTTGCCGCCCACCCAACGGGGCCCGTGAAGCAGACCATGCCGCTGGCTCTACGGCTGTCGGAAAATTTAGGCTCTTGCGCATTCTTGGGTTCGCCATGTGTCTGGCTCGGCTTCGCCCTCGCGTTCGCTGTGTGCGGCGTGGCGGGGAGCTGCCGGGCGCCACCCTCGGCGCGACAGGCGGTGCCGTCCCTTGGGAAGGGAAGCCGCTGCGCGGCCATGTTTGATGGCTGCGCCCCTTCGGGCTCGGACGGTCGGGCGGGGGTTTTCGATTCGGCTCCTGCCTCAGCGAAAACGATCGGCCGTCCAGGCCGATCCCCTTCGGGCCTTGTCCGCCCGCCCGTCCTCGGCGCCTCATGTCGCGCCGAGGGTGGCGCCCGGCAGCTCACTCGACACGGCGGTGGGTTGGTGGGAAGAGCAACGCCCGCCGTGCCACGTGCAGCTAGTCACCAGCCGATTGCCGGTGGCCGCACCCGGGTGGGAAGCGGGCTGGCCCGCGATTCCTCAATCTCTCCGGTGGCGAAGGAAGCCTTGCGATGATCGGGCGAGGCTTTCCACCGCTCGCTCGGTTGCAGTGCACAGCCTCATTCGCTCGACATAGGGTGGCGAATCGCGGGCCAGCCCGCTTCCCACCCGGGTGAAGGGGATTCCCACGGAACGGCTTGCCCCCAAGGTCGCGTTGCTTGTGTCGCACGACGGCTCTGCCTCGCACATCCCAATGCGAGGGCGAAGCCGAGCCGTGCAAAAGAAACTGGCCCGCTGCCGCGGGATCGCCGCTGAAGCGGCTCCCACAAGGGGCGGCTCCCACCAGGGGCGGCTTTCACCGGAACGTTCAGGTGGTCAGGTGCGTCGGGTCGAGCGTCGGAAATCCGCGGGGGACTGGCCGTAGGCCTGGCGGAAGACGGCCGTGAAATGGCTATGGCTGGAAAAACCCAGGTCCGCCGCGAGGGCCGAGAGATCCTCTTGCGCGGCCATCAGGTCCAGCGCCCGGGCAAGGCGGAGGCGCAACTGATAGCGATACAGCGGTATGCCTTCCACGCGCTGGAATACCTGGGTGAGATACACCGGCGACGCGCCGATTTCGGCACCGACATCGGCCAGCGACCAGCGACGCGACACGTCGCTGGCCAGCAGCACCTTCACACGGTCCGCCAGGCGCCGTTGGCCTTGCGTGGCCTCCGGTGCGTGCGAGGTCCGCGGGCCCAGGCTGCGGCCGACCAGGTTCAGCAACAGGGTTTCCGCTTCCAGCGGTTCCATCGTCCCCTGCTCTAGCCGATGGCGGAGCAAGGCCACCATGGCCTGTGCGCCGGGATCGATGCGCCGGTGATGCGTGCGGAAGCCCGGGGTCGCCCGCTGGTCGAGCAGGCTGGCCGGAGCGAGTTCCTCCAGCAAGGGCGCGGCCACCTGGACCGAAAGACTGGCGTCGCTTCCCTCGACCGGATGGGCGATCCGGTAACCCTCGTCGGCATTGAAGAACACCACGTGGTTGGCGTCGGCGACGGCCTGGTCGCTGCCTACGTGACGCACGTAGAGCCCGCGGTAAGGAAACACCAGGTAGGTGGATGCCGCGCATTCCTCGGGGCTGCGATGCGCACACCCACCCTCGCAGACCACATTGCGCACGGAAACGCTCGCCGTTTCCAGCGAAGCGTTCACGCTGAGTTCGTTCGCGGTGGGGTCGGACCGGGCCATGGCCGCGAGGATCGCACAGGCGTGCGGTCCCCGCGACTGCCGGTTATTTCGCCGGAACGTCCATCTCCTTCAGGAGATTGTCGGCATGGTCGAGATGGTGCATCACCCACAACATATAGCGTACGTCGACCTGGATCGAGCGGTTGAGCTTCGGGTTGAACAGCCAGTCGCCACTGACCGACTCCCAGTTGCCGTCGAAGGCGAGGCCGACGAGACGGCCTTGCGCGTCGAGCGAAGGCGAACCCGAGTTACCACCGGTGATGTCGAGGTCGGCAAGGAAGTCGACCGGCAGCGTGCCGAGCTTCTTCGACGCATAACCATCGAAGGCCTTCGCCTTGATCGCATCGATCTCGGCCTTGGGTGCGTTGAACGGTTCTTCACCGGTGTTCTTCTGGACGATGCCCTCGGCCGTGGTGAAGGGCGCATAGCTCACGCCGTCACGCGGGGCGACGCCTTGCACGTTGCCGAAGGTCACCCGCAGCGAGCTGTTCGCATCCGGGTACACCGGCAGGCCCTGTGATTCCTTCCACGCGATGATCGCCTGCATGTAGCGGGGACGCAGCCGGGCCAGTTCACCATCGCGGGCGTCTTCTTCGCTTTCGATCTTCTTCAACTCGGGCAGCACCGCGTTGGCCAGCTTCAACATGCTGTCGTCGCTCGCGGCGATCGCCTTCTTGTCGGCCTTGAACCACTTCATGCGCTCGGCCGTGTCGCCGAGCTTGCTGCCCTTGTAGAGCGTCGACACCTTGCCCTGGATGGCCGCGCGCGTGGATGCGCCGGCGAGCCAGGTGTCGAGCGCCGGCAGGCGCTGGTCCTTCGGCAAGTCCACATAGTGGACGAGCGCGTTGACCAGCAGGTCCTGGTCGGTCTTCGCGTCGTAGCGGCGCTCCATCTGTTTCAGCGCGCCCTCGATGCGCACTTCGTCGCGCTGCTGGTAGCCGGCCTCACGCTCCATGTCCGGCTTGGTGCGTTCGTCGGCGAGACGGGCAAGACGTACGCCGCTGGCGAAGAGTTGGGTGCGCGAGATGAGGGCGAGGTCGACATCGCGCTCGCGGGTGGCCTGGTAGGTGGCGAGCCTGGCCTTGAGTTCGGCGATGTCGGCGACGAGTGCCTGGTTCTCCGCACCACCCTGCTTCTTCAACCACGCGTCGAGATCGGCTTCCTGCTTCTGCTTCACCGCGACCGCATCGGCGCGGCGCAGGCCTTCGAGCTGGCCGCCGAAGTTCTTCAGGTAATTGTTCAGGCCGGCGACGAGGCTGGCGTATTTCACCGTGACGTCGGGATTGGCCTTGCCGTTCGCGGCGATGGTGTCCAGTTGCTCCTGGTAGAGCTTGATCTGGGTCGGGTATTGCCAGTCGATCGCGCTGCTCACCTCCTGGGCGAGACGGTACCGGTTCGTCCTGCCCGGATAACCCACGACCATCACATAGTCGCCTTCTTCCACGCCTTGTGGGTTGAGCTTGATGACGTGCTTGGGATGGTAGGGCACGTTGTCCTTGGCATACGTGGCCGACTTGCCATCCTTCGACACATAGGCGCGCAGGTAGCTGAAGTCGCCGGTGTGGCGTGGCCACATCCAGTTGTCGACGTCGCCGCCGAACTTGCCGATGGACTCGGGTGGTGCGTAGACCAGGCGCACGTCCTTGATCTCGAGTTGCTTGATCAGCTGGTAGCTGTAGCCACCATGGAAGGTGTAGACATCGCAGCGATATCCATCGGTTTCACAACCCTTCACCAGCGTTTTCTTGGCGAGGTCGATGGCGTCGTGGCGTTGCTGGCCGGTCATCGCCGGGGTGAGCTTCGCGGTCACGTCTCCGGTGACGTCGCGGATTTCCTCGGTGACGAAGACGCGCATGTCGGGCGAACCGGGCAGTTCCTCCGCGAAGGTCTTCGCGAGGAAGCCCTGCTCGATGAGGTTCTTTTCCTTCGTGGAGTTGTACTGCAGCGCGCCGTAGCCGCAATGGTGGTTGGTGACGACCAGGCCATCGGGTGAAACGAAGGACGCCGTGCAGCCGCCGAGGCTCACGATGGCGCCCATGGGATAGGCGGTGAGGTCGGTGAGCGTGGCGGGATCGAGCTTCAGGCCGTGCTGTTTCAGCATGGCGGCGATCTTCGGCAATTGGGCCGGCTGCCACATGCCTTCGACGGCGTGGGCGGCGGGGACGAGGCCTGCCGCGAGGGCGGTAGCCAGTAAGGCTCGACGCATGGTGGATCTCCTTGGTGTTTCCGGGGTGCGTTGGGGCGACTGGAATCGCCGACAGAGTCGGCTCCCACCGGGTAGTGGAAACGCCGATGGGGTCGGCTTCCATCGGACAAATGTTATAAAGTAACGCCAATGCTGGCGAATCCTGCTCCGGCACGTACGTGCCGGAGGTCACCCCTCCTATTTTCCGGACACGCCCAGTTCGCGTAGCAGGGCGGGCGACGGATAGACCTTGTCGATCAGCCAGCGCATGTAGCGCATGTCGACGTGGATAGCGCGCTTGTAGCGCGGGTCGTACATCCAGCTGGCGCTGACCGCTTCCCAGTTGCTGTCGAAGTTGAGGCCGACCAGTTCGCCCTTCGCGTTCAGCACCGGCGAACCCGAGTTGCCGCCCGTGGTGTCGAGGTTGCTCAGGAAGTCGACCGGCATGGCACCCGACTTCGGATCGGCGTATCCGGCGAAATCGCCCTTCCGGATGGCGTCGAGCAACGGCTTCGGCGCATCGAAGGGCTCCTTGCCGGTGTTCTTCTCGACGATGCCGGCGACGGTGGTCAACGGGGCATAGGTCACCGCGTCGCGGGCCATCAAGGGGGTGACCTTGCCGTAGCTGACGCGCAGGGTCGAATTGGCATCGGGATACACCGCCTTGCCCTGTTTCTCGCGGTAGGCGATCAGGGCCTGCATATAGGCGGGACGCAGGCGCAGCAGATCGCCTTCGCGGACCTTGCGTTCGTCCTCGATGCGCAGCAAGGCGGGACGCAGGGTGCGTGCCGCCACCAACAAGGCATCGCCACTCTTTTCGATCTCCGCCGGAGCGGCGGTGAACAGTCGCAGGCGCTCGGCTTCGTCACCGAACTTCGTCGCCGCATAGATGCGATCCAGCGCCTGCGCGAGTTCGGCCGGCGTGCGGCCGAACACCTTGTCCATTTCGGGAAGCCGCTGCGCATCGGGCAGTCGCTGGTAACGAAGCATCAGCGACGTCACCAGCGCCTTTTCCACGCGCGGATCGTAACGACGCTGCACCTGCTTCAGCTGGCTCTGGATCAATTCCTCGTCGCGTTTCTGGTAGCCCGTCTCGCGCGCCGCGTCCGCCTTCGGCCGCTCCACGGAAAGACGGTCCACCGCGAGCGCGCCACGCATGAGTTGGGTCTGCGTGGAAAGCAGCCCGACCAGCAGGTCACGCTCGCGCACGTCCTTGCCCTGGGCGATCAGGGCCATGACCTGGTCGATCTCCGGCTTCAGCGCCTTCCCGTCGGGCTGCGCCGCGAGCCACGACGACATCGCGGCTTCATCGTCGCGGCGAACGGCGACGGCGTCGCTACGCTGCAAGCCTTCGAGTTCGCCGCTGAAACGCTTGATCCCGTTCTTCAGCGTTTGAAGCTGCGAGGCATAGCGGATACCGGCGTCCTTGTCGGCCTTGCCTTGGGCTTCGATCACGTCCTGGAGCGCCTTCAGCACGGCTACCGACGTCGGCAGCCGCCATTCCACCTGATCCGCGAATTCGGCCGCCGTGCGATGGCGATAGGTGATGCCGGGATAGCCGGCGAGCATCACGAAGTCGCCTTCGGCGACACCGTCGGTGGCGAGCTTGAGGTGCGAGGGCGGATGGTAAGGCACGTTGTCCGTCGAATAATCGGCCGGCTTGCCGTCGCGCCCGACGTACGCGCGCAGGATGGTGAAGTCGCCCGCGTGGCGCGGCCAGACGAAGTTGTCGATCTCGTCGCCGTAGTTGCCGATCGCGCGGGGCGGCGCGTAGACCAGGCGGATGTCACGCAGTTCCAGTTGTTTCACGAGGTAGAAGTCGCGCCCGTAGAACATGTTGGCGACGCTGCACTTGATGCCCTCTTCCTTCTCGCATTCGGCCACCAGCGCCTTGCTCGCGGCATCGACGGCGTCGTAATAGGCCCTGCCCGTCTTGCCCCTGGCCTGCGCCAGGATGCGATCGGTGACCTTGTCGAATCCGACCGTGACGCGCAGGCGGTAGTCGGGGTTGGCCGGCAATTCGCCGGCGCGATCCGGTGCCACGTAGCCATTGGCGATGAGGTCGCGCTCCGGCTTCGAGTTGTACTGGATGACGCCGAAGGCCACGTGGTGGTTGGTGACGACCAGGCCCTCGGCCGACACGAAGGCGCCCGTCCCGCCGCCCACCTTGACCACCGCGTTGAGCGGCGCACGGGTCAGGTCGGCGAGGTCCGTCGGATCGCCACGGAAGCCGGCCTCCTTGAGGTTCTTCGCAATTCCCGGCAGTTGCGAGGGCAGCCACATGCCCTCGTCGGCTTTCGCGTCCAGCGCCAGCGCCATGGCGGCTCCCAGCATCATCGAGCGGATTCGCATGTTTCGTTGTCCCCTGTGGGTCGTGCAGAGCGTCCCGACCATAGAGGGCCCGAGGGGCCACTGGCAATGGCGCGGCGCACCACGATCCGGGGCCGGTGCGGCTTATAATGCCGGTTTGGGTCCGCCGCCGCGGGCCTTCCCCGCACGGAACCCACGAGCCCCATGCAGCAGACGATGAAGGCGCTGGTCAAGCGCAAGCCCGAGCAAGGTATCTGGATGGAAGAAGTTCCGGTGCCGCAAGTCGGCCCGAACGAAGTCCTGATCAAGATCGAGAAGACCGCCATCTGCGGTACCGACCTGCACATCTACAAGTGGGACGAATGGTCCCAGCGCACGATCACGCCCGGCCTCACCATCGGCCACGAGTTCGTCGGCCGCATCGCGGAGATCGGCCCTGGCGTCACCGGGTACAAGGTCGGCGACCGCGTCTCGGCGGAAGGCCACATCGTCTGCGGCCATTGCCGCAACTGCCGCGCGGGGCGTCAGCACCTGTGCCCGAACACCTTCGGCATCGGCGTGAACCGTAACGGCGCCTTCGCCGAGTACATGACCATGCCGGCCTCGAACCTGTGGCCGATTCCCGACCAGATTCCGTCGGAACTGGCCGCGTTCTTCGATCCCTACGGCAACGCTGCGCATTGCGCGCTGGAGTTCGACCTGATCGGTGAGGACGTGCTCATCACCGGCGCCGGCCCGATCGGCATCATCGCCGCCGGCATCGCCAAGCACGTCGGCGCCCGCAACGTCGTGGTCACCGACGTCAACGATTACCGCCTGAAGCTGGCCGCCGACATGGGTGCCACCCGCGTCGTCAACGTATCCAAGCAGTCGCTCAAGGACACGGTGAAGGACCTGCACATCGAGGGTTTCGACGTGGGCCTGGAGATGAGCGGCAATCCGCGCGCCTTCGGCGACATGCTCGACTGCATGTACCACGGCGGCAAGATCGCCATGCTCGGCATCATGCCGCGCGGCGCGGGCATCGACTGGGACAAGGTGATCTTCAAGGGCCTCACCCTGCAGGGCATCTACGGACGCCGCATGTACGAGACCTGGTACAAGATGACCCAGATGGTGCTGACCGGCTTTCCGCTGCAGAAGGTGCTTACGCACCAGATCGCGATCGACGACTTCCAGAAAGGCTTCGACCTGATGGACGCGGGCAACTGCGGCAAGGTCGTCTGCTCCTGGACGTGATCCGCATCGCCTGACCGCGCTCCCACCAGCGCCCCCGCCGGGTACACTGCCCCCGGGGGCCATGGGGTGAAGGAGCGGCGGTATGGAAACACTCAAGACGCGGGGCAAGCAGTACTGGCGGAAGGGGCACGAACGCGCCCGCACCGTCTATCGATCACGCCGGACCCGGCGCATCACCGTCGGCGTGTTGATCGCCCTCGTCGTTTTCGGCTTGCTCGGTTTCTTCGCCGCGCCGCCACTGATCCGCTCGCAGGTCGAGTCGCGCGCCAGCGTGGCGCTGGGCCGGCCGGTCACCCTCGGCTCGATCAGCCTCAACCCGTTCACCTTGAAGTTGACCGCCGAGCGGCTGCACATCGGCGAGCGCGACGGCAAGTCGCCCTTCGTCGATATCGCGCGATTGACCGCGAACGCTTCGTGGGCCTCGTTGTTCCGTGCCGCCCCGATCCTCGACGAACTGCGCATCGACGAACCCCATATCCACCTGCAACGCAGCGCGCCGCAACGTTTCAATTTCTCGGACATCCTCGATCGCTTCGCGACGGACCCCTCCGCCCCCGACACGGGCCCGGCCCGGTTCGCGCTATCCAACATCGCCGTGCACGGCGGGCAAGTCGATTTCGACGACCGCGTGCTCGATGCCACCCACCGCCTCGATCACATCGACATCGGCATTCCCTTCATCGCCAGCCTGCCCAGCGCGACGGACATCTTCGTGCAGCCACTGCTGGCGATGAACGTGGACGGTAGCCCGCTGCGCGTGCAGGGGCAGACCAAGCCGTTCGCCAGCAGCCGCGAGTCCATGGTCAGCTTCCGGCTCGACCAGCTGGACCTGCCCCGCTACCTCGGTTTCGTGCCGACCCCGCTGCCTGTCGCCGTGCCGGCCGGAAAACTGTCCGGCCTGCTCGACCTCCGTTTCACGATGAACGAGGATAAGCCGCGCGTGGTGTTGAGCGGCCGCCTGATCGTCGACAGCCTGCAGGTGAACGACAAGGGTGGTGCCTCGCTGGTCGCGCTCGGCCACGGCGACATGGCGCTTACGGCACTCGAACCGCTGACTTCCCGCTACCGCCTCGGCACCGTGGCCCTCGACGGTCTCGACGTGCGCTACGCGCGTCTTCCCGGCGGTCGCAGCAATATCGACGCGTTGACGGCACCCTCGCCCACCCCGGCGAAGGACTCGCCGGCGACGGATGTGCGCATCGACACGATCACGCTCAAGAATGCGCGTATCGAATACGCGGATCTCGCGGCGCCGGCACCGGCACGCCTGGTGCTCGACGGCGTGCAAGGCAGCCTGCGCGGGCTCAGCACGGTAGCCGCACCCGTGGCCTTGCTCGATGTCGCCGCGCGCATGGCCGGCGGCACGGTCGCCACGCAAGGCAAGCTGGACCTCGCCGCGGCCCGCTATGCGGGCACGTTGTCGCTGGCGAACGTGTCGCTCGCGGCACTGATGCCGCTGACACCGCCGCTGCTGGATGCCGACATCACCGGTGGCGACGTCGCCGCCAACGGCGACCTGGCGCTGGACTGGCACGACGCCGCCATCGTCCGCATCGCCCATGCCAAGGCAAAGCTGGACGGCTTCCAGCTCGTGCCGCGCAACGGCCGTGCTTCACCGGTGACCTGGAAGTCGATGGCGGCGTCCATCGCGCTGGTCGATCTCTCCACCAGCGAGGCACGCCTGGACCAGCTCACGCTCGACGGCTTGACGCTCGACCTGCGGCGCCTCGCCAACGGCAACCTCGACCTTGCCGGTATCGTGAAGTCGCCCGCGGCGACAACCAAACCAGCCGCTCCGTCCGCCGCCTGGCGCTGGAGCATCGCCCACCTCGGCCTGAGCGACGGATCGGTCACGCTGCGCGACGCCAAGGCGGCGGGCAAGCGCAATGCGATCCTGATGCAGGCGACGTCGTTCGGTATCGACGGCCTGTCCAACGACATGAGCCGTCCCCTCGCCCTGGACCTGAAAGGCAATCTCGGCAAGGGCACGTTCGCGGTCACCGGCAAGGTAAAACCCCAGCCCCTCGATGCGGACCTGCGGGTGAAGACCACGCGGCTCGACGTGGCTCCACTGCAATCGCTGGTCAGCGTACCGTTGAACGTCCGCGTGGACAGCGGCCTGCTCAGCCTCGACGGACAGGTTCGCTACAACGATCGCGGCAGCGCCCCCGCCCGGATCGCCTATCGCGGCCAGGCCACGTTGGGTCGCGTGCGTGTGCTGGACAAGCTGACCGACGCCGACTTCCTGCGCTGGACCTCGCTCAGCGCGAGCAACATGGTCATCCGCATGGGCGAAGCAGCGCCCCACGTCGCCATCGGCGGCCTGGCGCTGGACGACTTCTATGCCCGCGTCATCATCAACGCGAACGGACGGCTGAACCTCCAGGACGTCGTCGCCAATCCCGAGGCACCCGGGGCGGTGTCGGTCACCCAGGCGCAGGCCACGCCCGCGCCGGCCATACCGGCGGCCGAGCCTTCTGCCGCCACGCCGGCCGCGCCGGCGGCGGACATCCGCATCGGCCAGGTCACCCTGACCAAGGGTCACCTCAACTACACCGATAACTTCATCAAGCCCAACTACACGGCGGACGTGACGCAGCTGACCGGCAGGATCGGCGCCTTCGGTACGGATGGTGGCTCACCGCCCGCGGATCTGACCCTGCAGGGGCAGCTCGACGACAACGCGCCGGTGGACATCGCCGGCACGATCAATCCGCTGGCGCCGGTGGCCTCCCTCGACATCACGGCCAAGGCGGAAGGCATCCAACTCGCCAACCTCTCGCCGTACTCCGGCAAATACGCTGGTTACCCGATCACCAAGGGGCGGCTCAACGTCGACGTGCACTACCTGCTCGACCAGCGCAAGCTGACCGCCGACAACCATATCTTCATCGACCAGTTGACCTTCGGCGACCGGATCGAAGGTCCCGGGATCAGCCATCTGCCGGTGAAGCTGGCGGTGGCGCTGCTGAAGGACTCCCAGGGCCGCATCGACGTGCGCGTGCCCGTGTCCGGATCGCTGGACGATCCGCATTTCAGCGTGGGCGGTCTCGTCTGGCGCGCCATCGGCAACCTGATCGTGAAAGCGGTGACCTCGCCGTTCCGCCTGCTCGCCTCCGCGGGTGGTGGCCGCGAGGACCTCGGTTACGTGGAGTTCGCCCCGGGTTCCGCCGTGCTCGACGCGGCCGCGCAGGCGAAGCTGGCCGAGATCGTCAAGGTCCTGGCCGATAAACCGTCGATCAGCCTGGACATCGTCGGCCGCATCGATCCGTCCAAGGACGAATCCGGCCTCCGCACCGTCATGGTCGACGACCTGGTCCACCAGGAGCAGGTCGCCGACAAGGAAGACGACACCACGCCGCCGACCGCCGCCGAGCAGGAAAAATACCTGGAACGGGCCTACCGCCATGCCTCGTTCCCCAAGCCGAAGAACATGATCGGGCTGACCAAGTCGCAGCCGCCGGAGGAAATGCGCACGTTGATGGAAACCAACATGCCGGTCGACGCCGACGCCCTGCGCCACCTGGCGGAACGCCGGGCCAATGCGGTCCGCCAATGGCTGCAGGGCAAGGCGGACGACAAGCGGGTCTTCGTCGTGGCGCCCAAGACGGACGCCAAGGGCATCGATGATGGCGGCAAGACGACCCGGGTGGATTTCGGCCTGCACTGAGGCCATCCGGGATCGAGGTTTTCTCATTCGTGCAAAGGCCTCACAATCGGGAGATTCCTCCGTCCCCGGAAACCTCCGCCATGACCTACCCCGGCCAAACCCGTTTCGCCAGCGAACTCGACGCCATCCGCGAGCAGGGCTTGTTCAAGAACGAGCGCATCATCGTCTCCCCGCAATCGGCGGAGATCGAGCTGGAAGGCGGACGGAAGGTTCTCAATTTCTGTGCGAACAACTACCTGGGGCTGGCCGACCATCCCGAGGTGATCCAGGCGGCCAAGGACGCGCTGGACACGCACGGTTTCGGCATGGCCAGCGTGCGCTTCATCTGCGGCACCCAGGACCTGCACAAGGAGCTGGAGCGCAAGATCGCCGAGTTCTTCGGCAAGGAGGACACGATCCTCTATGCCGCCTGCTTCGACGCCAACGGTGGGCTGTTCGAGCCGCTGCTGGGCGAGGAAGACGCGATCATCTCCGATGCGCTGAACCACGCCTCGATCATCGACGGCATCCGCCTGTGCAAGGCCAAACGCTTCCGCTACGCCAACTGCGACATGGCCGATCTCGAAGCCCAGTTGCAGGCGGCCGATGCCGCGGGCGCCCGGACCAAGCTCATCACCACCGACGGCGCGTTCTCGATGGATGGCTTCGTCGCGCCCCTCGCCGAGATCACCGCCCTCGCGCGCAAGTACAACGCTCTGGTCCACATCGACGAATGCCACTGCACGGGCTTCCTCGGCGATACCGGCCGCGGCTCTGCCGAACTGCACGGCGTACTCGACAAGATCGACATCATCACCGGCACCCTCGGCAAGGCCCTCGGCGGCGCCCTCGGTGGATTCACCACGGGCCGTCGCGAAGTGATCGAACTGCTGCGCCAGCGTTCCCGTCCTTACCTGTTCTCCAACTCGCTACCGCCGCACGTCGTGGCCGCGGGCAGCAAGGTGTTCGACATGCTCGCCGCCGCCGGCGACCTGCGTGAACGGGTGAAGGAGAACACCCGCTATTTCCGCGAAAAGATGACCGAGGCCGGCTTCGACATCCGTCCCGGACAGCACCCGATCGTCCCGGTGATGATCTACGACGCGAAGCAGGCGCAGGCCATGGCGGCGGAACTGCTCGACGAAGGCATCTACGTCACCGGTTTCTTCTTCCCCGTGGTGCCACAGGGCAAGGCGCGCATCCGCACGCAGATGAGCGCCGCGCATAGGCGCGAGCACCTGGACAAGGCCATCGCGGCGTTCACCAAGGTGGGCCGGAAGCTGGGTGTGCTGAAGGGCTGAGGCTTGGCTGTTCGGGAGGGTGAGGCAAGCTCGATCGCGGCCGAGGCCGCTTCCCACCCGAAGCTAGGCATGCCCGAAAGTAGGCATGCATGGATTGGTGGGTGGAAGGGTGGATCGTGGGTGGGAAGCGGCCTCGGCCGCGATCGCCTCACCCCCTCCGCAACCCCGCCACTTCCGCATCGCCAAGATGCCGCCACTGCCCCTTGGCCAAGTCCCCCAGGACAAGATCGCCGATGGCGACACGCACCAGCCGCAACACGTCGAACCCCAGCGCCGCCAGCAAGCGCCGGATATGCCGGTTGCGCCCCTCGTCGAGGGTGACCTCCAGCCACGCATTGCGCTCGCCCTGGCGCAACAGTGACGCAGAAGCCGCACGCAAGGTATCACCCGCATCGACCACGCCTTCGCACATCGCGGCGACCGTCGCCGCATCCGGCTGTCCCGCCACCTGAACGTGATACGTCTTCGATACATGCGTCGCCGGCTCGGTGATTCCGGCGGCCCATGCCGTATCGTTCGACAGCAGCAGCAATCCCTCACTCGCCTTGTCGAGCCTTCCCACCGGCCCCAGCCAGGGAAGTCCCGCTCCTTCGAGCAGTGAGTAGACGGTGTCCCGCCCCCGCTCGTCCGCAGCCGACACGACGATGCCGCGCGGCTTGTTCATGGCGATGTAAATGGGCGCCACGGCCTGTGCCGTCCCACCGTCGATTTCGATCCGCTCGTGTCCCGCGATAGGGAATTCGGGATCGCGCACGATCCGCCCATCCACCCGCACCCGTCCTTCCCGCGCCAGCCGCTCACCCTGGCTGCGCGAACAGATACCGCGCTTGGAAAGCACACGGGCGAGGCCGAACACGGGAGTGGCGGTGCGACGCGGACGCGATGTCGGCATGCGAGGAGGCTGACGGGGCATGCGCCAAGGATAGTGGCTGGCGGGCGAAGCTTCATCGCGAATGTGCGACGAGGGAGTTGCCGCATGCTCACCGCAACTCGGGTGGGAAGCGGGTGAGGGAGACTCATGGGAGGCGGCTTGCAGCTGCGGTGTCCATCCCGGTGGCGGCGTTGCTCTTGCCACACGACACCTCCGTGCCCGGAAGAGCCGTCGGCCGCCACCCTCGTGGCGAGGTGTGGAACCGAGGAGCGACGGGCGAAAAGGCCCGCAGGGGGCCGGCCTGGACGGCCGGCCGTTTTCGCTGAGGCAGGAGCCGAATCGAAAACCCCGCCCGGCGCGACGGGCGCGACGGGGCGCCAGCCATAGAACATGGCCGCGCAAGCGGCACCCTTTCCCGAGCGACGGTGGAACCGGAGCGACGAGGGTGGCGGCCGACGGCTCTGCTCGCACATCCCAACGCGAGGGCGAAGCCGAGCCATGCAGAAGAAACTGGCCCGCTGCCGCGGGATCGCCGCTGAAGCGGCTCCCACAAGGGGCGGTCCCCACCAGGGGCGGCTTCCACCAGAAGATTCCGGCACAAATGCAGGCCAAAAAAAACGGCATGCCGGAGCATGCCGTTTCGGAAATATGCGTTGAAGGGTGCCCGTCAGATCTTTGCGATGCCTTCGGGGCGCTTGGCGCCGACGAAGTGCTTGGCCCAGTAGGCCTCGTTGAGGCTGTCGACACGGACGGTCTTGCCCGCCGACGGCGAATGGATGAACTGACCGTTGTCGATGTAGATGCCTACGTGCGACACGGCTTTGCCGCGTGTGCGGAAGAAGACCAGGTCGCCCGTCTTCATTTCGCTGCGCTTGACCTTCAGGCCGGCGAGGAACTGGCTGGCGGAATTGGTCGGAAGGTCGAGACCGATGCTGTGCATGAACACGTAGCGGACGAAGCCGCTGCAATCGAAACCGGTGGACGGGGCACGGCCACCACGGTGATAGCGGATGTCACGCAGCTTCATCGCGAAGGCGAGAAGCGCCTCCCGTGCATGACCGTCGACGTGGCCGGCCAGCTTGGCGGTGGCGGCGGCGACGAGGCTGTCGTCGTCATCGTCGGCGGAGGCGTCATCGTTGGTGGCGACCTGGCTGGCGGCGGGAGCCGCGGGTGCGATCAGCGAGGAGGCATCGGGAACGGCGGACTGGGCGAGCGCGGTGGCCGGGGCGAACACCGGCAGGTCGGTCAGGAGGAGTGCGGCGGACTGGTCGAGGCCCTGCGGAACGGTGACCGTGTCGGCGATGACGGGTGTTACGGCGGCGATACAAAACGTGGCTAACGCGAGAGCGGTCAGTCGCTTTAAATGCATGAGCGAAAAGGCCTATTCATCGTGAAGTTAAGCCGCCGTGAAGGTGAGACGACCGTGAACGAGGGGTGAAGTTACCAAACCGGATTCAACAAGTTGTTCGCATAAGGTTAAAAACGGTCATTCCTAGGAAACATTCAGAGAAGTCGCAGGAAACTGCGGTCTGCGGGGCTAATTCCTGAATGGACATAAGGACTTACTTTCACCTATGTGAGGGTCCGGCGGCGCCGTCACGGCGGGCCGGTTACCGAATTTGTGCATCAGGTCTCAATCGCGGGCTTGTAGGACCTTGCCCCGAAGATCGCGCTGCCTATGCGTACCTCGGTGCTGCCCTCGGCAATCGCGAGCGCGAAATCGCCGCTCATGCCCATGGACAGGCGGTCGACGGGATGACCGGCGTCACGCGCCCTGTCACGAAGACGATACAGGGTACGAAAACAGCCCCTGACGACGGCGTCGTCCGGCGAGGCTTCGGCGAGCGTCATCAGCCCCCGTAGCCGAAGCGAGGAAAAAGCCTTCAACTCGTCGAGGAATCCGGGAAGGTCCTCCGGCGCCAGTCCGAACTTGCTTTCTTCCCGCGAGGTTTTCACCTGGACGAGCACGTCGATCGCCCTGCCCCGCGCCTGCAGGGCTTTATCCAACGCCACGGCGAGGTCCAGCCGATCCAGCGACTGCACCTCGGCGGCGAGCTTCGCCACCGCCTTGGCCTTGTTGGTCTGCAGGTGGCCTATCACGACCCAGTCGAGCCGCTCGTCCGCCAGTCCGGCGGCCTTCGCCTGGATTTCCTGCACCTTGTTCTCGCCGAAACGACGCAGGCCCAACCCTACCGCCTCGCGCACCACGTCCTCGCCGAAGGTCTTGCTGACAGGCAGCAGGGTCACCTCGGCCGGATCGCGGCCGGCCTCGTGGCAGGCCGCGGCGATCGACCCGCGCACCGCCGCGAGACGCGCGGCCAGCGTGCCGGCGCCGTCGCTCATGCCTTCGCCGCTTCCTGGAAATGGCGCGCCACGACGTCGGCCACGACCATGCTCACGCGCTTGCCCGTCGGAATGTGCAGGAACTCGTTCGGCCCGTGGGCATTCGAGTGCGGACCGAGCACGCCCGTGATGAGGAACTGCGCCTGCGGAAATTTCTCACCAAGCATGCCCATGAAGGGGATGCTGCCGCCTTCGCCCATGTAAGCCGCCGGCGCGCCGAAGTAGTGCTCCGAGGCCTTCGCGACGGCTTCTTCGAGCCACGGCGACAGCGCCGGCGCGTTCCAGCCGCTGCCGTCCTTCTCCAGGTCGAAGGTGACCTTCGCCCCATACGGCGGGTCTTTCTCGAGCAATTGCTTGAGGAACTTGCCCGCTTCCGCGCCGGAGAGGGTCGGCGGCACGCGCAGGCTGAGCTTCACCGAGGTCTTCGGGCGCAGCACGTTGCCGGCGCTGTCGAGCGCGGGCAGGCCGCCGGCGCCGGTGACGGCGAGTTGGGGGCGCCATGTGCGGTTGAGCACGAGTTCGGCCAGGTCGTCGGTCACCGGCTTCATGCCTTCGACGAAGGGGAACTTGTCGTACACGTCGGTACCCAGCACTTCGGCCGACCGCCGCGCCTGCTCCAGACGCTGCGCCGGGATGTCCACATAGAGTTCCGGCGGCACGATCGCGCCCGTCTGC
Source organism: Luteibacter sp. RCC_6_2 (assembly GCF_041360655.1). Taxonomy (NCBI): domain Bacteria; kingdom Pseudomonadati; phylum Pseudomonadota; class Gammaproteobacteria; order Lysobacterales; family Rhodanobacteraceae; genus Luteibacter; species Luteibacter sp. RCC_6_2. The sequence goes on along the minus strand of NZ_JBFUPQ010000017.1, from coordinate 42,931 downwards.
GGATTCTCCAGGCGGTTGAGGATCTCGCGAAGAATGCGGAAGCTCGAAGGCACCACGCCCGAGGCGTCACCGGAATGGACACCCTCCTCCAGCACCTGCACCGTCAGGTTGCCACCGGTCATGCCGCGCAGCGACGTGGTGAGCCAGAGCTGGTCGTAGTTGCCGCAGCCCGAGTCGAGGCAGACCACGAGCGCCGGATTGCCGATGCGGCCGGCCAGGTGGTCCACGTAGTACGGCAGGTCGTAGCTGCCGGATTCCTCGCAGGCCTCGATGAGGATCACGCAGCGCGCATGCGGCACGCCCTGGTCGCGCAGCGCGAGCAGCGCCGCCAGCGAGCCGAAGATGGCGTAGCCGTCATCCGCGCCGCCGCGGCCGTAGAGCTTGTCGCCCTTGAGCACGGGCGTCCACGGACCGAGGCCTTCGGACCAACCCGTCATCTCCGGCTGCTTGTCGAGGTGGCCGTAGAGCACGACGGTTTCATCCGTGCCCTTGCCCTGCACGCCCTGAGCGGGCACGTCGATGTAGATCAGCGGCGTACGGCCTTCCAGGCGAATCACTTCCAGCGACGCGCCTTCGAGCGAGGGCAGCTTCGAGCGCGCCCACGATTCCATCAACGCCACCGCCTGGTCCATGTAACCGTGTTCCCGCCACTGCGCGTCGAACATCGGCGACTTGTTCGGGATACGGATGTACTCGACCAGTTGCGGGACGATTTCCGCGTCCCAGAGGCCGCTGACGAAGGAAGAAATGCGGGAGGTATCCATGGCGGACCGGACTCGTTGGGCAAAGGTCGATTGTAACAGCGACGACGGCGGCGCCTTCGGCGACGTCGGCACAACCACGGCATGCGCGGTGGCATCCCCTCACCCGGATTTCATCGCCGCGCCAGTTCGCGCCGACCCTGGCACGACGCAGAGTGCCCCTGCGTCGTCCGACGCTGCCCACCATGGAGAATCCACGTGAACAGTCATCTCGCCACCCTCGCCGCGCTCGCCTTGCTGCTGCTCGCCCCGCTCGCCATCGCTTCGTCGCCCGTGAACATCAACACCGCCGACGCGCCGACCCTCGCGCAGTCGCTGGACGGCGTGGGGCTGGCCAAGGCCCAGGCGATCATCGCCTGGCGTGAGGCGAACGGCGCCTTCGAATCGGCCGACCAGCTCGCCGAGGTGAAAGGCATCGGCGCGTCGCTGGTCGAGCGCAACCGCGACGCCATCCAGGTGGACGACGGCAAGGCGGCCAGGAAAACCAAGGCGGCCAAGCCGTCCAAGGCCAAGCCGGGCGCCGAGGACGACTGAACCCCTCTTCCTGGCCACTACCGCCGCCGGCCGAACGCGCTACACTCGCGCCCCATGCCGGCGGCGCACTTGCGCCCCCGCCAGGAACAGGGGCTTGATGATCCAATGATCCTGCCGCGTTACCGTATCGCCGATTCCGCCATCCCAGGCGCCGGCAAGGGTTTGTTCGTCGACGAATTCGTGGCCGCCGGGCGTGTCGTCACCGCCCCGGACCAGATCGATCGCACGCATGCCTGGGCCGAGATCATGGCCTCCCCGACGCTGTCCGCCGACCTGCACGCCGCCGCGCGCTGGTTCGAGGACCGCTACACCGTTTCCCCCGAATGGCCGGACGAGTGCTACGTGAACCATAGCTTCGAGCCCACCGGCCTGTGGCACCTGGGCTTCATCTTCGCCGCGAAAGACCTTCCGCAAGGCACTGAAATTACAGTGGATTACCGCCATCTCCTCGCTCCAGGGCAGGATGAAAGCTTCCAAGACGCGGCCACTGGTGAGAAAATAACCGGCTTGTCCTGGCAGGAAAGCCTCGCGCTGAGCACTCACGCTCTGGCTCGACTGCTCGGCTGACACTTGGTCACTTCGATGGCAATTGCAGACATTCCCGTTCTGGAAACACCGCGCCTGCGGCTCACCGCCCTTACCGAACGCCATTTCGACGATTACGCGGCCATGCTCGCGGACGCCGAAAGCACGCGCTGGATCGGTGACGGGCAGCCCCTCGACCGGATGAACGCGTGGCGCTCGATGGCCATGCTGCTAGGTCATTGGGCCTTGCGCGGTTGCGGCATGTGGGCGATCGAGTTGAAGGACACCGGCGAATTCATCGGCCGCGCCGGCCTGATGAAGCCCGAAGGCTGGCCCGACCTCGAACTGGGCTGGATGCTCAAGCCCGAGCACCGCCACCACGGCTACGCCACCGAAGCGGGTGAAGCCATCCTCGATTTCGCCTGGAAGCAGATGCACGCCCAGCGTGTGATCAGCCTCGTGCGCATCGGCAACGAGGCCTCCGACCACGTCGCCGAACGCCTGGGTGGCGAGCACATCGACAACATCGATTTCCTCGGCGGCGCGACGCACCTGTTCGCGTACTACCCGCCGCACCGCGAAGTGCGCCGCGCCGGCTGAAGCGCCTCTTACAACGCCGGCGCGAAATCCGTGCGGCGGCGCCGATGCGGATTGACCGCCACCAGCCCGGCCAGCGCCAGCAGGCGTGACGTGCGCATCCACGCCATGACGGCCACGCCGAGCTGGACGATCAGGATGCCCACCAGGAGTCCGCTACCCGCACCGGTGGTATGTCCCCGCCACGCGGCGATGAGCACCGTCAGGACGCCGCCCACCAGGGTGATCGCCAGGTAGACGAAAACGCTCGCGAAGGGGCGGCGGACGAACTGCATGAATCCCCTGCCCAGCGCGCGGAAGGCCGAACGCAAGCCGACGTCGGCGATGAACTGCGCGCGAGCCGATTCGACGATCACCTGCGCGATCACGAAGAACAGCAAGCCCACCGCGAGCGCACCGTGCTGGTACAAGTCGGCGGTCGAGGGCAGGAACGCGGCATCGGCCTTGCGCTCCGCGAACGTGGACGCACCCTGCGCCACCAGGACGAACAAACCATAAGGAACCAGGGACAGGATCATCAGGCGAAGCATGCGCCCGTACTCCATCGCCCCGCCTTGAAGCAGGCCGCCGAAGCCGAGCGCCCGGTTCGCGCGGCCACCGGCCACCGCCATGCCGGTCAGGAAGGGCGATATCGCCAGCGTCAGCAGGACCCCCGCCAGGAAGGCCATGCCCGTCCATCGATTGGCATCGCGCAAGGCGGAGAAGACATCGGCGAACATCAGTCCGTCGAAATGCGCTGCCCACGTATCGGCATGCACCGAATACCCGAGTAGGCGATCGAGCACCTTCCACAGCGGCAAGGCGACCACCATGGTCGGCAGAAGGGTGATCAGTATCCACAACAGCACCAGCCGCCATTGCAGGCCGCCGAGCGTGCCATGGCCGATGGCCGCGATGGCCGAGCGTTTCTGACGGTCGTTCATAGCGTCACCAGGAAAGCGTAGAGGCCCTGCAGCAGGGCCGCGAAATCGGCGCCCCAACGATTCGAGGCGGCGTGGTTGGCGTCCACGGTACGGCTGTCGTCGAGCTTGTTCGCGTCCAGGTAGATCTTCCTGTCGGGGTCGAGTTCGGCGGACGTGCCCTTCACCGGCTTGGTGAAGACGAAACGGGCCCAGCGACGGTCGTCGTCCCAGTGCACGGTCTCGACCGATCCGTCCGCGAACGACACCTTGAGCGTTTGCGGAACGCGCGCGCCGTCCCGCCACACCGTGACCGTCGTCTTCCACGGGAACGGCCCGGTACCCTCGGCCGCATCGGGATGCGCGTCTTTCCATGCCTCACGCTGCTTCGACACCGCCTCGTCGTTCTGCTCGGACGACAGTTCGACCCGATGGCCGTCCTTGATCGTGGTTCCCGCGAGCGGCAACACTTCCTCGCTGACGATCTCTTTCACGCGGTCGTCGATCCGCGCGGTGCCATAGACGTACTGGTCGAACACCTGCGCGACGACGTCGGGCTTCCCCGAAACCTCGGCGATCGACGCCTGGAGGTCGGCGATCGACGGGTGACGGAAATGCCATGTCGCGTAGTACTGGCGATACGCCTTCTCCGTCACGTCCTTGCCGAGGCGCTCCTCGAGATCGTGCATGGCCGTGGCGGTGCGCGAATACACCGTGCCGTAGTCGGCGCTGGACAGACGGTCCCACGCGTTCTGCCCGAGCGGGTCGGATGGACGCGGCAGCGCCGCGACCATCCGTTCGAGCGCGAACACGTCCATCGGCGCTTCCACGCCGAAGAACTGCCAGAACGGCTTGGTCAGGTACACCCGCTGCTTGCGTTCGCGCAGCATGCGGTCGTCCCAGTATTCGTTGAGGCCTTCGTCGAGCATCGGCTCCTCGAATTCGTTCGAGGCGAGCAAGCCATAGAAATAGCCATGGCCGAACTCGTGGATGGTCACGAAATCGAGGATGTATTCATCGAGCGTCTTCGGCTTCACCTCGGTGAAGCTATCCGCGGTGAAGAACGTGGGGTACTCCATGCCACCCGCTTCGGACGCATTGAACGGCGGCACCACGGCGGTCACCGTCTTGTAGGGATAAGGACCCAGCGTCGACGAAAAATAAGCGAGCGAATCGATGGTCGCCTTCAGCACCGGCTTCGCGCTCGCCTCGTACTCGGGTGGATAGACCACCTTGACCTTCACCCGCGGGCTGCCCGGACCGGTGTACTCACCGTCGAGCGTCTTGTAGCCGGGCGCGGCCATCCAGGCGAAATCATGGACGTCGGCCTGGGCGAAATGCCAGGTCAGTTCGTTGCCTTCGGGCGTGGGATCGCCCTGCTGTTCGCCGACGGCCGCCACCACGTAATCGCGGGGCACGGTCATGCGAACGTCGTATTCGCCGAAGTCCGCGTAGAACTCGCTGTTGAAATGGAATTCGTGCACGTTCCAGCGCGGCTCGGTGGCACCTCGCTCACCAGGCAGTTCCAGCACGCCGATCTTGGGAAACCACTGGCCGACGAGGTGGAACTTGCCGACGTAGCCGGTCCGCTCGATCACGCGTGGCAACTGGCTATGGAAGTTCATGTCCAGCGTGACGCTTCCGCCCGCCGGGACCGGCCGCGCCAGGTCGACGCGAACCACGGTATGGTCGGTGTCGGGGCCGCCATCCGGATGGACGTAGCGCCACTTCAACGCCGCGCCATCCTGTTCCACATTGCCCAGGTCAATGTAGCCCCACTCGCCCTTTTTCACGTCGGCGACGCCACGCGATCCACCGTGGGCCGCGAGTACGCGCCGTTCGGTGAAGAAGGTGCTTCCCTCGCCCTCGAAGGCGTTGAGATAGAGGTGCAGGAACACCGCGCCGACGGGCCGGTCGCTCCGATTGCGCCAGGTCAGCTGCTGCTGGCCGTCCACGGTGTGTTTCGCGGGATCGAGGCGAGCCTGTATCCGGTAGGACACGACGCGGTCGGACAGCGTCGCTTCGCTGCCGGTGCGCGGCCCGCCCCAGGCCGTGGGTGCGCTGGGCGTGCGCACGAAACCGGCATGTGCCGAGGCGAAAGGAATCTCGGCCGGCTCGATCGCCACGGCCGCCGGTGCGGCGACCGTCGAGCCGGCGGCGGGGCCCGGCGTGGCGGGCCGGGCTTGCGCAGGCTCCTGTGCCCATGCGCCCGGAACGCATGCGAGTGCGCCAAGCGCGACAAAACGAACGACTCTGGCTGCCTGTCGGCGCATCGATCGACCCTCCCCTTTAAGCCGATGAGATTGCGGGCTATGGCGTGGGCCGGATATAGGCCAGAGGTCACGGTTCAACCAGGAAACGACCGCTCACGCATCCACTTGGTGAGGATCCACTTCTCGCCGCGGACCACGGGTGCCCCGCCGTGCAGCGACAACGGATCGAGCGATCCGTCGGGCGCCGTGTACTCGAAATACAGCGCCTGCCCCTTGCGCGGCACGTAGCTGAAGTCGATCCGGGGGAAGACGGTTTCGCCACCGGCCTCGACGTCGTTGAGGTACATGATCAGGGTCGATACGCGCTGGCCGCCGTTCTTCAGGTGCGACTGGCTGCCCGGATCGTCCGGCGGGAAGAAATCGAAATGGGGCACGTATTGGGCGCCGACGCCATAACGCATGGCCTGCAGTCCCTCGCCGTGATCCTCGGTCATTCGCATGATCGCGGCGGCGCGCGCATCCACGCGAGCGATCAGCTCGTTCTCCGAACGCCCGAAGTTGGCGCCTTCGCTCGTCCGGATATCCTGCACGACGCCGATACCCGTGCCCGGGCTGACCACCTCCGAACGCGCCAGGCGCGTGGCGGCCAGGCTGCGCAGCTGGTCGCATTCGACCGGGTCCAGCACGCCATCGAGCACGGCGATCGTCGGGCGGGACACCCGCACGAGCACGCGTATGCCGCGGTCGCCCACGTAGAGGACATGACCATCGTCGAGGCGGCTGCTGAACGCGGCGGGCTCGGGGGCCTGCGCCGGCTGTCGCGGCGCCGCGTTGCCGAACAGCGCTTCGGCGATCGCGTCGCGTGCCGCCCATTCGTCGAAGCGGTTCTGTTTCATGATCCCGAGGAGGTCGGCGGGAGCGTGGCCGGCGGCGAGCGACTCGCCGATCCATCGGTGCCAATCGGGGGTGATTTTCGTGTGCAGGCGAGCTTCCATGGCATGGCCTCCTTACGTCTGTGGAATTCCGTTTCTCGTCACGCCCATCCTATGCCAGTCCCACATCGACGGGTACCCCGTGTCCCGCCGGGGAGCTACGCGCCGTCGCGGGCGTTCAGCCACGCCAGCTTCCTCGCCTTGGGCAGGCGCTTCACCTCGTACTCGGCCTTCGACGCGGCCGAGCGGTCGGCGAAGGGACGAAAGCCCAGCAGCCGGACCGGCGGATTGGCCCGCGTGTAACGCGCTCCCTTGCCCGCCACATGGGCGGCATAGCGCGCGTCGAGGTCGTTGGTGATCCCCGCATACCACGCACCGTTCCGGCATTCGATCAGATAGACACACCACATGGCGGCGAAGCCTAGCAGCCCTGGCGGGCAGCCCTACAATGCGACCATGGAACCCAGTTACAACCTGGCCGTGAACCTTCCCCTTCGCGGAAGCGTCGTGACCCGCCTTCGCGCCGCGCTGGCCACCACGCCGGTGGATGCCGGGTCGCTCGCATATCCCGATCCCGCCGGTGCCCTGTGGATCAGGAAAGCGATCGCAGGCTGGCTCGAGCGCGTGGGAGGGCACGGTCCGGTCGATCCCCGGCTCATCGTCTTGACGATCGGTGCGCGGCATGCGCTCGCCCTCGCCCTGGCCGCATCCACCGCCGGAAGGCATTCCGCCCTCCTCGTCGAGGAGCACACCTACCATGGCGTCCGCCGCGTGGCGCGGCACCTCGGTTCGCGTTGCGTCGACGTGGCGATGGACCGGCATGGCATGAGGCCCGACGCCGTGGAACAAGCGGCCAGGCGATCCGGTGCGCGTGCCCTTTATGTCCAGCCCACGTTGCAGAACCCGACGACGGCGACGATGCCGCTGGAACGGCGCCTGGATATCGTGGAGGTCGCGGAGCGCCTCGGCCTGACCATCGTCGAGGGCGACGTCTACTCACCGCTGCATCGGCCGGCGCGCGAGGACCTGCCGCCACTGGCCCGCCTCGCCCCCCATCGAACGGTGCACTGCGGTGGCATCGGCAAGATCCTCGGACCGGGCCTGCGCGTCGGTTGGATGCTGCACGCCGACGCGGCGACACAGGCGGCTACATCGGCCAGCATCCAGCTCGAACAGGACGGCCTGCCGGCGCTCACGCCCTCCATCGTCGCCCGCTGGATGGATGACGGCACGGCGGAGGCGCTGCTCGACGAACTGACCGCCGCCATGGCGTCACGCGCCGGGATGGCCCGGCGGATCATCGGCGACGACCTGGTCACATCGGGGACCGGCCTGCACGCGTGGCTTCCGCTGCCTGACGCGCCCGCCATGGAGAAACGCCTCCTCGCACATGGCGTCCACGTCGCCGCGTCGGAACACTTCGTCGACACGGGACGGCGGGCTGCCGGCATCCGCCTCGCCATGGGCGCCGAGGAAGATCCGGACCGGCTCGAAGAGGCACTACGGATCGTCGCCGCCGGGCGCTGAAAGGTCAGCCCCGCACCGAGGTCAGTTTTTCGAGCGCCTTGCCTACCGCCGCGAAAGCGAACGCCCCGGTCACATGCGTGGCCGCGCCCAGCCCGCCGCCGCAGTCGAGCTTGAGCGCGTCGCCACCCGGCGGGCGCACGCCACAGACACTGCCGTCGGGCTGCGGATAGCGTACGTTCTGCAACGAGTAGACTGCGGAAACACCGAAGAAGCGGTCCGGGTTGCGGGGGAATCCGTATTCCTGGCGAAGCTTCTTCCGGATCATGCTGAGCATGGCGTCGTGCTCGGTCCGCGAAAGATCGCGCACGCGAACCTGGGTGGGATCGGTACGTCCGCCCGCCGCGCCCACGGTGACCAGCGGGACCTTGCGCCGGCGACACCAGACGATGGTCTCGAGCTTGACCTTCAGCGCGTCGCAGGCGTCGATCACCACGTCGTAATTGCGGTCCAGCAGGTCGTCGAGGGTCGACGGGGTGAGAAAACGCTCCACCGCTTCCAGACGGATGGTCGGGCTGATCGCATGCGCGCGTTCGGCGACGACGCCCACCTTGGGTTTTCCATACTGGCCGTCCAGCGCATGCAGTTGGCGGTTCGTGTTCGAGAGGCAGACGTCGTCGCCATCGATCAGGGTGAGCCGGCCGATGCCGCTTCGGGCCAGGGCCTCGGCCGCCCATGAGCCCACCCCACCCACGCCGATCACGCAGACATGCGCATGCGCGAGGCGGTCGAGGCTGCCGCGGCCATACAGGCGCTCGATGCCGGCGAAACGTTCTGCCTGGGCCGTGCTCACGTGGGTCTCGATCGGGAAATCCGTGTTCATTGTCTCATATCGAAAGAATGGGACCGTCGGCTATGCTGGCGGCCTCGTGCTGCCATGGATCACCGATGCGCCCGTTGCTACTCGTCATCCTCGGACTCGTGGTCGGCGCGATGGGTGCCACCTTCGCCTTGTCCGCGCTGCGCCAGGGAACGCCGTTCCATCTCGGGGTGATGGCGGTCATGCAGCACCACATGGGCGTCCTGCGCGCCAACGTGCGGGCGAAACAGTGCGATGCCAAGGGCTCGCTGGCCCACCTGTCGCGCATGCGGGAAAGCGCCAGGGACATTCGCGAGGCCTTCCCCGGCATGGACGCACCCTTCTACGGCGGAGGGGACAAGCTCCTCACGGCGCTCGACGGCGCCCTCGCCCATGCCCCTGACAGCTGTGAGGCCCTTGCCGGGGCGCTGGCTCCCATCGGCGAGGCCTGCCAGGCCTGCCACCAGCAGTACCGATGAACGCGTTCGCTTGCCCCTCGAGCCACTGACGGACGCCATGCCCCCCATGTCCACGCCCCCGGACAACTCGACCCGCCCGCGGCAGTTCTTCCGCATGCAGTTGTGGCTGCTGCTGCGCGCGATGGCCCGGTTCGAAACGACGATGTTCCTGCGCACGCGTTATTCGCAGCCGAAGATGGTCGCGATCGGCGTGGTCGGCAGTTTTTCCCTCGCCGTGTACTACCCGGTATGGGCGTACCTGTTCCCGCAGCCGTACGAAAACCTGCCCATGCGGCTGCTTTGCAGCGCCACCTTCATCCCGCTGGCCCTGTTGCCATGGTGGCCGCGTCGCCTGCGCACGCACCTGCCGACGTACTGGTACTTCGCGATGACCGTGGCGATGCCGTTCTTCGTCGGCTACATGACCTTGCGCAACGCCACGCCCGCATGGCTCATGACCCACCTCGCCTGCGTGATGCTGCTGATGATGCTGTTCGACATCGCCAGTTTCCTCGTGGTCTTCACCCTGGGCAGCCTGATCGCCGCCCTGGTGTTCGCGCTCTCGCCGGAGGCGCACCTGCACACCCAGACCATGCTCGAGTACATCCCGCTCCTGCTGTTCGGCATGGTCGGCGGCGCCACGTGTACCGTGTCGTCCAACATGGCCGAACAATCGAGAATCGACGCCTTGACGGCGGCCTCCAACAACATCGCCCATGAGCTGCGCACCCCCCTGGGTTCGCTGCGCATCGCCGCGCGCGCCGTCGCCCGCTTCATGCCCGACCTCCTCCGCAGCCACCGTCTGGCCGAGAGCCAGGGGCTGCCCGTACCCGACGTGCGCGCACAGAACCTGCACGCGCTGGAGCGCAGCATCGGCGTCATGGAGCGCGAGGTCACCTACGCGAACACCATCATCGACATGCTGCTGCTCTCCGCCCGGCCGATCGGCGAGGTACCGCTCACCCCGCTGGGGGCACGCGAATGCGTGGAGCAGGCCCTGCGCCGATTTCCCTATGGCTCGCGCGCGGAGCGCGAAAGGATCACCCTGTCACCCACGGGCGACTTTCGCCTGCTCGGGGAGGAAGCCCTGGTGGTCCATGTGCTCTTCAATCTGCTGCGTAACGCGCTGTTCCATATCGACCGGGCCGGCAAGGGGGAGATCGCGGTGACTATCGAACCGGACGAACAGGCCAACCGGATCCGGGTCCTGGACACCGGCCCCGGCATCCCGCCGGACGTGCTTCCCCGCATCTTCAACCGTTTCTATTCCTATTCGAGCGACAGCGCCGGGAGCGGAACCATCACCGGGCTGGGCATAGGCCTCGCTTTTTGTCGCGCGGCGATGGAGCATATGGGCGGTGGCATCGCATGCCGTACCAACCTGGGTGAATTCACTGAATTCACCCTTACCTTCCCGCATCCGGAGACCGGGGACCGGCAGTGATGACGCTGAACTCACAGGGCGATATCCAGCCCTTCCATTTTCCGACCACGACGGTGCTCGTGGACGACCACGAGGAATACCTCGACGTCGTCCCGTTGCTGCTCGATCCGATGGTGCGGGTGCGCACGTTCAGTTCCCCGCGTAGCGCCCTGGCCACGCTCGGCAACAACGGCAGCCGCCCCGTGCCTGGCGGCGGCTGGCTGTACCGCTGGAAAGACCGTCCCTCGGAAACGCAGGAACTGGTCGCCCTGGACATCGACTCGATCCACCGGGTGGTCTACGACCCCGAGCGGTTCGCCGAGATCTCCGTGGTGGTGGTCGACCAGGCCATGCCCGAGATGGATGGCATCACCTTCTGCAAGCGCTTGCCGAATCCGCATATCGGCAAGATCCTGCTAACCGGCCGCGCCGACGATGCGACGGCCATCGACGCCTTCAACTCCGGGGTGATCGACCGCTTCATCCGGAAGAACGACCCCCTCGCGATCGAAAAACTGCAGACCGCCATCACCGAACTGCAGCACCGCTACTTCGAACGCGCCAGCGCCTTCGTCGCCGAGACCCTGGCCCTGGGCAATTTCCGCTTCCTGCGCGACCCGGCCTTCCGCGAAGTCCTGCAGAGCGTCACGGCCACGTTCCAGCCGGTGGAATGCTACGTGCACTGCAATCCCACCGGGCTGCTCCTGGTCGACGCGTGGGGCATCGGCCGTTTCCTCCTCGTCCAGACGGACGAGGACCTGCGTACGCACTATGAAATTGCGGCAGATCTGGGGGCGCCGGCCACGGTCCTGGAAGCCCTGCGCAGTGGCGAGGCCCTGCCCTGGTTCAATTCACGGGACGGCTTCTACCACAAGGGTGTCAGCCACCCCGAAGCGCACCTGTACCCGGCAACGGCCATTTCCGGCGAACAGTGGTACTACTACGCTCTCATCGACGACGTGGAGCGATTCCGCCTGCAGCATGTGAAGTCATACCGCACATGGCTACGCGAGCAGGACCTGAGCCTGGCCGCCGACAGCAGGCCGCGCTTCATCTAGCCGGGCCCTGAATCCAAACGAGTTCACCTTCCCGTGGCGGAGCTTCCGGCGCGCGGTAGCCGTTTGGTCCGAAAATCCGTCGTCACGTTCGGACCACCCGGTCCCAACGACGTCTCTCTGGTAATGGCATGAGGCAGGGGCGCCGCGCGGCGGTGCCCCGGTGGGACGCCTCTCTCTAACGAATTCGCGTCTGCCCGGGCGAGGCCGACGCATGCCGCCCTCCCGGGCGGTCCGGAATTCGCCCATCCATCACCTAGAGAGAGATGAACCATGGAAAATGTTTCCGTCCTGCACCGCCTTGCCAAGGCACCCGCGCTTCCCGATTTCGTCGAGCGAAGGGTCGATCGATTTCACAACGAACGCGTGGCGGTCGATTGGGGTGGCCGTCACATTTTGAGGGGCCGACAGCCGCACGACGGTGACCTCATGCTCCAGAGCAACGACTATCTCGCCATCGCCGGGCACCCCACGATCATCGAAGCACAGCGTACGTCCCTGGCCGAAGGAGGCCTGGGAATGATGATGTCGGCCCTGTTCCAGCAGGATGCCGGACAGCCGTTGCACCGCGTGGAGGCCGAGTTGGCGCGAGCCGTCGGCAGCGAGGACGGCATCCTGGCCCAATCCGGTTTCGCGGCCAACGTGGGCCTCATCCAGTCCATCGCCACGGAACGCGTGCCGGTGTACGTCGACATGCTGGCCCACGCGTCGCTGTGGGAAGGCGTCCGCAGCGCGGGCGCCAAGGCGGTGTCCGTGCTGCACAACGACGTCGCCCACCTCGAACGGCAGGTATTGCGTAACGGCCAGGGCGTGATCGTCGTCGATGCGGTCTACAGCACCAACGGAAGCGTGGCCCCGCTGGTCGAGATCGCGCGCGTGGCCAGGGAGCACGGTTGCGTCCTCGTCGTGGACGAGTCCCATTCGCTCGGCACGCACGGGCGTCGCGGTGAAGGTCTCGTGGCCAGCCTTGGCCTCAACGACCGCGTGCACTTCATCACGGCGAGCCTGGCCAAGGCCTACTGCTCGCGCGCGGGTTTCATCGCCTGCACGACGCGTTTCAAGGACTATTTCGGCTGCGAGGCGCTACCCGCGATTTTCAGTTCCTCCCTGCTGCCCCATGAACTGGCCGGCCTTTCGGCCGCGCACCGGGTCATCCAGGCCGAAGGCTGGCGCAGGCGCCGGCTGCGCGGGATCACCCGTCATGTGCGCCATGAACTGACCGCCCTGGGCTACCCCATCGGAGACGGCACCGAGCAGATCGTCGCGTTCGAGGCGGGGCAGGAAATCCTGACCGGGCGCGTGCGCGACATCATGGAGCGTCATGGCGTGTTCGGCTCGGTGTTCAGCGCGCCGGCGACGACGGTCAGCCGTTCGCTGCTGCGCTTGACCCTCAACGCGGGCATGAGCGACACGGACGTGGAAAGACTGGTCGAGGCGTGCCGGTCGGCCCGCGGCGAGATGGCGATCGATTCGTGGAGCGCGGCGCGGCGCGCGCAGCGTGAATGCCATCGGCAGGAAGCCCCCGCCGAGGTCGCTTGATGGACGCCCTGCCCGGCTCCGGCCAGCTCAGCGCAACGATACGCGCCCGCGCAAGATGTCGACGAACATCACCCAGTCGCCCATGAGGCTGTAGAACGGATGGCGAAAGGTCGCCGGCCGGTTTTTCTCGAACACGAAGTGCCCGATCCAGGCGAAACCGTAGCCACCGACCAGCGCCAGCAACAGCCAGCGGAGCTGGCCGGTGGCGACGAGCATGACCAGCGCCGCCAGTACGACCCAACTGCCGGCGAAATGCAGGCGGCGGCAACGCACGTCGGTGTGCTCGCCGAGGTAATAGGGGTAGAACTCACGGAAACTGGTGAACCTGGCCATGTCCCGTACTCCGCTCAATAGGTGGGCAGGGGAATCCGTTCGTACTCGTCGCCGGGCACGACCGGGAAGCGGCCCGCGGACCAATCGGCCTTGGCCGCCTCGATCAGTTCATTCGAACTGGCCACGAAATTCCACCACAGGTGCCGCTCGCCATCGAGTGGCGCGCCGCCGAACAACATCACCAGCGACCGCTCCTTCGCCTCCAGCACCGGCGGCTCGCCCTCGTACGCCACGGCCATGTCCAGCGCGGCGAGGTCGGTTTCGCCGAAGCGGGCGGCACCCTCGACCACGTAGGCGCCCCATTCGGCATGCTGCTCCGGCATCCGCAGGCGGGCGCCCTTCTCGAGGCGCGCCTCGACGAAGAACATGGGAGCGAACACGCGTACCGGGGACGTCTCGCCGAAGGCATCGCCTGCAATGACCACGAGCCGGGCTCCGTCACGCTCCACTTTCGGCAACTCGGCCGCGGCGTGGTGATGAAATTCCGGATCGATCCCTTCATGCGACTTCGGCAAGGCCACCCATACCTGGATGCCATGCAGGTTGCCGCCATGCCGCGCGTCCGGTGGCGTGCGCTCGGAATGCACGATGCCGCGGCCGGCGGTCATCCAGTTCACATCGCCGGGATGGATGTCCACGGCACTGCCGAGGCTGTCGCGATGGCGGATCACGCCATCGAACAACCAGGTGACGGTGGCGAGGCCGATATGCGGATGCGGGCGCACATCGAGTCCCGCGTCGTCGCCGAACGCCACGGGACCCATCTGGTCGAAGAATACGAAGGGGCCGACGTGCCGCGCCTTCAGGTGGGGAAGCATGCGCCGCACGACGAATCCGCCGCCGAGATCGCGCGGCTTGCCGTCAATGGGAATGGTGGTCATGGGTGGCTCCGCAGGGCACGCAAAAGCTCCTCCGGCGCGGCTGCGCCGAAGGAGCGGAAGTCATGCAAGGACGGGTGGCTCAATGCCAACCCGAACGAATCACTTCGGGACGACGTTATCCGCCTGCGGGCCCTTCTGGCCCTGGGTCACGGTGTATTCCACCTTCTGGCCTTCCTGCAGCGACTTGAAGCCGTTGCCCTGGATGGAACGGAAATGCACGAACACATCCGGACCACCTTCATCCTGAGTGATGAAGCCAAAGCCCTTGGCGTCGTTGAACCACTTCACAGTACCTGTTGCCATCACACACACCTCTATCCAACACTCGAAAACCGGCTCGCGAGCCGGCGACTTACTGGGAATGCAGGACCGGGTGAAGCGATGGAGCGTCGGACTGCTCGCTTACATCGGGTCACTCTCGTGACCGCGCAGACACAGTGGCTCCGATAATAACCACATTTTTCAGAAGTTCTGTAGGGGAACCCCTACAGAGGACGATTTTTTGACGTCGGTCACGTAGAAAAGCGTGAAGAAGCAGGGATT
Organism: Luteibacter sp. RCC_6_2; assembly: GCF_041360655.1. Classification (NCBI taxonomy): domain Bacteria; kingdom Pseudomonadati; phylum Pseudomonadota; class Gammaproteobacteria; order Lysobacterales; family Rhodanobacteraceae; genus Luteibacter; species Luteibacter sp. RCC_6_2. The sequence goes on along the minus strand of NZ_JBFUPQ010000017.1, from coordinate 27,915 downwards.
GGGGCTCTCGCTTCCATCGATCGGTGTCAGGGCTCGGCTTCGCCCTCGCATTCGTTATGTGCGGCGAGGGGAGCTGCCGGGCGCCACCCTCGGCGCGACAGGCGGCGCCGTCCCTTGGGAAAGGAAAGCCGCTGCGCGGCCGTGTTCGATGGCTGGCGCCCCTTCGGGCTCGGACGGTCGGGCGGGGGTTTTCGATTCGGCTCCTGCCTCAGCGAAAACGATCGGCCGTCCTGGCCGATCCCCTTCGGGCCTTTTCCGCCCGTCCGTCCTCGGCTCCTCATGTCGCGCCAAGGGTGGCGCCCGGCAGCTCTCTCGACACTGCGGCGGGTGGGTGGGAAGAGCAAAGCCCGCCGCGCCACGTGCCGCTAGTCACCAGCCATTTGCCGGTTGCCGGTGCCGCACCCGGGTGGGAAGCGGGCTGGCCCGCGATTCCTCGATCTTCTCGCTGGTGAAGGAAGCCTTGCGGTGATCGGGCGAGGCTTGTCACCGCTCGCTCGGTGGCAGTGCACAGCCTCATTCGCTCGAAACAGGGTGGCGAATCGCGGGCCAGCCCGCTTCCCACCCGGTTGAGGGAGACTCGCCGGAGGCGGCTTGAACGGGGCGCCAGCCATAGAACATGGCCGCGCAGCGGCACCCTTTCCCGAGCGACGGTGCAACCGGAGCGACGAGGGTGGCGGCCGACGGCTCTGCCCCACCAACCCAACGCGAGGGCGAAGCCGAGCCGTGCAGAAGAAACCGGCCCGCTGCCGCGGGATCGCCGCTGAAGCGGCTCCCACAAGGAGCGGCTCCCACCGGGGTCGGTTCCATCGGGCACAAAAAAAGCCGGGCGTTGCCGCCCGGCTTTTCGCAAAACTTGGGTTGCCCCGGCCGATTAAGCGGCCTGGACTTCCTCAGCCTGCAGGCCCTTCTGGCCATTCACGACCTTGAAGGAGACCTTCTGGCCTTCGGCAAGGGACTTGAAGCCATTGCCCTGGATAGCGCGGAAGTGGACGAACACGTCCGGACCAGCCTCACGGGAAATGAAGCCGAAGCCCTTGGCGTCGTTGAACCACTTTACGGTGCCGATCTCACGATCCGACATAGAAACACTCCAATACGATTTACGAATGAAACCAGCCACTTGTTTAAGTAGCTGCATTACTGGTGTGCAAGGAAACGCGAGGAGCGAAGCGATGTTGCGGATACGTGATCAGCTGCATCGGGTCAACATAACTCTATGACCCCGGCAAACACAGTCCGCCGACTATACTCGTCCCTGAAGGAAATAGCGATCACCCTGGATTTGTCCCAGGCTGCCCATCGCTGACGTGGATTTCACCCCGGTTGGGGACATCCTTGCCCCGCGTCGCACTAGCGGTGCGACTTTGGCTACCATCCGTCCACGCTCGCCAAGGGGACCGACTACCCATGAACCGCTCCATGATCCGTATTGCCCCGCTCCTGATAGGCGCCCTCGCGCTGGCCGCCTGTTCGGACCACAAGACCAAGCCGGAGCCCACCAGCACCCGCACCGTGAGCTCGACCACGACGACCGGTGGCAGCACGAAGACCACCACCTCCACCACCTCCACGAGCGCCGCCCCCAAGAGTGGCGGCAGCCGCGCGGGTACCAGCAGCAAGCAGGCTCCCCTGCCCGACAACACCGGCATCGCGTCCTGCGACGAGTACCTGGCCAGCTACAAGAGCTGCCACCTGGCCGCCGGCATCTATGCTCGCGACCAGATCGAAAGCCGCTACGAGCTCATGCGGACCAGCCTGCTGCGCCAGTCGCAGGACGCCGACATGCGCGACCAGCTGTCGAACCGCTGCACGTCGCTGGCCAACCAGCTCAAGGAAGCGCTGCACGGCAAGTCGTGCACGGACGTGCCCGCCCCCGCCTCCACCCGCTGATCAGCCGGACAAGGCCTTGCCGATGAGCGAGGCCAGTCCCCGGGGCTGGCTTCGCTCCACCACGACGCGGGGCGTGCCGTGCCAGGCGGCGCATTCGCCGATCGCCGACGCCAGCCCGTCCACGAGCGCCGGCGACAGAGCCACATCTGGCTCCAGCCACATGCCCAGGACCTGGAACAAGCCGCCCTGGCGGTGGGCTTTCGCATCCACGCGCCCGACCAGCCGGCCACGATGCAGGATGGGAAGTACGTAATAGCCGTATTTGCGCTTCGGCGCGGGCGTATAGCACTCGATCGTGTATTCGAAACCGAACAGGTCCAGCGCACGCGCACGGTCCCATACGACGGGATCGAACGGGGACAGCAACGTGGTCCGCGTCGCCCGCAGGCTTCCCCGTGCCGCCTCGTCGAGCAACGACGCATGCGTGCGATGCACGTAGGCCGGCTCGTCCCAGCCGTCGACATCTATCCGTATCAGTGATCCGTCGGCCAGCATCGGCAGCAGTTCCTCGTCCGTCACGCGCGGACGCAGACGGAAGTAATCCGCTATCCAGCGTGCCTTCGCGATGCCGAGCGCACGCACGCTTTCGACGATGAAATGCCGGCGCACGGCCGGCTCATCCAGGATGCCGGGGGGCGGAGGCTCGGGCCAGCGCGCGGTCACCCGCTCGGCGAGGTCGTAGACCCGCTGGAAGCGCTCCCTCCGCGTCACCATGAGCCGGCCCAGGGCGAACCATGCCTCCAGCCAGCGTTTCTCCGGTTTCCAGCCCCACCAACCCTTGCTCGCCGGACCGTCACGTTCGAAATCCGCGGCACGCAGGGGACCCTCCCGGCGAATCCGCTCCAGCAGCGCATCCATGTCGGTGCGCGCCTCGGCACGGGTACGCTCGGCGCTCTTGTGCGCCCAGTGGCCCGCGCGCCCCGAGCGGTAGTCGCGGTGGTAGCGGAATTCGCCGGAGGGCACGAAACACGCCTCGTGGGCCCAGCATTCGGCGATGAGGCCTTCGGCCAAAGTTTCGTCGAGCCATTCGTTGCGGTAGCCACCGAGGCGCGAGAACAGGACCATGTAAGGGCTACGTGCGACGACGTTGATCGTGTCGATCTGCAACAGTCCCATCCGCGCGATGATCGCCGCGATGTCCGGCTTGCGTGCCTTGCGGGTACCCCGCTTCAGCAAGCCTTGCGCGGCGAGGTGCAGGAGTTGGGCGGAGCGGGATGAAAGGCGGAGCACGTCGCCCGTGGAGGCGCCGTCGGATACGCGTGACGACACGGTGGAGGCCTTATCGCAATTGGGTCGCCATTAAATCGCCCCTTGCTAGCGTGGGCAACGATAGCCGTGCGCTGACGCGTCTCGGTGTGTCCCCACCACGCTGACGAAAGGAGGCTTTCGATGAAGAAGCAAGTTCGCGCCGTCGCCTTCGGCGCATCGCTGCTGCTGGCAGGCGCGGCGTTCGCCCAGGACGCCCCACCGTCGGGACGGGTCCCGCCTCCGCCGCCGGGCGAAGCCACGCCTCCGCCACCCCCACCGCCGGGAGCGGTACCGCCCGCGCCACCGGCCGATAACATGCCGCCGACGACACAGGCACCGCCCGATCCGGGCATGCCCCCGCAGGCGACCAGCGCACCGCCGCCGCCCCCTCCTGCGAACGCGCCATTACCGCCACCCGCTCCGGGCGCCGAAGGGACCACGTCCGGCACGACCATGCCCACTCCGCAGGGGCAGGTCACCGTGAACAGCGGCCCCGCGCCGGCGAAGCCGGCGGGACCCGCGCCGGATTTCGCCACGCTCGCCGGTGGCAAGGGCTCGATCAGCGCGGAGCAGGCGTCCGCCTATCCCCTTCTGGCCAATGATTTCCAGTACGCGGATAGCAACCGCGATGGAAAAATCTCAAAGGCCGAGTACCAACGCTGGGTGAGCAAGTCGGGAGCCAGCGGGCAGTGAACCCTCTCGCATCCGGCTCCGGGCTGGAAACCCGGAGCCGGCTCCCGCGACGAGTAACGCTGCACGTTCTTCACACGGCCACGCCCGCTACACTCCTCCCTCGCCGGTGCTAGCCCGGCTTGCAGGGAGTCACACCAACATGAAGCCATTCCGCGCCGCCGGCGCCATCGGCGCCTACGCGTGCCTGCACACGGGCCTCGCGCTCGCACAGAACCCGAGCCCCATCGACATCCGCGCCTGCGCCGGCATCGAAACCGATTCGCAGCGCCTGCTCTGCTACGACAAGGCCGTGGGTCGCGACCAGCTGCCACAGGCGGTCAAGAAGGAAGACCGCAGCGGGGAATCGGTCAGCGTCGACCTGGCCACGCGTAATTCGGGCAACCTCGCCAGACCGCTTTCGCTGCTCGACAGCCGCTGGGAACTCTCACCCGAATCCAAGCTCGGCACCTTCAACCTGCGCGGCTACAAGCCTACCTACGCGCTGCCGTTCTTCGGTACCACGAAGCAGAACACCACGCCTCACAGCCCCGCGCCGGACCACACGGTCACGACACCGCAGGACCTGCAGAGCGTCGAGGCCAAGTTCCAGATCAGCCTGAAGACCAAGGTCGCGGAAAACCTCTTCGACGACAACGGCGATGTCTGGGTCGGTTATACGCAGTCGTCGCGGTGGCAGGTCTACAACTCCGACAATTCGCGGCCCTTCCGCGAGACGAACTACGAGCCGGAAGCCCTGCTGGTCTTCAATACGAACTACCAGGTGCTGGGCTGGACCGGCCGCCTTGCCGGCATCGGCATCAACCACCAGTCCAACGGGCGTGCCGATCCGCTCTCGCGCAGCTGGAATCGCGTGGTCGCGGACATCGGCCTGGAGCGCGAGGGCTGGACGATCATGCTGCGCCCCTGGTGGCGCATTCCGGAAGATCGCAAGGACGACGACAACCCCGACATCCAGGACTACATGGGCCGGGGCGAGATCCAGGTGGTGCATGAGGTGGGCCGACAGGAATTCGGCCTGACCGCGCGTCATTCGTTCCGTGGCGGCGACCGCTCACACGGGTCGCTGCGTGGGACGTGGAGCTTCCCGGTGGCGGGCAACCTGCGCGGCTACCTCGAGATATTCAACGGCTACGGCGAGAGCCTGATCGACTACAACCACCGGGCCACTTACCTGGGCCTCGGCGTGTCGTTGCTCGACTGGTATTGATCCGGCGCCTGTGGGGGCAACCCCACAGGCTGCTCGACGGACGATCAGTGGTGGTGGCCACCTTCGCCGTGGACGTGGCCGTGCGACAACTCTTCCTCGCTGGCCTCGCGGACGTTGGTGATCTCGACGGCGAAGTGCAGCGTCTGGCCGGCAAGCGGGTGGTTACCGTCGACGGTGACGTTGTCGCCCTCGATCTTGCTCACGGTCACGTTGATGCTGCCCTGGTCGTTGCGGCCCTGGAACTGCATGCCCGGCTGGAGGTCTTCCACGCCCTGGAACGCCGCGCGCGGCACCACCTGGATCAGTTCCGCGTGGCGCACGCCGTAGCCCTCTTCCGGGGCCACGTCGACCTTGAACTGGTCGCCGGCCGAGCGGCCTTCCAGTGCCTTCTCCAGGCCCGGCACGATATGGCCTTCGCCATGGATGTAGGCCAGCGGCTCACGACCGTCCGAGCTGTCGATGACGTTACCCTGGTCGTCGGTCAACGTGTAATGGAAGGAAACGGCGTGTCGATTGGCGATCTGCATGAAAAATTCTCGCTCTGGAGGGGATGAGGGAAGACGTGGATGCCCTCCGGGACCTCCAAGGCTAGGCGACCCGTCCGCGTACTGCAAATCCGCGGCGCCCCGGATGCTGCGGCGCAACCCGCCACGACACCGCGATCTGCTAGCTTTCCCGCCTTTCCCATCCCCCTCCGAACCCCGACGGGAGCCGCATGTTCGACTGCATTCTGATCGCCAATCGTGGCGAGATCGCCTGCCGCGTGATCCGGACCTGCCGCCGCCTGGGCATCCGGACCGTGGCCGTGTATTCCACGGCTGACGCCGATGCCCAGCACGTGCGCCTGGCGGACGAAGCCTGGCCGATCGGCGGACCCCGGCCGGCGGAATCCTACCTGCGCGGCGAAGCCATCCTGGAGGTGGCGCGGCGTAGCGGCGCCCAGGCCATCCATCCCGGCTACGGCTTCCTTTCCGAGAACACGGATTTCGCCAGGGCCTGCGCCGCCGCCGGCATCGTCTTCATCGGTCCTCGCCCCGAAAGCATCGATGCGATGGGCTCCAAGGCCGCCGCGAAGGCGCTGATGGAGAAACACGCCGTGCCGCTGGTGCCGGGTTACCACGGGGAAGACCAGGAGCCGGCGCACTTGGCCGCGGAGGCCGCCAGGACCGGGTTTCCGCTCATGATCAAGGCCGCCGCGGGCGGCGGCGGCAAGGGCATGCGCATCGTGCGCGACGCGGCCGGCTTCGCGGAGGCGCTCGCCTCGGCGCAGCGCGAAGCGGCGAATGCCTTCGGCGATACGCGCGTGATCCTCGAACGGTATGTCGAGCATCCGCGGCACATCGAGTTCCAGGTGTTCGGCGACACGCACGGCAACATCATCCACCTCAACGAACGCGAGTGCTCCGCGCAACGACGCTACCAGAAGGTGCTCGAAGAGACGCCTTCGCCCTTCCTCGACGAGGTGCGCCGTGCACGGATGGGCGCGGCGGCGGTCGCCGCGGCGCGGGCGGTGGATTACGTGGGCGCGGGCACCGTCGAATTCATCGTCGGCCAGGATGGCGAATTCTTCTTCATGGAGATGAACACGCGCCTTCAAGTCGAGCATCCGGTCACCGAGGAGACCCTCGGCCTCGACCTCGTCGAATGGCAGCTGCGCGTGGCGCATGGCGAACGACTGCCACTCCGCCAGGAGGACGTCAGGGCCAGCGGCCACGCGATCGAGGTGCGCCTGTACGCCGAGGACCCCGAAGCGAACTTCCTGCCGGGCTCCGGTCGCCTTGCCGCGCTGACATTGCCCCAGCCATCGAGACATGTGCGCCTGGATGCCGGCGTGGTCGCCGGCGACACGGTGACGATTTTCTACGACCCGATGATCGCCAAGCTCATCGTCCACGACAGCGATCGTACGAAGGCGCTCGAACGCCTGCGCGACGCGCTCGCCCAGACCGACATCACCGGGCCGAAATCGAACGTGGCCTTCCTCGAGCGCCTTGCCCGGCACCCCGTGGTAGTGGAAGGCCGCATCGACACCGGCTACCTCGACCGCCATCTCGACGAATTCCTGACCGGCGCCACGCAGGCGGGCGACCTCGATCGTTTCGCCGCCGCCACGGCCATCCTGCTCGCCGACGAGGCCGCGCCGGCCGCTGCCGCGGGCGACCCGCATTCGCCCTGGGCCAACGCCGATGCATGGCGCCTGGGCCATCCCGGAAAACGCGTGGTCGCCCTGATGGAAGGCGAATGCCGCCACGAGATCGACGCGCATGGACACGACGGCCACTACGTCCTCCACCAAGGGGATCGTTCGTGCATCGTGGCAGGCGCGCGCCTGGGCAATGGCGTCTTGTCCGCGCGGTTCGACGACCAGTCACGGCGTGTCCCGCTGTCGATGGAAGGGACACGCATCCGCCTGCACGACGACGAGGGCCGTCGCTGGACGTTCGAACGCGCCCCCGCCTACGCGTGGGCTGGCGAGGCTTCCGCGGGCGCTCGCCACCTCGTCGCCCCGATGCCAGGACGCATCGTGCTGGTCCGCGCCACGGCGGGCGACGTGGTCGAGGAAGGCCAGGAGTTGCTGGTGATGGAAGCGATGAAGATGGAGCTGGCCTTGAAGTCGCCCCGTGCCGGCACGATCGAGTCCGTCTCCGCCGCGCAAGGCGACTTCGTCGACGCCGACGCGGTCCTCGTCCGCTTCACCGAAACGGCCTGATGGAAAGCCCCATGAACGCATCGAACCACGTCCGCATCGTCGAAGTCGGCCCGCGCGACGGCTTGCAGAACGAAAAGGCGATGCTGTCCGCCGCCATGAAGATCGAACTGATCGATCGCCTTTCGGCCACCGGCCTCGGCACGATCGAGGCGACCAGCTTCGTCAGCCCGAAATGGGTGCCGCAACTGGCCGATGCAGCGGAGGTGTTCCTTGGCATCCGCAAGGCGTCCGGCGTGGTCTATCCCGTGCTCGTGCCGAACCTGCAAGGCTACGAGCGCGCCCGCGAGGTCGGGGCTACCGAGGTGGCCGTGTTCACCGCCGCGTCGGAAGCGTTCAACCGCGCCAACATCAATGTTTCGATCGACGAGTCCATCGACCGCTTCATGCCTGTGCTCGAACGCGCGCGTGCCGATGGCGTGGCGGTGCGTGGCTACGTGTCGACCGTGCTCGGCTGCCCTTACCAGGGCGAGGTACCCATGGCCGACGTCGTGCGCGTCTCGCGCCGCCTGCACGAGTTGGGCTGCCATGAGATTTCACTGGGCGACACCATCGGCGTCGGCACGCCCACGAAGGCACGCGACATGCTGCGCGCCGTGGCCGGCGAGGTGCCGATGAATGCCCTGGCCGTCCATTTTCACGACACCTACGGGCAAGCGTTGGCGAACATCCTGTCGTGCCTGGAAGAAGGGGTACGCGTGATCGACAGTGCGGTCTCCGGCACGGGCGGTTGCCCGTACGCCAAGGGCGCCACGGGCAACGTCGCCAGCGAGGATGTCGTGTACATGCTCCACGGCATGGGCATGACGACGGGTGTCGACCTGGACAAGCTCGTCGAAACCGGTGCGTGGCTCGCCGCACGGCTGGGCAAGGCGACGGCCAGCAGGGTGACGCGGGCGCGCCATGCGGGTGCGGAAGGATAGTCAACGACGCGGCGGCAGGGTCATATGCGTTCGCGTTCCATCACGAGCCAGGCGAAGGGCCTCGCTCGACTGGTGGAGGGCACTCATCTCTCCGGTCAGCATGAATCGTCGAAACAGCCCGACTGACTCCGCCAGTTGCCCTTGTGCGAACGCATTGTTCGCGGGAATACGCATGCCTTCGATCGCGCCGGCGAGCTCGTCATCCGTGAACCCGCTTCCCGCGAGGTCGGCTTGCGTGAGCCGGTTGAACCGAGCCGGCGGAGGTGTTCCCCTGGCATCGAGCAATGTCTGCACATGGCTCCAACGATTGCCGATGCCATCCGGAAATACTTCCCCCATGCGTTGGGTAACGAGGCCCTCGGGCACGGGTTGGCCCCGGCTCAACCCCTGCGCGGCCTGATTCACCCTGTCCGTACCCGTCATCCCGGCCCAGCGGTTCGATGGTGGTACGGCGTCCTCTGCAGCCTCCCCGGCAAAGGCGGGATTGACCCGCCCCCTCGGTGCGGCGGGATTCCCTCGCGACCCGATCTTGCTCACCTTGCTGGGGCTCCCTCCCGCATTGCGTAACCGCCAGGGCAGTTCGCTGACCGCCTTGTAACCACCGCGTACCCTGCCGGCTCCGGAAGCCACCGCACGGCCGACACGCGACGCGGCAACCGCCGGCGCGGCGCCCACGGCCGCAGAACCGATGCCATAGCCCATGGACATCCAACCCAGCACGCTGCCTTCGGATTCGTGTCCGGTTTCATTGAGCGCGACGGACGCGGCACCCGTCGCGACCGACAACACGCCGACGCCGGTCGAAACCACGACCGCCGCCTGGGTGAAGGTCACCGCCGCGCCGGCCCATAACGCGGCCGCGGCGGGAGCGAGCGTACCCATCGAGGCGACCACGCCGACCGCCGTGGCGATCGCGCCGATGCCGACGAGCACCCAGTCCAGCCAGCCCTCGCCGCTCGGATCGACGCGGTTGACCGGATCGCCGGACACATAGGCATAGGCATTGAGTCCACCGTGCCCGAACGGACTGGCCGCATCGGGACTGTGGAAGCGCATCAGGCGGGGGTCGTAGACCCGGTAGCTACCCAGCAGGTACCAGCCCACGTCACGTTCCTTCAACTCACCCGCGTAGGCGATATCGCTGCTTCCCGCCTCTTCCGGGCGGTACCCGTAGACACCGTAGGCGGGTGACGCCAGCGTGGCCCCTGCTTCACTGACGACCGAGCCCTGCGCATCGCTACCCAGCAGGACCGTATGCGTCCCCACGGAATCGGACGTGGATTGCGCCAGGCACGCGCCGCCGAAGGTGTGGAACGATGACGACGTCACGCCGTCGCTCTCCCAGGCCACCTGCCCGCCCCGGTAATAACGAAACCGTGTCGGGTCCGATCCGCCGACCGCGCCCACACGGTCCAGCGGGTCGTAACGATAATCCTGCCAAGCGCTCCCACGCGTCCAGCGGACCAGCCGTCCCATCGCATCGTATTCCATCCGTCGCTGGGCGTCGTCGTACTTCAGGTTCCCGCAAGCGTCGTATTCCAACGGAACGATCTCTTCGCTGGCGCCTTGCACGCGTTCGATCCGGATGAGTTGGGTGGGATCGTTCGGCGCATAGTGGAAACTGCTTTTCCTGGGCAGGGTGTTCACATCCGCGTACGACGTCTCCAGCGTGAGCATGTTGTCCAACGCATCGAACGTGAACCGCTGCCCGGCGATCGCCAGACCCCATGGATCGAGGGGCGCATGGCTACCCGTGCAGGCATATTCCCGCAGACGCCCACGAATGTCGTAGTCATACGATTCCGTGCGCGAATCCTCGTCCGCAAGCCATGTCCGCGTACGGAGTTTCCCATCGGCCCAATACGTTTGGGCCAGCGTCTGTGTTCGCGTGGCCACGCCACTCCACGAGACAAGCACACGCTCGATTTCACGGCCACCGTCGTCGTAGGTCAGCGACATGTCCATGGAACGCCCGCCATCGGTGGATTCGGTCTTGATTCTTCGCGTGCGCGAGAAGGCGTCGTAAGCGAACTCAATTTCCAGCGTGTCGTTCTCGACCCTCGCCAACCGCCCATGTTCGTCATACCGGAGGCTGCTCGTCTCGCCGTCGACAAAGGTATACGTCGCTGGCAGGCCAAGCAGGGTATAGGCATAGGTGGCGTATTTATCGTGCGTGCCGAAGCGAAAGCGCTCGGCCCGCACACGTCCGCTGGGCAGGTACTCGATGTCGTGCTGGCCAAGCGTATTTTCCGCGCACTGCAGCTGACCCAGCACAGGGTGGTAGTCGAAAAGGCATTCCACCGTCCTCGCCCGATCCGTCATCGCCGTCAGGCGGTGACCCAAGTGCTTTTCATAGGTGCAGAAGAGTATGTCCTCCGAAGGCAGGTGGATCTCATCCGGTTCGCCCGAGCGGGTCGTCCGGTAGACGTACCTTGTTTCGCGCGAGCCGCTGCGAAACAGCGTGCGCCTGTCGAGACCGTCGAATGCCTGCCGGCCGAGCTCGACTGTCACTTCCGTCGCCTCGCCAGCCGGTATATGGCGAACGCCTGTCGCTTCGACGAGCTCGTCGTCGGTGTGTGCGACGTACGTCCGATACACGACCGAACCGTCGGGCGAGGTGATCTCCGTTGTCCTGTCGAAGTCGTCGTAGCGATAACGGGTCACCTTGTCCGGCAGGCCAGGCGCGGATTCCGTGTCGGAAAGGCAATGTCCCCATCCGTCGTACGTGTAGCTTCGCCACGAGCGGGGTGCGCCTTGCGTGTCCCGCCTCTCGGTCCGCAAGGGCCGGCCATGGATGCCGAATGCCACGTGCGAGTGCTCGCTCGATTCACGCGTGCCGGAGCCTGCCGCTTCGCTCCAGCGGTCTTCGGTTCGCCCGATGGGGTCCACCCGGACATGGGCGACGACGCCATCCGGTGCGATCGACATCTCGAGATTTCCCCACGCGTCGTAGGCGTGGCGCGTCGTCAGGGACAACTCGCCCGATGCACCGGAAGCCAACGGCACCGCGTGGTCCGTCGTGGTCTCGGATAGCGTTTGTCCGAACGCATTGAAGCTCGTACGCGAGATCTCCCGCGCGATACCGTCGTCCAGCCAGTTCATCGCCACCCGGCGGATCGCACGACCGAAGCCATCCAGCTCGGTACGCGTGCGCACGCCCGTCACGCTCGTTTCCTCGTGCCAGCTTCCGGCATGCGAGAGCGCGTAACGAACCTCGCTCGCCGCCGCGAACGCCGTGCCTTCCGCCACCGTTTGCCTGATCTTTCGACCGAGCGCATCGTGCGCATGGCGCATCACGGAACCGTCCGGGCTTTCCTCCATCACGATCGTGCCACTGAGCAGCGATCGCGCGCTACGGGTCGTCAAGGAAAGTGCATCGTCGTTGCCCGTGCCGGCGGTCACGGTCGTCGTCATGAACAGCACCGCCTCATCGACGGCGTTCGCATCGGCATTTTTCGCGCTTCCGCTGACATAGGCGTAATCGGTCGCAGCGTCCACGCCATGCACGGTCGACACCACCCGCAGAAGCCTTCCATGGTGCGCGCCACCATCGGCGACGAACGCCTGCCGGGTCTCGCTCAGCGGTTCGGCGAGGACGCGCCCGTCGACTTCCCGATGGATGCCCTCGTAGACGGATAGCAAGTGTCCTTGCCCCTGACCGTCCAGGGCGGGGATTACCTCATAGGCATACCGGGTTACCTTGATGCCGCCCTCGGTGCCGGCCGGCGGTTGCAGGCGTTTCTCCTTGAGGCAACGCACGAAACCCAATGGGTCGGCGGGACAATCATCTCCGTCACCGCTGGCGGGGTAATAAGAGAAGTATTCACGCGCACCCATCGGGTCGGTATGGACGATGCAATTTCCGTCGTCATCGTAACCGCGCGCTTCCACATCCTCGCGAACCCGTCCGGGCTCGTCTTCGCGGTAGTACCGCGTCCTCACCTCGACCGGCAGCTGGCACCATGGCACCTGGCTGGCGAACGAGATGGTCGGGTCCTCGTCGTACACCGTCACCGTCTCGGTCACGCAACCGGCCTGCGAGGCACGTTCCCGCGTCAGCAGGTGGAACCGGTTGAAGGTCCGTTCCACCGTGCGCACGGCCTGGATGCCGTCGTACTGCGTTTCCGTGGAGCTGTATTCGTAACGCTGCCCCTCCGGCATCACCAACCGGTACAGGTTGTCCTCGTCGTCCAGCCAGTTCGCCAGCGCCCCATGGCCGAAATAGTTGCGGGTCGAGTACGTATAGCGTGTTTCCATCACCGGCTGCCCGTGGCCCGGGTCGCGACGCCATGCCACGACCACCGGCATGTGGCTCAGGGGCTGGTTACCGTTGCCCGGTAGCGCATGGCCGTCCTGTTGGTAGACGACCTCTTCCCGGCCGCCCGTGGGCGGCATGGTGTGCGAGAGCAGAAGCAGGCCCGTGGCCGTCGCTTCGTAGCCGAACAACCAGCCATCGCCATAACCGTCCGGCAAGGCCAGTTCCGACAGCCGGCCGTTGGTGAAGCGAAAGCTGAAGGCCGCGGCCTGCGCCGTCTCCGGATGGAGGCGCACCACCGTGGCACCGTCCTGGTCGTAATCCACGGCCAGGAGCACCCGCCCGGCGCCATCGATCACCTTGCGCAGTTTTACGATCCCGTTCGTCGCGCCCTGCTCCAACGTCACGGCATGGCCTTCCGGTGAACGTACTTCGCGCAGCACGGCCACGCCGTCGCTTCCCGCGTCGGTGCGCAGACGCTCCGACATCCCCGACTTGTGCACGATCCGGTAGTCGCCGTCGAAGCCTTCCCGGATCAGGTCGAACGCGCGCAGCTTGCGGTCCTTGAACGTCGCCCTGTCGTTGACGAAGGTATCCACCCGGAACGACTCGCCACTGGACAGTGACAGCCGCTTGCGCCGCGTGTCGTAGCGTGTGCTCGCCAGTGACCAACCGATGCCGAAACCCGCGTCCACCGCATCGAGCGCACTGAAGCCCAGGCCCAGCCCTACCGTCGGGCCGCAGAGCTTGTTCGCCGCCACACCCGGCAGGCTGACCGTGCACGAGTACATCCCCGTGCGCGGATCGACACCCGTGTTCACCGCGCTCAGGAAGTTGTAGGCGTTCGAGTGGATGCCGCCGGTTTCGGCAGGATGAAACCCCTGCACGCCGGGGCCTGGCGGCGGCGCCGCTTGCGGGATTAGCGCCTTGCTGTCGTCCGTCATACACGCCTCCATGCGCTGCACATCGATACTTGCTGGTCCCAGCAAGCGATTTATCGATAAAGGACCAAGGTCCATCGTCCCTCACCGAGCGTGCCCTTGAACCGCACCTTCAAGGTATTCGTATTGCCGTACCAATCGGTCGTGGTCAAGGTGAGGGGGCCATTCGGCTTGCCGCTTTCGTAGGCTATGTCCTGTCGCCCGACAAGGACGATGACGCCTTGTTTCTCGTCCGCGGACGGTAGCGTGGGCAACGCCGTCATCCCCACGGGTACGGCGCCATCCCAGATCAACCTGGTGCTTCCCGGCTGCGCATACCCCGTGAAACACGCACGGTGCTCGCCCTGCACCTTGTCATGCCACTGGATCATGCCCCCGGGCGACACCACCATCGACCGGATACCGATCACGATCCCGCGCGGGTCCCTGAACGACAACGTATAACGATGGACGGAGTCGGGGTTGTAGTCGGGCTGGCTTCGGGACTCGCTGCCCCCTTCGTCGCCGGAGAGAATATCGCGCTCCCACGGATAGCTATCGATCGCCCAGGTCTCCGGCGTCACGCCCTCGACATCCTCCCTTGAATCATGGTCCGCGACATGCTCGACACCTTCATCGTCGAAGCGCTTGCCGTTTGTCAGGTACTTCCAGCCATCGTCACATTCGACGTATGCACACAATGACATTCGCTGGGCGGCGCCTCCCCGATTGGCGACATGGAAATAACGGAACACGCTGGCGTGCGGCGAGGATGCCGGTCCGGGATAGGCGGCTTTCAGGTGGCCCGTCCCAGCGGGATGAGCAAGGTAACCCTTGTCATAGGTCGTGTCCTCCGCGCTGGCCACGCCCGGGCTCGTCATCCATCCCGTCGCCGTGCCCGTATCGGGAGGCAGGCGACGACTTTCATCGGTGAACGCGATGGTCAGGCTGGCCAGTTCCGTTTCGGTCGGCACACCCGGCTTGCCCGTCAGCTTGTCGTTGAATGCGAGCTCGATCTTGAACTTGATCTGCTGGACACCGTTCGTATACGCCTTGTCACTGGCCGAGACACGGACGAGCTTGAACGTCGTGATTTCCCAGACCGGCTCCGTCGTTTCGACATGCGTTTCCGAATGTGGGGTTTCGGTGCGTTCCGTGATTATCTTGTTGTTCACCCTGAACCTCCTGGCATGCGAGAGTGAGCCGTTGTAACAGCGGATAACCCGACTACCATGTTCCGAGCACCTGGAATTGCAGGCCCAGCCTCGGCACGCCTATCCGCATCTTGTGATTATTCCCGTACTCGTCGACAAAAATGACGTTCCGGCTGAGCACGTCCGATGGGTCGCCCCAGTTCGTGGACCAGCGGAAATGTTGGTTTTCATCGAAGTAATGCAGAAGGAAGAGGATGGCCCCGGCTTCATAGTCCTGGACTCCACCCAGCTTGTCGTAAACGTACGCGTGGTTATCGAAGTAATTTGGAATGTCGAAATAGTAGGTCAGCGTGGGCGACTTGGCGCAAATGGTGAACATGCCTTCGTATTCCCAACCATTCGCATCGAAGTCGCCGTTATCGCCGTATATGTTGATACCCGCACCCCATGCAACCCCGGCGGCGTTTTCGACCCTGAGCAACCTGATTCTTCTGCTTTGATATTCGACGGTGATGAATCGATTGGTCACGGTGAACCAGCTGAGATGGTCGTGGTTGTAATAACCCTCGCGCACCCGGAAATTGTCCAGGGACAGATACAGGGGCGGACGCGCATCGACGTTCACCGAACTGTCGAACTGATTGCCTGCGGCGCCGGGCCGGGTCTGGATGGGCTGGGAGCCTCCCGGAGGAAGAATGGATGCGGCGATCCTCACGGCTGAATTGGCCACCTTCGTGCGGACGAAGAGATCGACGGCGACCTGGTCGTTCGCCAGTGCACCCGATTGCGCCCGGTTATCGTGGGGCGGGTAATCCGCATCGGATTTCCCATCCGCACTCGAAATGACCGACGTGTCGTGCGTGTAGCCGTTGGCGGCTCTTTCGACGGTCCATCCCGAAGGAAGCGGCAGGCCGGTGTTGTAGTCCACCAGTCTCAGCATGCCGCGCAACTCATCGACAGGAACGGCGACATAGGCACCGTTGGCATCCCGCGGCGACAGGACCATCCGAATCCGTACCTGTTGCCGGTCATTGGCGAATACCTTCACCTGCGGAATCGCGGTGCCGGCGGCAGGCGGGTATTCGATGAAGAAGGTCTGAAGATGGTGCCAGGCCGTCGCGGGGTGGATGCGTTTATGGGGTACCGGTTCCTGGCGCAACGTTCCCGATTCGTCCTCATCCACCGTTTCGACCACCGTGGATTCGGTATGCGTAGTCTCGGTCCTTGTCGTACGCTTGATGTTGTTCACTCTGAGCCTCCTGGCGTGCGAGTGTGTGATGGCCCAACCGAGTCTCCCTTGGCCCGGATGGGATCGGCAATAGGCCATGGATAACCACGGCGATAATTCGCTAGTTCGTATCGGCAAGGGAAACCGTGTCCTCCGTGCCGGCGATGAATTTTCCCTGATTCCGCAACGGGGCTTTCCGTGGCAGGATCGGGGCATGCGCACCGACTACCTCATTCGTCCCATCGAGCCCCGCGACGATGCCGATATGGCCGCCGTGATTCGCCACGTCATGCCGGAATTCGGTGCCGATGGCCCCGGTTTCGCCATCCACGATCCCGAAGTGGACGGCCTGTCCGCCGCCTACGCGCGACCGCGCCACGCCTATTTCGTCGTCGAGAAGGACGGCCGGGCCATTGGCGGAGCGGGTATCGCCCCGCTGGAAGGTGGCGACGAAAACACCTGCGAACTGCGCAAGATGTACTTCCTGCCGGCGGCACGCGGTATCGGGGCGGCATCACGACTCATGCGCCGCTGCCTCGATGCCGCCCGCCGAGCCGGTTTCCAACGCATCTACCTGGAAACGTTGACCGGCATGGATGCCGCGCAGGCGCTTTACCTGCGCCACGGGTTCGCACGGATCGACGCGCCCATGGGCGGCACCGGGCATTTCAGCTGCGACCGTTTTTTCATGCGCCACCTCAACGACGGAGACCTCATCGTCGCGCCCGAGCCGCCTGTCCTGCTGTTCGCGATCGACGATCCGGGCCGCGCCGACGTATTGCCCCTGATCGAACAACTGCACGGCTACCTCTCCGACCTCTACCAGCAGCCGCTGCCCCAGCACGTGGGTGTGGAAAGCCTGCGGCAGCCCCACGTGACCTTCATGACGGCGCGCGTCGATGGCATCCCCCTGGCCTGCGGCGCCGGCGTGGACCATGGCGACTACGTCGAACTGAAGTACATGTACGTCGTACCCGCCTGCCGTGGCATGGGACTCGGCAAGCAGATGCTGGAAGCCCTCGAGGCCCAGGTACGCGCGGCCGGCGGCAGGAAGGTGAAACTGGAGACCGGCACGGCGCAGACCGAATCGATCGAGCTTTACGAACGTTCCGGCTACCGGCGCTGCCCGCCTTTCGGCGATCATCACGCCCATCCCGCCAGCATCTTCATGGAAAAACCGCTGTGATCCGCATCGCCACCGAGGCCGACGCCGCCGCCTGCCACGCCATCTACGCGCCTGTCGTGGAGAACAGCGCGATCACGTTCGAGACCGAACTTCCCGGTGAAGAAGCCATGCGCGGGCGCATCCGCGGCAAGCTGGTGAATCATCCCTGGCTGGTCTGGGAAGAACACGGCGACGTGATCGCCTATGCCTATGCGGGCCGCTTCCGTGAACGCGCCGCCTACGACTGGATCGCCGAGACGTCCATCTACGTGCACGAGAAAGCCCGCCGCCGTGGCATCGCCCGCCGTCTCTACGGCGCGTTGCTCGGGACCATGCGCCTGCAAGGCATCAATCAGGCGGTGGGGGTGATCACGCTTCCCGGCGACCCCAGCGTGGCGATGCATGAATCCATGGGCTTCGCGTCGGCCGGCGTCTGGCCCAAAGCCGGCTACAAACTCGGCCGGTGGTGGGATGTGGGCGTATGGAGCCTGTTCCTGGCCGAACCGGCCACGCCCCCACCCCCTGTCGTTCCCTTCGCCGAACTGGCGGAATCGAACGCACTGCATGCGTTCCTTGCCGGGTCCTGACCGCGTCGCGGGTTCGTGTGCCTCCGCACAAAGCCATCGGCCTCCCCCTCGGCTAAGATGTGCCTCTTTGCCAGTCGCACCAGCGGAGTCTTCATGCAGCTCGAACAGGTCAGGGCCGTCATCACCGGCGGCGCATCCGGTCTGGGTCACGCCGTCGCCCGACGTCTCGTCGCCGCCGGCGCGAAGGTGGCGTTATTCGACGTCAACGAGGAAAAGGGTCAGGCCGCGGCCTCCGCCCTGGGCCCTCTCGCCACGTTCCAGCGCACCGACGTCACTTCCGAGGAAGGCGTGGCGACGAACGTCGGCGCGGCCCGCGAAGCGATGGGAGGGCTGAACGTGGTCGTGAACTGCGCGGGCATCCTCGGCGCCGGACGCGTCCTCGGCAAGGAAGGCCCCATGCCGCTGTCCACGTTCAGTGGCACCGTGATGGTCAATCTCGTCGGCAGCTTCAACGTCGCCAAGGCCGCCGCGCAACTCATGCAGGCCAATGCGGCCGGCGAAGATGGCGAGCGCGGCGTGATCGTCAACACGGCCTCGGTCGCGGCGTACGAAGGACAGATCGGCCAGGCCGCCTACTCCGCCTCCAAGGGCGGCGTGGTGGGCATGACCCTGCCGATGGCACGCGAACTGGCGCGCTTCGGCATCCGCGTCAACACGATCGCACCCGGCATCTTCTGGACGCCGATGGTCGACGGCATGCCGCCGCAGGTGCAGGAATCGCTGTCCGCGTCGATCCCCTTCCCCTCGCGCCTGGGCAGGCCGGAAGAGTTCGCCGACACCGTCGCCTTCATCCTCACCAGCCGTTACCTCAACGGCGAGACGATCCGCCTCGACGGCGCCGTGCGCCTCGCCCCGAAATAACCCACGCCAAGTCGAACGACATGAAAGCATCCGAAGTAAAGAAAGGTAACGTCGTCGAGAATGACGGCACCGTCTACCAGGTACGTGATATCGAACGCAGCGCGCCCACCGCGCGGGGCGGGAACGTCACGTTCCGCTTCACCCTCTATTCGATCCCGGGCAACCGCAAGTTCGACCTCAGCCTGCGGGCCGACGACGACCTCAAGGAAGTCGAGCTCAGCCGGCGTCAGGCGAAGTTCTCGTACATGGACGGCGATGCGTTCGTCTTCATGGACGACGAAGACTATACGCAATACGTCCTCGGGGCCGAGGTGGTCGGCGACAACGCGGGCTACGTCGTCGAGGACCTGGAAGGATACTTCGTGCAGGTGATCGACGATGCGCCGGTCGGCCTCCAGGTGCCCACCTCCGTCGTGCTCACCGTCACCGATACCGCGCCGGAACTGAAGGGTGCCAGCGCCACCAAGCGCACCAAACCGGCCACGCTGCAGACCGGCATCGAGGTGCAGGTGCCGGAATACATCACCACCGGCGAGAAGGTCACGGTGAACACGCTCACTGGCGAGTTCGCGGGCCGCGCCTCGTGATCGTCGCGGGACGGCATCGCGACGTCGCGATGCCGTCCCGCGACGCCGCCCGCCAGCAAGAGACGCCATGAGCAACGGCTACTCGCTTCGTGCCAGCGTCATCGACACGCTGATCCGCACGAAACGGCCCGACGTTCCCCTGCGGGTCGCCCTGCGCAACACCGCCGCGGTGGTGTTGCCGCTGGCCCTCGGCATGTGGCTGGGCTATCCACAGGTCGGCATCGGCATCGCGGCCGGCGCCCTCGACACGATGTTCTCGGACCAGCCCGGCCCGTACCAGCAACGCCTGAGCCGCCTTTTCCTCGCCGCGCTGGCGGCTGGTGCCGCCTCCCTGGTCGGATTCCTCATCGGCGACTGGGTCCTGCCGATGTGCGTCGCCTGCGCGGTGTGCGGGTTCTTTGGCGGCATGCTCGTCGTGTTCGGTCCGGACATCGCCCGCGTGGGCATGACCAGCATGCTGCTGCTCGTGATCACCGCGGCCACGCCCAAGGATCTCGCCGGATCGATGGCCGGCGGCAGCCTCATCTTCGCCGGCGGCATGCTGCTGGCCGTGTTCTCGATCGCGGCCTGGCCGTTGCAACGCTACCGTCCCGAACGGCTCGCCCTGGCCACCGTCTACCGCGGTCTCGCCGACCTCGCCCGCAAACCGCAGAAGGACGGCGAGGCACCGGGACTGACCGACGCCATGAACGCATTGCAGAGCACCCTGCTCGGCCGTCACCATGCGCGCGGCCGCGCGATGGAAGCCTTCCGCGTGCTGCTGGAACTGGCCGAGCGCATCCGCCTGGAACTGATCGCCATGGCGGAACTGGAAACACGCCGCGACGGCATGGGGGAAATGTTCCGCAACGACACGGCGCGGGTGCTGCTCGCGACCGCCGACGCGCTGGACGCCGCCGAGCCCCCGCAACGCGCGGAACGCGCGCTGGCCACCCTGCAGGCGAGTGAACGGGCCTTGCTCGCCGGTTCCACCGGCATGGGCCTCGGTGTCCATATCCAGGCACTCTCGGGCCAGCTCGCCGCCGTGGTCCGTAACACGAACTGGGCCGGATCGCGCGGTGAGGAACGTGCCCAACGCGCCGAAACGGCGCTGCCGGACACCTTGCGCAGTGCCTCGGCGCTATCCACCCTGCGTGCCAACCTGACCCGCGGGTCCGTGGCCTTCCGCCATGCCGTGCGCTGCGCCGTCGTGCTCACCCTGGCCTTCGCGGTATCGCGCTATTACGCCTTGCCGCACGGTTACTGGCTGCCGATGACGGCCGCCATCGTGCTCCGTCCGGACTTCGCCGCCACCTTCAATTTCGGTCTGCTGCGCGTGGTGGGCACGGTACTCGGCCTCATGCTGACCACGTTCGTGCTCCGCCTCACCCCCGACGTGGCCTGGGCCCACATCGCGGTGATGGGCGTGCTTTGCGTGGCCTTCCGTTATCTCGCCGGCGCCCATTACGGCATCGCCGTCGCGGCGCTCACGGGTACGGTGGTCGTGCTCCTCTCCTTCGAGGGAGTGGACCCGTTCTCGGCGATGTCCGACCGCGTGCTCAACACGGCGTTGGGCAGCGGCCTGGCCCTGATCGCCTACGTACTCTGGCCTTCGTGGGAACGGCATCGCGCGCGAAGCGCCCTTTCGGAAATGCTCTGCGCCTACGCGGATTACCTCGACGCGCTGGTCGGGCCCGCCGGCCGCGGCGCCCGTCACGAAGTGCGCATGGGCACGCGCACCGCGCGCACCAACGCCCAGGCATCGCTGGACCGCATGCGCGCCGAACCCGGCACGCCCGCGGTACTGCTGGAACTGGCGGAAACGCTCTACGCCAACGGGAACCGCCTCGCCCGCACGGCGATGAGCCTCGAGGCGTTGATCGACGCCGACGAGGTACCGGAGGCGTGGGCCCATGTCGGCCCCTTCATCCACGAAGCCTCCGTGGCCCTGCGCGCGCAGGCGGAGGCGCTGACCCGGGTGGAAGCCATCGCCATGCCGCCGGGCCTGCGCGAGCACCAGCGCAGGCTGGTGGAGGCGCTGTCGCGGGTGACGGAACGCGAACTGGCCGATGCCGTGGCGCGTCTGACCGATCGACTGACGGACAACGTCGACACGATCGCGCACGTGGTCAACCGGCGGAGTACCGCTCCGGCCTGATCGCCGCTGAGGCGGCTCCCACAAAGGCCAACGTCCATCGGGCATCGTCCGCCGGCGTCGCTTGCTGCACCGCGAGAGGCCCTGTAACGCCCCCGGCGCTACACTCGGGCCATGCTCAAGATCGATACCCACGCGCACATCCTGCCCCGCGACTGGCCCGATCTGGCCGCCCGCCACGGGGACGACCGCTTTCCGGTGATGACCCATTCCGGGGGCCACCACCGGATCTACAAGGACGGCAAGTTTTTCCGTGAAGTGTGGGATTCGGCGTTCGACCCGGAGCACCGCATCGCCGACTACGCACGCTTCGGCGTGGGCGTGCAGGTCGTCTCCACCGTGCCGGTGATGTTCTGCTACTGGGCCAAGGGTCACCAGGCACTCGAACTGCATACGCATCTCAACGATGCCATGGCCGCCGTGTGCGAGGCGCATCCCCGCCACTACGCCGGCATCGGCACGGTGCCCTTGCAGTCTCCCGCCCTGGCCATCCGCGAACTGGAACGCTGTATCGACGAACTGGGCCTGCAAGGCGTGCAGATCGGCTCGCACTGCAACGAGTGGAACCTCGATGCGCCCGAGCTCTTTCCCTTCTTCGAAGCGGCGGCCGACCTGGGCGCGGCGATCCTGGTCCATCCCTGGGACATGATGGGCACCGATTCGATGCCCAAGTACTGGCTGCCATGGCTCGTCGGCATGCCCGCCGAGCAATCGCGGGCAGCCTGTGCGCTGATCTTCGGCGGCGTACTGGAGCGCTTGCCCGAGCTGAAGATCATGCTGGCCCACGGTGGTGGCAGTTTCCCGTATTCCATCGGCCGCATCGAGCACGGTTTCCGCATGCGGCCGGACCTCGTCGCCACCGACAACGCACGCAACCCGCGCGAGTACATGTCGCGCCTCTACTTCGACTCCTGCGTGCACGACGACGCCGCGCTGCGCTACCTGCTGCAGACCGCCGGCACGGACCGGGTGATGCTCGGCACGGACTATCCCTTCCCGCTGGGCGAACAGGAGCCCGGCAGCGGAATCGAAGCCCTGGGCCTCGACGATGCCGCACGCGCCCGCCTGTTCCACGGCACCGCGCTGGAATGGCTCGGCGTGCCCAAGACACGCTTCCAGGCGATAGCCGCCGTGGCGTGACCTGGCGCACAGCCGCGTACGCCATCCGTCCACGCCCGCTGTGCCAGAATGCCGCTGTTAACGCGGCCGCGCCGCCATCTCCAGGGACCCCTCATCGTGAACCGCCCTTTGCGTGCCCTCCTGATCGTCGCCATGCTGGCGAGCCCCGCCCTCGGCGCGACCGACGTTTCCATGGCCGGCGGCGACATCCGCTTCCCCGTGCCCGATGGCTGGGTCCCGATCATGCAGTCCGAAGGCGAGAAGGAAACCCAGGTATTCCAGGTGCCTGGTTCGAGCGCCGCCGACGCGACCCTCGCCCGCGTCTCGATCGCCGTGCAGAAGGTACCCAACCTCAACGGTTTCCAGCAGTTCTCCGGCAACCTGCGCAGCCATGCCACGGCGTTGCCCGAGTACGCGCCGGGCAAGGCGAGCTCACCGACCGAGAACGTCTACACGGCGAAGGAAGGAACGGTGAAGCTCGACTACTTCGAACGCTACTTCTACAGCAAGGGCTACGCGATCCAGTTGCGCTGCGTCCGCCCTGCCGGCGATGCGAAATTCAACGCGGCATTCGACAAGGGCTGCGCCGACGTGGCCGCCCGCATGCCTTCCTGACCCCAGGATTCCTTCCATGATCGATTTCGAAGCGACGCGCGCGTGGGCCGAAGCCCAGGACGCCGCCGACCCGCTGCGCGACTTCCGCGCCGACTTCCACATTCCGCGGCACGACGGACGCGACACGCTGTATTTCTGCGGCAATTCCCTCGGCTTGCAACCGAAGGGCGTGCGCGCCGCGATCGAAGCGGAATTGGCGGACTGGTCGGAGCTTGCGGTCGAGGCTCATTTTCGTGGGCGTTCGCCGTGGATGCACTACCACGAGTACGTGCGTGACGCGATGGCCGAGGTGGTCGGTGCGCAACCACATGAAGTGGTCGCGATGAATTCCCTGGGCGTGAACCTGCATCTCATGCTGGTCAGCTTCTACCGTCCCACGGCCGAGCGCCCGGCGATCCTGATGGAAGCCGGGGCCTTCCCCACCGACCGTTACGCCCTGGAGTCACAGGTGCGCTTCCACGGTTTCGATCCGTCCACCGACCTGATCGAACTCGAGGCCGATGGCGCCGGCGGCACGCTGTCGATGGCCGCGATCGAACGAGCCATCGCCGAACATGGCCATCGGATCGCCTTGATCGTGTTGCCCGGCGTGCAGTACCGCACCGGGCAGGTCTTCGACCTCGCGCGCATCGTGCGCCTCGGTCACGCGCAAGGCTGCGTGGTCGGATTCGATCTCGCCCACGCCGCCGGCAACCTGCCATTGGCGCTGCACGACAGCGGCGCGGACTTCGCGGTGTGGTGCACGTACAAGTACCTCAACGCAGGCCCCGGTGGGGTCGCCGGCTGTTTCGTCCACGATCGGCATGCCCATGCCGACGTGCCGCGCTTCGCGGGCTGGTGGGGACACGACAAGCACACGCGGTTCAAGATGGGCCCGCAATTCATTCCCACCCCGGGTGCGGACGGCTGGCAACTGTCCAATCCGCCGATCCTGGCGCTCGCGCCGCTGCGCGCCTCGCTGGAGGTGTTCGGCCGTGCGGGCATGCCGCGCCTGGTCGAGAAAAGCCGCCGGCTCACCGCCTACCTCGACTGGCTGATCCGCGCACGCCTCGACGACGCGTTGGACATCGTCACCCCGAACGATCCGGCGCAACGTGGTGCGCAGTTGTCGGTGCGCGTGCGCGCCGGACGCGATGCCGGACGTTCGTTGTTCGAGTATCTCGAGCGGCAGGGCGTCATCGGCGACTGGCGCGAGCCCGACGTCATCCGCCTCTCGCCCACCCCACTCTACAACCGCTACAGCGATTGCCTCGGGGCCGTGGAAGCCATCGAAGCATGGCGGTCTCAGGCATGAGCGAACGCGATGTCTATCCTTCGCCGTACAGCGAACGCGGCCCTGGTTTCGCTGTACAGGGCGTCACGCACTGGCTGCGTGTCGTGCCGGGCCGGGTCCTGCTCGGACTGAAGGCCGGCGGCCTTCCCGTGTCCCTGCCGGAACGCCCGGCCGGTCTCAGCCACCCCGGCATCAAGGCGAAGGCCAATGGCTATGAAACAGCTATCGACGACGTCAGCAGCCGATGGCTGAGCGAACATCCGGAAACCTGCGATCGCTATGTCACCGCGCTTCGCGAGGTCCTGAAGCAGCCGCGCGTCCGGCTGGACGGCTATGCCACGCATGCCATCTTCATGGGATCGGTGGAGCTGTTCGCAGGCCCACGGCTCGACCGTGTCAATCTGGAACTGGACGATGAGGATGGCTCATTCCCACGCGCCATGGCACTCCTGCGCGGCGCTCCGCGCGATACGCGCACGGCGTTCGCCATGCCGTTGGAGGCCGGCATGGGCAGCTTCGAGGACCCCTTGTTCCTCGCGGGGGAACAGGCATGGATCGACGGCCAGCGCGTACTGATCGAATACACGCCCGATGAAGGTGGGCGCGCGGAAACGGTGGCATTGGACCGCGATGCGCTGGCGGACGCGATCGAGCGCGCGTGGTACGCGATGATGGATGTGTCGGAGCGCATCGGCGCGGAGCTTGGCCGACCGCGGTGATCGCGTCGAGGGGCGTTGGTGGGAGCCGACCTTGTCGGCGATCCCGCGGAAGCGGGCCAGGTTGCGGCAAGCACCCATCGCCGGCAGGGTCGGCTCCCACCAGGGCACCAAGCGCCGGCCATCACTGCAACGACGAGTGGTGCCTGACCTGCCCTTCCCCGCGCACCACGAATCGTTCGACGGTAAGCGACTCGGCGCCCATCGGGCCATAGGCGTGCAAACGCGTGGTGGAGATACCGATCTCCGTCCCGAGACCGAGTTCGCCACCGTCACTGAAGCGCGAAGACGCGTTGACCATGACGACCGCCGAGCGGAGCGAATGCACGAAGCGTTCCGCAGTGGTCTGGTCGCGTGTCGCGATCACCTCGGTGTGGTCGGAGCCGTAGCGACGGATATGGGCGATCGCCTGCTCGATGTCGTCGACGACACGGACCGCGATGATCAGGTCGAGGAATTCGGCGGCGTAGTCGTCTTCGCTGGCGGTGGCGACATCGGCCACCACGGCACGGACACCGTCGTCGCCCCGTACGTCGACACCGCGCTCACGCAAGCGTGCGATGGCGCGCGGCAGGAAGGTCGCGGCGACATCGCGATGAACCAGCATCGTCTCCAGCGCGTTGCATACGCCCGGACGGGTCGTCTTTCCATCCAGGAGCAGGTGCAACGCGAGCTCCTGGTCGGCATCCACGTCGACGTAGAGATGGCAGACACCCTTGTAGTGCTTGATGACGGGTACGCGGGCATGCTCGGCGACGAAGCGGATCAGCCCTTCGCCACCACGCGGAATGGCCAGGTCGACGATGTCGGTGAGTTGGAGGAGTTCCACCATCGTTTCGCGGCGTGGATCGTCCAGCAGGGTCAATGCGGACTCGGGTATGCCCTCCTCGCGCAATGCGCGGCACAAGGCGTTGGCGATCGCCACGTTCGAGTGCATGGCATCCGATCCGCCACGCAGGATCACCGCGTTGCCCGCCATGAGGCACAGGGCGGCGGCATCGGCGGTGACGTTGGGGCGGGCTTCGTAGATCATGGCGATCACGCCCAACGGGATGCGCTCGCGTTCGACGACGATACCGTTGGGCCGCGTTTCGCGACGGGTGATCACCCCGACGGGATCGGGCAACGTGGCCACCTCGCGGATGGCCCCGACGATGACGTCGACACGGTCTTCGTCCAGGCGCAGGCGATCGAGCATCGCGCCGCTCGTCGCGTTCGCCAGCGCCGCGTCCATGTCACACCGATTCGCCGCGATGACGACGGCCGCGTCGGCGGCCAACGCATCGGCCATGCGGTGGAGCAGGCGCCGCTTCGCCACCGTGTCCAGGCCGGCCACCACGGCGGCGGCGTCCCGGCAGGCGATGGCGCGTTCACGCAGGGAGGATGGCATGGCGACCTCGCTCATTCGGGAAAGACGACGAGATCGTCGCGGTGCACGACGCTCTCGCCGTAACTGTAGCCGAGCACGCCATCGATCTCCCGCGTATGGCGCCGGGCGATGCGGCGGACATCGCCGGCGGCATATTGCGAGACGCCTCGCGCGAACACGGTGTGGCCGTCACCGATCTCGACGACGTCGCCTCGCGCGAACTCACCTTCGGCGCCGACGACACCGCCCGGCAACAACGACGCACCACGCGAGCGAAGCGCATTCGCCGCCCCCTCATCCACGACGATGCGGCCTCCGGCGGGGGTATGCCGCAACCAGTATTTGCGCGCGGCAAGGCGGCTCCGTGGGGCGCGCAGGCGGGTCCCCGTGAGCACGCCCGAGGCCAGGCGGCCCACGCAGGCGGCATCGCGGCCATCGAACAGGATGGTCTCGATACCGGCCGCCGCGGCCTTGATCGCCGCCTCCAGCTTCGTCCGCATGCCCCCGGTACCCGCCGCACTGCCCGCGCCACCCGCGCTGGCCATGTGGCCGGGCGTGACCTCGGCGACGTCGTCGACAGCCCGCGCGTCCGGATCGGTGCGGGGATTGGCCGTGTACAAGCCGCCGATGTCGGAAGCGACCAGCAAGAGGTCGGCGTCGACGAGCGCGGCGACGATGGCGGCGAGGTTGTCGTTGTCGCCGAGCTTGAGTTCGTCGACGGCGACGGTGTCGTTCTCGTTGATGACCGGGATCGTGCCGAGGGCGAGGAGCTCCCGCAACGTGGAGCGTGCGTTGAGGTAGCGACGGCGGTTGCGCAGGTCGTCGTGGGTGAGCAGGACCTGGGCGACGGGGTCGGCGAAGAATCCTTGCCAGAGCGCGATCAGCCGCGTCTGGCCCAGTGCGGCCAACGCCTGCCTTCCGGCCAGTCCCGCACCGCGCTCGGGCGTGGCGAGGCCGCGTCCCGCCGCCACCGCACCCGAGGAGACGATGACGACTTCACGGCCGGCTTCGCGGCTGCGGGCGACGAAGGCCGCCAGTGCCTCGGCATGGGTACCGGTGAGCGCGCCACCCGGCGCGGTCAAAAGGCTGCTGCCGACCTTGAGGACGGCACGGCGCCAGGCAGGCAGCGCTTGTTCGGTGAAGCCGGTCGACCTGGTCATCATTCGCACCCTTGTTATCGCCGACAGGGTCGGCTTGTGTCTTTCCGAAGGGCTAGGCTTGGAGGTGAGAGCGGAGTGCGGCAAGCCGATGGACGGCAGTGCCG
>NZ_JBFUPQ010000016.1:0-95452 GCF_041360655.1 Luteibacter sp. RCC_6_2 | reverse complement strand
GCCCCCTGACGGGCCTTTTCGCCCGGCGCTCCTCGGTTCCACAAGTCGCCACGAGGGTGGCGGCCGACGGCTCTTCCGGGCACGGAGGGGTCGTGAGGCAAGAGCAACACCCGTCGCCCGGGATGGACATCGCACGTGCAAGCCGCCTCCCATGAGTCTCCCTCACCCGGGTGGGAAGCGGGCTGGCCCGCGATTCGCCACCCTATGTCGAGCGAATGAGGCTGTGCACTGCCACCGAGCGAGCGGTGGAAAGCCTCGCCCGACCATCGCAAGGCTTCCTTCGCCACCGGAGAGATTGAGGACTCGCGGGCCAGCCCGCTTCCCACCCGGGTGCGGCCACCGGCAACCGGCAACCGGCAAGGGGCAAGGGGCTGGTGACTAGCGGCACGTGGCACGGCGGGCGTTGCTCTTCCCACCCACCCACCGCGGTGTCGAGAGAGCTGCCGGGCGCCACCCTCGGCGCGACATGAGGAGCCGAGGAGGGGCGGACAAGGCCCGAAGGGGATCGGCCAGGACGGCCGATCGTTTCCGCTGAGCCAGGAGGGCGAATCGGAAACCCCCGCCCGACCGTCCGAGCCCGAAGGGGCGCCAGCCATCAGACACGGCCGCGCAGCGGCATCCTTTCCCAAGGGACGGCACCGCCTGTCGCGCCGAGGGTGGCGCCCGGCAGCTCCCCCGCCACGCGCACAGCGAATGCGAGGGCAATGCCGAGCCCGAGCCCGCCCGAGATGAAGCGGAATGCCGCTACCGCTGTCCCGAGCGACACACATCCGCCTGGGCCGGATAGCGCTCCACGCACCATGCCACCCATTTACGCGTGCTCTGCTTGCGCTGGCTGGGAAGCAGGTGACCGTTCTGGGGGCCCATGGTGAAACCGGTGAGTTCCGTCAGTACGGCCTCGAGGCCGTCATGTACGTACCACGGTTTGTACTGGCGTTCCGCGCGTCCGCCCGAGCGGTGTATCCAGATCGACTGTTCCGGCAGGCGGCGATCGTCGCCGAGGTGCGCGACGATGTAGGGGACGCCGGCCCTGCCGAGTCGCAACAACTGGTTGAACGCGCGGTCCTCGCTCGCCGCGTCTTTCGTCGTGTCGTCGACCAGGCGAGCGACACGGGGCGCGAGGTCTTCCGTCGGTCCCGGCCCGGCATCTTCGGCCGAGGCGATGGATGTCGCGACGAGAAGAGCGAGGGTAAGGACGGAAGGCTTCATGGCATCAGGCGTCGCCGCGGAAGAAGGGATAGGGCGCCAGGAAGATCAGCCAGATCATCAGCACGATGCCGATGTACTTCACGACGCGGAACAGTTTCGGATTGGCCTTCTTGAACTTGCGCGTGCGCTCGCGGCCGCGCTTGTTCAGCGCGAACATGCGGTTGACGAAGCCCACCTGTTCATTGCCGTCGTCGCTGTTGGGCGAGGCCGTGATCGAACCCATGAAGGCGCCGACGCGCTTGTTGATCGCGGTCATCAGGCTGCTCTTCAGCGGGCGCTCCACGTCGGCGAAGAGGATGACGCGGGTCTGGTCGGTGCGGTTCTCCGCCCAGTGCACATAGGTCTCGTCGAAGACCACGTCCTTGCCATCGCGCCATGCGTGCATTTCGCCATCGACGAAGATGCGGCACTCGTCCGAGTTCGGCGTGATGAGGCCGAGGTGGTAGCGCAGCGAACCGGCGAAGGGATCGCGGTGTGGATTGAGCTTGCTGCCCGGGGGAAGCAGGGCGAACATCGCCGCCTTCACGCTCGGGATGGAATTCAGCAATTTCACGGTTTCCGGGCACAGCGCCTCGGCCGAGGCCAGCGGTTCGCCGTACCACTTCAGGTAAAAACGCTTCCAGCCCTGCTTGAAGAAGGAATTGAAGGAGGCGTCGTTGTGCTTTTCGGCCGAGCGGATGAAGCCCTCGTCGAACAGGTGCATGGCTTCCTGGCGGATCGTCTGCCAGTTGGACTGCAGCAGGTCGAGCTGGGGGAAGCCACGGCGGTCGAGGATCGGCCGTGCTGGCACCGCGGAGAAGGCGTACATCAACAGGTTGTAAGGCGCGAAGATCGCCGAATGATCCACCAGCTGGCGGTCGAAGCGCAGGCGCGAGCGGCCGCGCAGGTGCACCAGCAGCACGCAGAGCGTGAACAGGATCAGCACGTACAGGACGATGAAGCGGGGCCCGAGGAAATTCATGGGTTGGACTCGAGGGGGACGGGCGATACATACGGCCCCAAAGGGCCCGTATCAACGCCGGCTAGGATACTCCGGCCTCAGTGTCCGAGCACGTGGGCCGCGCCGCCGCCCGGTCGCCAGGCGCGCTGGAAGGCCTTGTCCAGCCAGGTGACGGCGATGCGGACGGCCGCGTGCGGCGATTTGCCCTTGGCAAGCTCGGCGGCCACCGCGGAGGCCAGGGTGCAGCCGCTGCCATGGCCTTCGAAAGGCAGGCGCGGATGGCGGATCTCGATCACGCCGCCGGCATCGTAGTAACGATCGACGATCTCGCGCCCCTTCGCGTGGCCGCCCTTGAGCAAGACGCCTCGTGCGCCCAGGGCGAGCAGGTCGGCGCCCGCCGCGTCGATGTCGCGCCTGAGCGGACGTCCGAGCAGGGCTTCGGCTTCGGGCAGGTTGGGCGTGAGGACGTCGGCTAGCGGGATCAGCCGGCCGATCAGCGCGTCGAGCGCATCTTCATCGAGCAGCCGGGCACCGCTGGTGGCCAGCATGACCGGGTCGACGACGAGCCATGCCGGTTTGCGCCGGCGCATTTCCGTCGCCACGAGATGGGTCATCGCGGCGCTGCCGAGCATTCCGGTCTTGACGGCCGCGATGGGGAAGTCATCGAAAACCGCTTCGATCTGGCTGCGGACATGGGCGAGGGGAAGTGTATGGACGGCGCTCACCCCCCGCGTGTTCTGCGAGGTGACGGCGGTGATGGCGGTGAGGCCATGGGTGCCGCGTGCGTGGAACGTCTTCAGGTCGGCCTGGATGCCGGCACCGCCGCCGGAATCCGAGCCGGCGATGGTGAGTGTGTTGGGTCTGGAGGGTTTCATGGGTGGAGGAGAGGGCGCGGGCGGGATGCCCGCGCCCTGGAGGTTCCCTACAACGCCTCGGACGCGAAGTCGGCCAGTCTCGAGCGTTCGCCACGCTTCAGCGTGATGTGCCCCGAATGCGCCCACATCTTGAAACGATCCACGGCGTAGGTGAGGCCGGACGTCGTCTCGGTGAGGTAAGGCGTATCGATCTGCTCCACGTTGCCCAGGCAGACGATCTTGGTGCCCGGGCCGGCGCGGGTGATCAGGGTCTTCATCTGCTTCGGCGTGAGGTTCTGCGCCTCGTCGATGATGAGATAACGGCTGAGGAAGGTGCGGCCGCGCATGAAGTTGAGCGAGCGTATCTTCACGCGGGAGGCAAGCAGGTCGTTCGTGGCCTGGCGCCCCCACGAGCCGCCTTCCTCCGGGTTGGCGAGCACTTCCAGGTTATCCGTCAGCGCTCCCATCCACGGTGTCATCTTCTCTTCCTCCGTGCCGGGCAGGAAGCCGATGTCCTCGCCGACCGATACCGTGGCGCGCGTCATGATGATCTCGCGGTAGCGCTGCTGGTCCATCACCTGGGCGAGTCCCGCGGCAAGGGCGAGCAGCGTCTTGCCCGTGCCGGCGGTACCGAGCAGGGTGACGAAGTCGACATCGGGGTCCATCAGCAGGTTGAGCGCGAAGTTCTGTTCGCGATTGCGCGCGGCGATCCCCCAAACGCCATGCGCGGCGTGGGTATGGTCGTCGAGCAGCACGAGCCGGGCCTTGCGCGCATCCTCGTCGCCGGATAGTTCGAGCACGCGCAGCTCGACGTCGTTCTCGCCGGGCATGTACAGGCACTGGTTCGGGTACCAGAGTTCGTCGTCGCGGACACTCACTTCGTAGAAGGTGCGCCCGCGCTCGTTCCACGAGCGCAGTTCCGGATGACGCCCCCAGAAATCTTCCGGCAGTTCGTCGGAGCCGGTGAAGAGCAGGGCGAAATCGTCGAGGGCGCGATCGTTCTCGTAGTCCTCGGCGGTGATGCCGTAGATCGATGCCTTGATGCGGAGGTTGATGTCCTTGGTGACCAGGATCACCGGGCGGTCGGGATACTGGTCACGCAGGTCGATCACCGACGCGAGGATCTGGTTGTCGGCCTTGCCGTTGCCGTGGCTCGTGCGTTGCTGGAAGAACAGCCGGCCGACGGCGCCCCGCTTGAGCTTGATGCCTTGCGGATTGATCAGTTCCAGCCCGTCGCGAAGGCCCTGGCCACCGCCGCCGCGCTCGATCAGCTCGTTGAGGAAGCGGCTTACCTGGCGGCCGTTGCGCGATACTTCCGAGCCGCCTTTCTTCTTGTCGTCCAGTTCCTCCAGCACCGTCATCGGTATGAAGACATCGTGTTCCTCGAAGCGGAACAACGACGTCGGGTCGTGCAGCAGCACGTTGGTGTCGAGGGCGTAGATGCGCTTGCTTCCGGTCATGCGGAAGTGACCTCATGCAGAGGTTGCGAGAACCGGCCGCACGGCGACGGCCGGGGGGAGGTGCCGCATGACGCGGTATTCGTCACGCGGTGGGAACACTCTCGAGCACGGCTTGCGCGTGGCCGGGAACCTTGACCCCGCGCCATTCCGTGTGGATCTTGCCGTCTGGATCGATGAGGAAGGTGCTGCGTACGACACCCATGTGGCGCTTGCCGTAGAGCACCTTTTCGTGGATGACGTCGAAGGCCTGGCACCAGGCTTCGTCGGCGTCGGAAACGAGCGGGAAGGGCAATTGATGCTTGGTGGCGAAATTCGCGTGCGAGCGCACCGAATCGCGGGAGACGCCGATCACTTCGGCATTCAGGGCCTGGAACCGGGCGTAGAGATCGCGGAAATCCTTCGCTTCGTTCGTGCAACCGGGCGTGTTGTCCTTCGGATAGAAGAACACCACCACCCACCGTCCCTTGAGAGAAGAAAGGAGCAGCGTCGAACCATCGCCGAGCGTGCCTTCGAGTTTGGGGAGCTTCTTGCCCTTGGAGATCATGCGTACGCCTGCTGCTCCTTCCGGTTCAGAATTTCACGGGGTCCATGATGGCGTCGAGGTTGAGGCCATCGCACAGTTCGAGGAAATCGTCGCGCAGGGCGGCGATGTGCGTTTCCGAGGGAATGCCGATCGTGATCTGCGCCTGGAACATCTCGGCGCCGGTCTGCATCGCCTGGTAACGCATGGACGAGAGTTGTTCCACGCTGATGTCGCGCCGTGAGAAGAACTCGATGATCTTCACGAGGATGCCCGGCCGGTCGGCGGCGATCACCTCGACCAGGTAGGGCAGCAGGTGGGCGGTGGGTTCGCGCGGCGTGGTGCGGTAGTGGACGATCGGCAGTTCCTCGTCGCGGGCCAGCTTGCCCAGCGAGGTCTCCAGCTTGGCCACGGCGTCCCAGGCGCCGCTGGCCAACAGCATGACGGAGGTATCGTTGCCGATCGTCGACACGCGGGCGTCGGCGAGATTGCAGCCGGAATCGGCGATGCGCTTGGCCAGGGCCAGGATCGGCGCGCGATGCGCCGGCGACAGCGTCGAAATGAGGAGCTGGTTGTCCGTGGTGGCGCTGCGTACTGCGGAACGATTCAAGGCGGAAACTACCTATGGCGCGTCCCGCGGGGCGCGGAACCAACGCTTTGGGGCCAGCTTACTTGTCCCTGTCGCACGCTAGCAAGACACGGAGCGTCCACGGGCCGGAAAGCCGCCGAATGGACTCGCCGGAAACGCCCCGGTAACATGCGAAGGGCTGATTACACAACGGGTTTCACCTTGGACATCTCCGGAAGCATCACCGCGTTGGCGACGCCCTTCGCCGCGGACGGCTCCCTCGACCTGGACGCGTTCGGCCGGCTGCTCGACCAGCAGCTCGCCGGCGGCACCCAGGCGGTGGTCGTGGCCGGTTCCACGGGCGAATCGCATTTCCTCGAACACGACGAATACGAGCGCCTGCTCGCGTTCGCGGTGAAGCACGTGGATAAACGCGTTCCGGTCATCGCCGGTACCGGCGAAGCGGGCACGGCGAAGACCATCGCCACCACGCGGCGCGCCAAGGCGCTGGGCGCCGATGCCGCCCTGGTGGTGGCGCCCTTCTACGTGCGGCCCACGCAGGAAGGCCTGCGCAGGCATTTCCTCGCGGTGGCCGAGCAGGGCGGCCTGCCCGTGATCCTCTATAACGTGCCCCCGCGCACGGGCTGCGATATCGCCCCGGAGACCGTGGCGGTGTTGCGCGATCATCCCGGCATCGTCGGCATCAAGGAGGCGCGCGGCGATGCCGGGCGTATCCAGGCCCTCGCGGAACTTATCCGTGCCGATTTCGTCTACCTCAGCGGTGACGACGGTTCGGCCCACGAGGCCATGCTGGCGGGCGCCGCGGGAACGATCTCCGTCGTGGCCAATCTCGTGCCGGAAGCCTTCCGCGCGCTGTGCGATGCCGCCCGTTCGGGCGATGCCGTGCGGACCGCGAGGGAAACCGCGCGGTTGGCGCCGTTGATCGATGCCTTGAACTGCGCGCCGAATCCGATCCCGGTGAAGGCCGGCCTGGCGGCCCTGGGGCTCGGTTCTGCCGCCCCGCGGCTGCCGCTGGTCGAACTGGAATCCGGTCCGGCATTGGCGAAGCTGCGCGAAACGCTCGCCGCTCTGGCACCATTGGCGTCTGCCGCCTGAAGCAACCTTCTCAACGGAACCCTAAGTTCATGAAGAAAACCTCGTACGCGCTGGTCGTCCCGGCACTGCTCCTGTCCGTCCTGGTCGTCTCCGGTTGCGGTGCGTTCCGCTCCACGAAGGATTGGGAAAGGGCCCAGCAGGAAGCCCCGCTGGAAATCCCGCCGGGCCTCGATACGCCGTCCACCAGCGCCGCCCTGGTCATTCCGGACGTCGGCTCGGGTGCTCCCGGTGCCTCTACGGACCAGGGTGCCGCACCGGTGTCGGATGGCTTCATCCTCACCGACGATCCGGATGCCGCCTATCGCCGTATCGGCGAACTGATCAGCGTGGGCGACCTCGGTACCGTGCTTTCGCACGACGACACGGCGCGCTCGTACCAGATCGCCGCGAGCCGCGGCAAGCCGGAAAACCGCCCGGGCCTGTTCCGCCGCATGTTCGGCGGCGGCAAGAACGCCGACCAGGATGCCAAGGACGCGCCGGCCTCGGCCAAGGGTGCCACCCGCACGGTCGTGCTGGCGGTCACCCCGAGCGGTACCGGTAGCGAAGTCCGCGCGCAGGGCGACGCCGATGGCGTCCGCCGCGTCATCGACGCGCTGAAGTCGCGGATGGGCAGCAAGTAAGCCTCCGGGTCCTCCCGCAAGAACGCCGCCTCCGGGCGGCGTTTTTTTTGGTCCTTCGCAGAAAAGCACAGCCCCGCTGAGAGGACCGTTCTGGTGGGAGCCGACTTTGTCGGCGATCCCGCGGCAGCGGGCCAGGCTCAGGCAAGCACCCATCGCCGACGAGGTCGGCTCCCACCAGGGCCTCCCACCAGGCCCTCCCGAGGCGGCGAGGGCGCCGATTGCCGGATCGGCGCCTCGTGTTCCTACGACCGATGCCATATGGTCCCGGCCGCCTATCGGCGACAGACTGGCTTCGACGGAACATACATCGCCGGACGTGCGCAACGTCCGCACGATCTGGCATGGCATGCCGAAACCAAGGAGGGAGTCATGGAAGACACGAATGGACAGCTATCGTCCCGGTTGAGCGAGATCGAGAGGGTGGTGGAGCAGTTGGTCGAACGAGCCAATGCGACCACCCAGGCGGATGTGACGGGTGGGATGGCCACCCGATCCACGGAATCCATCGGTACGAACTGGATTCCCATCCCGTGGATTCCGGTAACCCCTGCACCGGTGCCGCCGCCCCCTCCGCCCCCGCCGCCCCCGCCGCCCCCGCCTCCTACTTCCGCACCGACGCCGCCTCCAGGACCGTTGCCTACGCCTCGGCCGCCGGTGTCCTCCGGGTATTGCACCAAGTGCGGTAGTGAGGTTCAGCCAGGATGGGTCTACTGCGGATTTTGTGGCACCAAGTTGTAGAAACGGACCGGATTGGCGCTCCCCTCGGGGGCGCCTTCCTTGAAAGGAGTTCGACGCATGGACGTGATGATCCCGCGCGCATGGCGCGCGCTTTGCTGCTTGCTGCTCGCCCTCCTGACCGCGTGTGCCTCGGCACCGTCACGCCTTCCCTCGCCACAACCACCATCGGCGGCGACCGTCTTGTCGCGAGGCGCCGTCGCGCCGCAGAACACGAACGACGAGGAAGGACGGAACATGGCCCTGCTGTTCCAAGGCCTCTACGCCCTGACCCCAGCCGATTGCGGCGCAGGCCGTCCTGCATTCCACTGTTCGGGCGTACTCCTGCGTGGCGGCCAGTATTCCGCGGCTTTCGGCGTGTGGAACCCCAACCCGAACAGTCCGAAGGTGGGAGGCGTGTCGTTCTCCTGGCTGCGCCAGGACGCCAGGTTCGCCAAGCTGGCGTTCGGCTACGACGCCGGCTTCCTGTTCGTGCCGAAGGACTATCAGGGAACCTTCCCCTATTACCCGATCGAAGTGCTTTGCGCGTATCCGATCGATTCGGATTCCGATGCGCGAGGCAGCTTCGGTTGCGGTGCCAACGCCCGCCATCCGGCGACGAGCGGACCGTGCCAGGCCCAGGGCATCACCACGACCACCGCCTGGCTCAGCCATTACCGGCTCGTCACCGACTACCCGAATTCGCATCAATGCGGATTCACGACGAAGACGGGCACCGCCGATGCTTCGACGGCGTTCGCCTTGCTCCCCTCGGCGATGAGTGGATTGGGAGCGCTTTCGTTCCAGACGCAGAACGAACTGATCGTCGCCGAATGGCCGCAGAACATCGTCGGGACCCTTCCACTGGCCGCCTTTTTCTACGCCGGTGGCGGTACGGGACTACCGTCCGCGCAAGGCATGCAGAGGGATTTCATCCGTGCGGGCGGGCCTTGGCGGCCGATCCTTCGCATGACCTTGCCCGCCACTGCCAGCGCACATGCCGCGTTCGAGTACGTGTCCGGGGAACAGGCGGTGCCTTGAAGAACCTGGCCCGCCGCACCGTACCGAGCCGTCGCGCGAACCACCACGGAAGGAGAAGATCATGAAGCGGTACGGACATGGGACGTTGCTTGGCGTGATGCTGGTACTGCTGGGGGGCTGTGCCGGCGTGCCGACGCAGGACGCGCTGACGTCGACGGGCATGCGGCAGGCACATGTGTCGAACGCGGTACAAGGAGCGCACGACGGCGAGGGGGCGACCGTGGCGGCGCATCTGCAGGAGCGCTACGACGATGCCGTGGTGGACTGTCGGAAATATGCCGACGATCCGAATCCGCTGCCTGCGGTGTTGTGTTCGGGAATCCTGCTGCGCACGGTCAATCGCGGGGCGGGGTACGACATCTGGAATCCCAACATGAGCAACGCGCAGCCCCGAGGCGTGTCGTTTTCCTGGCTGCGCAAGGACAACGCTCTGGGAGCGTTGGCCAGGGGCTACTACACGGGATTCATCATCCTGCCGCACTTCTACGCGGACAGTCCTGGCGACGGCTATACCCAGCTGACGGTGCTTTGCGCGTTTCCCGTCGACGGAGCCACGGATACCAGGAACTCGGCGGAGAAGGACGGTTGTGGTCCGTCGACGGTTGCCGGCACGGGTGCTTGCCAGGCACTGGGGATCACCACCAGCGCCCAATGGATGGCCCGGTTCGGCAATGGTGCGCTCTACCAGGAGCAGTGCGTGTTCATGATGAAGCCGGGTACAGCGGGCGCCTACCAGGCCTTCGCCCAACTCGCTCTCATCCGAAACGCGCTCGGTAGCAAGGCATTCGACATACAGAACGAGATCAAGGTCGGGACCTGGGCCCAGAACGACAGCCATATTCCGCTGGAGGCCTTTTTCTTCATCGCGGGGAATACGGCCGCGTTGAACGAGGCGAAGGCGAACCAGCAAGACTTCAACACCCGGTTCAGCCGGTGGGCGCCCGTCATACGCGTGACGCTTCCCACGGCGATGAACGGGCCGGCATCGTTCGCCTATACCGCTTCCGAACAGGCGATTCCCTGACTACAGGTCTCTTGGGTTTCCCCACGACGGGGCGTCGGCGCTTGAGCTAGGACAGCTTGCCGGGCTTGGTTTCCAATCAGGGAGAGATGAATCATGGACGAAAAGAACAGTCTCATCGTGCGCGTACTGCTTGGGTCCGCACTGGCTCTTCTGCTGGCCGCGTGCGCCGCTGCCCCGCCCAGGGATCGAACAGTCGTCAATGCCGTCGCGGGCTGGCAACAGGTGTCCGGAGCGCACGACGACGAGGGTTCCACGGTAGCCCGCCATTTGCAGGAGCGCTACGACGACCCGGTTGCCGATTGCCGGATGGATGCCGACGATCCCAATCCTCTGCCGGCAGTCCTTTGTTCGGGCGTCCTGCTGCGGGCCACGAAGCGTGGAGCGGGCTTCTCCGCCTGGAATCCGAATCCGAGTAATCCACAACCCAACGGCGTGTCGTTTTCGTGGCTGCGCAAGGACAGCGCCTTTTCGGCGCTGGTCTTCGGTTACGCCAACGGTTTCGTCATCCTGCCGTATTTCTTCGCGGACAGTCCGGGCGACGGTTATACGCAACTCACGGTACTTTGCGCCTTCGCTTTCGATGCGGGAACCGACTCGCGCCGCTCACCCGAGAACGATGGCTGTGGTGCGGTCCCGAACATTGCCAACACGGGCCCTTGCCAGGCTCAGGGCGTGACGACGAGTCAGGCCTGGCTCGCCAGATTCAGCGTAGTGGCCAGTCGTTACTTCAACCAGTGTGGTTTCACCATGAAGCCGCGCACACCGGACGCCTACCTGCACTTCGCGCAGTTGGCCCGTATCCGCAATGCCTTGGCCAGCGAAGCCATAGGCACGCAGAACGAAATCAAGGTCGGGACATGGGCGCAGAACGACCTGCACATACCGTTGGAGGCGTTTTTTTATGTCAAGGGAAACAGCGATGGATTAGCCGAGGCGAAGCTGAACCAGGCCGACTTCATCTTGGCCACCGGTCGCTGGGTGCCCGTGATCGGCCTGATCCTTCCGGCAGGCCTGAACGCGTCCGCATCGTTCACGTATTCGGCGGCGGACCAGGCCGTACCCTAGAAAGTCGAAGGGCCCGCTGGGGCCCTTTCGTCGTGTGGTTATTCAGCGCTTGAGCTCGGCCAGCTTGCCGGGCTTGTTTTCCCATTCCTTCGCATCGGGAAGGCCCTCCTTGCGCTCGGTGATCACCGGCCACTCCCTGGACAACTCGGCGTTGAGCGCGACGAAGGCCTCCTGGCCCGCGGGGACATCGTCCTCGGGGTAGATGGCGTTGATCGGGCATTCCGGCTCGCAAAGGGTGCAGTCGATGCACTCGTCCGGATTGATCACGAGGAAGTTCGGGCCTTCGTGGAAGGCGTCGACGGGACACACTTCGACGCAGTCCGTGTACTTGCACTTGATGCAGTTGTCGGTGACGACAAAGGTCATGCGAACGGTTCGGCGCCGGAAGGAAAGTGGCGCTCCCTACGAGGTTCGAACTCGTGTTCCCGCCTTGAGAGGGCGGTGTCCTGGACCACTAGACGAAGGGAGCGGGTCGTACCGGGGGTACGAAGCGCGCTAGTATATCCAAATTCCGGCGTCCGGCAACGACTTTATGGCCGCTCGTCGAACTGGGTCGAATTCGTTACATTGGGCCCATCCATCCCGACACCGCCCGCCGGTGGGGGCAGCTACTTGAACGGGCGCCGGAGCGCTCGCCAGGACCTCGATCGCTTGAATTCTGAAACCAGGAGTGACGTTTCGCCGGTACTGCGCATCATTCCGCGCGACCAGCACTCCATTTCCCGCAAGAACATCAGCAAGGCCGCGCTGCGCGTGCTGTATCGCCTGCACGACGCAGGTTTTGCCGCGTACCTCGTCGGCGGCGCCGTCCGCGACCTGCTGCTGGGCGGGCACCCGAAGGACTTCGACGTGGCCACCAACGCCACGCCGGAAGAGGTGAAGGGGCTGTTCCGCAACTGCCGCCTGATCGGCCGGCGATTCCGCCTGGCCCACGTGGTGTTCGGGCCGGAGATCATCGAGGTCGCGACCTTCCGCGGCACGGGCGAAGAGGGCGGCGAAGGCGACCGTCACATCGTCGACGGCCGGATCGTCCGCGACAACATCTGGGGATCGATCGAGGAAGACGCGGTCCGCCGCGATTTCCGGGTCAACGCCCTCTACTACGACATCGCCGATTTCAGCGTGCGCGACTACGTCGGCGGCATGCGCGACCTCGAAGACCGCTCGATGCGCCTCATCGGCGATCCGGAGCAACGCTACCGCGAGGACCCGGTGCGCATGCTGCGTGCGGCGCGGCTGGCCGCCAAGCTCGATTTCAACATCGATCCCGCGGCGTCGGCACCGTTCGCGACCCTGGGCAACCTGTTGGGCGAAGCCGCCCCCGCGCGGCTGTTCGACGAGTCGCTGAAGCTGTTCCTCGCCGGCCACGGCTTGAAGAGCTTCAAGATGCTCGAGGCCTGCGGCTTGCTGAAGTTCCTGTTCCCGGCCACCGCGCGTGCCCTGGAACGCGGCGACCACGCGCTTCGTGCGCTCGTGGAGCAAGGCCTCGCCAACACCGATGCGCGCATCGCCGAGGGCAAGTCGGTGACCCCCGCCTTCCTGTACGCGGTGCTGCTGTGGGGCGAAGTGCGCGACCAGGCTAATGGCTGGATCGCCCAGGGCTACGACGCCAACGAGGCATGGCAGCGCGCCGCCGTGCACGTCGTCGGCGAACAGTGCCAGCGCGTGGCGATCCCGCGCCGCTTCACCTTCACGATGGAAGAGATCTGGGCGTTGCAGCCGCGCTTCGAGCAGATCCACCGCAAGCGCGTGTTCCGCCTGATGTCGCATCCACGGTTCCGCGCCGCCTTCGATTTCCTGCTGCTGCGCGCGCACGAGTCGACGGGCATGCGTGAACTCGGCGAGTGGTGGGCCCACGCCCAGCAGTTGCCGCCGGAAATGCTCGCGGCGGCCCTGGGTGGCGGTGGCGTACCGTCCCACGAGGCGACGGTGGCCTCCACGGCACCCGCCCGCAAGCGTCGCCGCAGGCGCAAGCCGGTGGGGCGCGGTAAAGGCGACTCAGGCGGGGCGTGAGCGTTCGCGCCTCGATCGGCCTGGGCGGTAACCTGGGCGATGTCCGTCCGCGGCTCGAAGCGGCCATCGCGCGGCTCGCCGGCGAGCCCGGGCTCGCACTTGCCGGCCGCTCCCGGTTCTACCGGACGCCGCCGTGGGGACCGGTTCCCCAGCCCGACTTCGTCAACGCGGCCATCGCGGTGGATACCACGTTGTCGCCGCACGCCTTGCTGGATGTCCTGCTGGAGACCGAGCGTGCGTTCGGCCGCGTGCGCGACGGTGAGCGCTGGGGACCACGTACGCTGGATCTCGACCTGCTGCTCCATGGGGACTTGGTGCTCGACGACGACCGGCTGAGCCTCCCGCATCCCCGGATCGCCGAGCGCGCTTTCGTCCTGCTGCCGCTGGCCGACCTCGATCCCGCACGGGTCGTGCCCGGGCGTGGTCGCGTGGCGGACCTGCTTCGAGCCGTCGACACGAAGGATTGCGTAGCCCTTCCCTAGGTCCTGGCGCGCAGAGTACGATCGACGGCGCCAGGACAGGCATCCCGTGGAGCGTTTATGGACGAACGTGACGGCAAGACGATCTTCGTGCAGATCCCTGCGTACAGGGACCCCGAATTGATCCCCACCCTCATCGACATGATCGACCGGGCTCGTCGCCCCGGTCGGCTGCACGTGACCGTGTGTTGGCAGCACGATGAGAAGGACAGCAGCGATGTGTTCACGGAAGCGGGCTTCGCCGTCCAGACCGGCGTCTTCGAAGGCCGCCTGCGGCACCGGTTGAGCCGTGGTGGAACGGTGGTCGACGTACTCGACTATTCGATGAGCGAATCGCGTGGTTGCGGCTGGGCGAGGGCGATGGCGCAGCGGGGTTTCGACGGCGAGGACTACACCTTGCAACTGGATTCCCACCATCGTTTCGCCCGCGACTGGGACAGTGAACTCATCGACCTGCTGGAGAGCGTCCGTTCCACGCGGCGCCCGCATCCCGTGCTGGTGGCCCATCCGCCAGCCTACGTACCGGGCGAGCCCGTCGTTGAACCGTGCAACGAGGGCTACAAGATCGACTTCGTGGGCTTCGGCGGACTCGGCGTGATACGCACGATGTCGACCCGCATCGATTCCCCGGCCGGGAGAATGGGACCCGTTCCGGCACGCTTTTTCAGCGGTGGCTTCGCTTTCACCGATGGCAGCTTCGTGCGCGATGTCCCTGCCGACCCCGACCATTACTTCAATACCGAGGAGATCACGCTGGCGGTGCGGGCGTATACGCACGGCTACGATTTGTTCCATCCGCATCGGCACGTGGTGTGGCATTACTACGGAAGGGCGGACGCGCCCAAGGTTTGGGACGACCAGCGCATGGCGTTGAAGCGGGGCGAGACCGCGCTGGATGGGGCCGCCCTGGGCAAGCGCTCGATGAAGGCGGCCGAAGCCGCGTTCGGCATGCACGGGAGGCTGGCCGTGCCGCCCCCGGCCTGGTTGGGTGGGCGGCGCAGCCTCGCGGACTATGAACGCTATGCGGGTATTTCCTTCGCCTTGGGCAAGGCCACCCCGGAGGCCCTGGCGGGGGTGGAGCCCTCGGAGACGGACCTGCACCTCGACGAGGCGGCATGGCGGGCGCGTCTGCACCCCGCGCCCATGGTTCCTTGAGATACCGCTCACGTAGGCGGACAATTCCGCTTTCACCCAACAAGGCGACAAGAGCGTGTACGTGGAAAAAACGAGCGCACCGGCACGCAAGCCGGTGACCGTGCCGGGTCTCAAGGCGATGAAAGCCGAAGGCCGGAAGATCGTGATGCTCACCGCCTACGACGCGAGTTTCGCCGCGCAACTGGAGTCCGCCGGGGTCGACGTGGCCCTGGTTGGCGATTCGCTGGGCATGGTGGTGCAGGGGCGGTCGAGTACCTTGCCCGTCACGGTCGATGAAATGGTCTATCACACCGCCGCGGTCGCGCGCGGGCTGTCGTCGACCCTCCTGGTCGCCGACCTGCCGTTCATGAGCGATCGCGACATTCCCTCGGCGATGGAAGCCGCGACGCGGCTGGTCGCGCAGGGCGGCGCGGCCATGGTGAAGATCGAGGGCGCCGGGCGCATCTGCGAGGTGATCGCCGTGCTGGCCGAACGTGACATCCCGGTGTGCGCGCATCTCGGACTCACCCCGCAATCGGTGAACAAGTTCGGTGGCTACAAGGTCCAGGGCAAGACCCAGGACGCCGCCGACAAGCTGCTGGCCGATGCCAGGGCCGTGGAGGCCGCGGGTGCCGACCTGCTCGTGCTCGAATGCGTGCCGGCCGCGCTGGCGGCGCGGATCACGGCCGAGCTTTCGATTCCCACCATCGGGATCGGCGCGGGCGTGGAGTGCGACGGCCAGGTGCTGGTGGTGTACGACATGCTCGGCCTCACGCCGGGCAAGCGGCCCCGTTTTTCCAAGGATTTCCTCGCGGGACGCGATTCCATCCAGGGCGCCATGAGCGCCTACGTCGAGGACGTGCGCGAGAAGCGTTTCCCCGGCGTCGAGCACAGCTTCACCTGAGGGCACCACCATGCAGACCGTCACCGATGCGGCGGCCATCCGCGCCGCGATCCGCGGCTGGCGCGCCGCCGGCCAGAACGTCGGCTTCGTGCCGACCATGGGTAACCTGCACGCGGGCCATCACTCCCTGCTGAAGCTGGCTCGGGCTCGTGCCGACCGGGTCGTCGCCAGCGTGTTCGTCAACCCGACGCAGTTCGGTCCCGGCGAGGATTTCGAGCGCTATCCGCGCACGTTGGCCCAGGACCAGGCCGGGCTGGCCGAAGCCGGCTGCGATATCCTGTTCGCCCCCGAAGTGAGCACCATGTATCCCTTCGGTCCCGCCGCGAGCGTGAGCATCCACGTGCCGGTCATCACCGACACGCTGGAAGGCGCCCACCGCCCGGGCCACTTCGATGGCGTGGCGACCGTGGTCGCCAAGCTGTTCAGCCTGGTCCAGCCGGACATCGCCGTGTTCGGCCAGAAGGATTTCCAGCAGCTGAAGGTGATCGAGCGGATGGTCGCCGACCTCTCCCTCTCGGTGAAGGTGATGTCCGCGCCGACCCTGCGCGACGACGACGGGCTGGCCATGAGTTCGCGCAACCAGTACCTGTCCCCCCAGGAACGGGCGAGGGCGCCGCAGATCCATGCCACGCTCGTGCAGATGCGTGAGCTTTTCCGCCAGGGGCATGCCTGGCAGGCGCTGGAGCAGGCGGCGAAGGCGCGCCTGGAGCGGGCGGGCTTCGTGCCCGACTACGTGGCCATCCGCCGCGCCGAGGACCTGGCCGAACCCGGTCCCGACGAGCGGGAAGGCCTGGTGGCGCTGGTCGCCGCCCGGCTCGGCGCCACCCGATTGATCGACAACCTGCCTTTCGACTGAATCCTTTCACAAACGGGGACTTGCGTTTCCGCGCGCGCTCCCCCATAAAGCGCACCGACAGAGGAAGCCCTCACGACGGACGGGCAACCCTCCGTTAGAATGGGCGTTTTTGTAATCGACGAACCCCAGAGACCGCCATGCACCTCAACATGCTCAAGTGCAAGATCCACCGGGCCACGGTGACTC
Source organism: Luteibacter sp. RCC_6_2 (assembly GCF_041360655.1). NCBI lineage: Bacteria > Pseudomonadati > Pseudomonadota > Gammaproteobacteria > Lysobacterales > Rhodanobacteraceae > Luteibacter > Luteibacter sp. RCC_6_2. The sequence continues at coordinate 78,749 of NZ_JBFUPQ010000016.1, read as the reverse complement.
ACGCCGAGCTGAACTACGAAGGTTCCATCGCCATCGATGGCAACCTGCTCGATGCCGCGGGCATCCGCGAGTACGAGCAGATCCACGCGTGGAACATCAGCAACGGTGAACGCTTCGTCACCTATGCGCTGCGTGCGGAAGAGGGCTCGGGCATCATCTCGGTGAACGGGAGCGCCGCACGCCGCGTCTCCACGGGCGACCTGGTGATCATCGCCGCCTTCGTCGGACTTTCCGAGGCGGAATTGGCCAAGTACCAGCCGGACCTCGTCTACGTGGATGCGAACAACATCATCACGCATACGAACCATTCGATTCCGAAGCAGGCCGCCTGAGGCCAGCGGGCAATCGCCGACAGGGTCGGCTCCCACCAGGCCACGACCGTTCCTGTGGGAGCCGGCTATGCCGGCGATGCTCCTTGCCCCTGGTGGGAGCCGACCCTGTCGGCGATGCTCTCCCACCCGTCGCTGCCCAACCACGCAACATCCATACAATCCACTTACGCTGCACTGCGGTAACATCGCTGCTTCCCCCCCCTCCGTTGCAGCCAAGTGGAAGCCATGGAATCAAAGCACGCACCGTTGCCCTCGTTCGAGGAGCACGCCTCCCGCCTCGCCAAGACCACCCTCCGCGAACTCGTCCAGGACGAAGCCCGCGGTGAGCGCCTGCGCCGTCGCATGGGCCCGATCCTCCTCGACGTGTCGCGGCAGAAGCTCGATATCGCCGCGCTCGACGCGGTAGGCGAGTACATCGAGAGCACCGGCTGGAAAGCCGCCCGCGACGCCATGTTCGCCGGCAAGCACATCAACACTTCCGAAGACCGCGCCGTCCTGCACACCGCATTGCGCGGTGGTGCGTCGCGCCATCCGGCGGCACCGGCCGAGGTCCGCAAGGAGGTCGCCGACGCACTCGACAAGATGGAGTTGCTGGTCAACGCCGTGCACAAGGGCGAGGGCGAATCGGTTGGCTTGATCGGTCGCGTCACCGATGTGGTGAACATCGGTATCGGCGGTTCGGACCTGGGTCCGCGGCTGGCCGTGCATGCGCTGGAGCAGTTCCACGTCAAGGGCATCACCAGCCACTTCCTCACCAACGTGGACGGCCAGGCCGCCTACGACCTGATGAAGAAGCTCGATCCGGCGCATACGTTGGTGATCCTGGTTTCCAAGAGCTTCAACACGCAGGAAACGCTGCTCAACGGCGGCGTGTTCCGCAACTGGATACTGAAGGCCAACGGCGGCGATGAGGCGAAGACCTCCAAGCATTTCATCGCCGTGAGTTCCAACGACGAAGCCGTGCACAAGTGGGGCGCCTCGCAGGTGCTGCCCATGTGGGATTACGTCGGCGGCCGCTTCTCGCTGTGGTCGGCCGTGGGTGCGTCGATCGCGTTCGCCATCGGCATGAAGGGTTTCCGCGAATTGCTCGCCGGTGCCGCCGAGGCCGACGATCATTTCCTCACGGCGGCGTGGAAGGACAACCTTCCGGTCCTGCTGACCATCGCCGAATTCTGGAACCGCAACATCCTCGGCCGCAGCAGCCGGGCGGTGGTTCCGTACGTCGACTCGCTGGCCGACCTGCCGTCATACCTGCAGCAGCTGGAGATGGAAAGCCTCGGCAAGCACGTGCATCCGGATGATGGCAGCGAAGTGCGCCAGTCGACCGTTCCGGTGGTCTGGGGCAGCATCGGCACGAACGCGCAGCATGCGTACTTCCAGGCCTTGCACCAGGGCACGGATACCGTGCCGCTGGAATTCATCGGCCTGGTGAAGCCGGCGCATCCGCTGCGCGAGAACCACGACGTGCTGCTGTCCAACCTGCTCGCCCAGGCGGCCGCGCTGTCGCTGGGCAAGACCTTCGAGGAAGCCCTGGCGGAAGCGAAGACCGGCACCGAGGAAGAGCGCCGCGCGCTGGCCGCGCAGCGCACGTTCAAGGGTGACCGCCCGAGCACCGTGTTCATGCTCGATTCGCTCACCCCGCACTCGCTGGGCGCGCTGATCGCGCTGTACGAGCACAAGGTGTTCCTGCTGGGTCACCTGTGGGGTATCAACGCGTTCGACCAGTGGGGCGTGGAGCTGGGCAAGGTCATCGCCAAGCAGATCTACCCGTCGCTGAGCAACGACAAGGACGCGGGCAACCTGGCCCAGTTCGACGGCGCCACACGTGCGCTGATCGCCGCGATCCGCGACCGGCGGTAAGCGAAAGAGCGCGTTGAGGGGTGGTGGGCAGAGACGCCACCCTCGTCGCTCCAGTTACACCGTCGTTCGGGAAAGGAAGCCGCTGCGCGGCCATGTCCTATGGCTGTCGCCCCGTCGAGCCCGTCGCGGGTGGGAAGCGGGCTGGCCCGCGATCCGTCACCGCCGCACACGGCGAATGCGAGGGCAAAGCCGAGCCCGACACCGACGCATCCCGGGAATGCGCGAAGAATCAAAAAAAGCCCGGCTCGTGCCGGGCTTTTTTATCGCGACCTCAGACCTCGAGTGTCGCCAGGTCGCCCTTGTCTTCCAGCCATTGCTTGCGGTCGCCGGCGCGCTTCTTCGCCAGCAGCATGTCCATGAGCTTCTGCGTGCCGTCGTCCGTCTCGACGGTGAGCTGCACGAGGCGGCGTGTGTCGGGGTGGATGGTGGATTCACGCAGCTGCGCGGGATTCATCTCGCCCAGACCCTTGAAACGCGTGACGCTGACGGCGCCCTTCATCTTCTCGCGCTCGACCTTTTCCAGCATCAGGCGTTTTTCTTCCTCGTCGAGGCAATAGAACACCTGCTTGCCCACGTCGACGCGGAACAGTGGCGGCATGGCCACGAACACGTGGCCCTGGCTGACCAGGGTGGGGAAGTGCTTCAGGAACAATGCCGAGAGCAGCGTGGCGATGTGCAGGCCGTCGGAGTCGGCGTCGGCGAGGATCACTACCTTGCCGTAGCGCAGGCCGGAGAGATCGTCCTTGCCGGGATCGCAACCGATCGCCACGGCGAGGTCGTGCACTTCCTGCGAGGCCAGCACCGCGCCCGATTCGACTTCCCAGGTGTTGAGGATCTTGCCGCGCAGTGGAAGGATCGCCTGGAAATCCTTGTCGCGGGCCTGCTTGGCCGAGCCGCCCGCCGAATCGCCCTCGACGAGGAAGAGTTCGGTACGGGTGAGGTCGGTGGCCGCGCAGTCGGCGAGCTTGCCGGGCAGGGCGGGACCCTGGGTGATCTTCTTGCGCACCACCTGCTTGGCCGCCTTGAGGCGTGCGCTGGCCCGCTCGATGGCGAGTTGGGCGATCTTCTCGCCGGTGTCCACGTGCTGGTTGAGCCACAGGCTGAAGGCGTCGTGCACCACGCCTTCGACGATGGCCGCGGCGCTGCGCGAGGAGAGACGCTCCTTCGTCTGGCCGGCGAACTGCGCGTCCTGCAACTTCACGCTGAGGACGAAGGCCAGCCGCTCCCATACGTCTTCCGGCGCCAGCTTCACGCCACGTGGGAGCAGGTTGCGCAGGTCGCAGAATTCACGAATGGCGTTGGTGAGGCCCGAACGCAGGCCGTTCACGTGCGTGCCGCCCTGTGCGGTGGGAATCAGGTTGACGTAGCTTTCCTGGACCAGGTCGCCTTCCGGCAGCCAGGCGAGGGCGACGTCGAGCGCGTCGGTTTCGCGCGAGAAATGCTTCACGAACAACTCGGCCGGCAAGGCCTCGGCGCCCTGGAGTTCACCGCGCAGGTAATCCGGCAAGCCGTCCTCGAAATACCACTCCGTGGTCTCGCCGGACGCCTCGTCGAGCAGGCGCACGGTGAGCCCGGCGCAAAGCACGGCCTTGGCGCGAAGCAGGTGCTTCAGCTTCGAGACGAGGATGCGCGGTGTGTCGAAATACTTCGGGTCGGGCCAGAAGCGCAGCGTGGTGCCGGTCTTCTTCTTCGGGACGCTGCCGATCACCTCGAGATCGCTCGCGCGATCGCCGTTGGCGAAGCTCATCCGGTATTCCTGGGCATCGCGGCGGATGGTGACGTCCACGCGCGTGGACAGCGCGTTGACCACCGAGACGCCCACGCCATGCAGGCCACCCGAGAAGGCGTAGTTCTTGTTGGAGAACTTGCCGCCCGCATGCAGGCGCGTGAGGATCAGTTCGACGCCCGGTACCTTCTCTTCCGGATGGATGTCCACCGGCATGCCGCGGCCATCGTCGGTGACTTCGACCGAGCCGTCGTTGAAGACGGTGACCTCGATGGTCTTCGCATGGCCCGCGAGCGCCTCGTCGACGGAGTTGTCGATGACTTCCTGGGCGAGGTGGTTCGGCCGCGAGGTGTCCGTGTACATGCCGGGGCGGCGCTTGACGGGGTCGAGACCGCTGAGGACTTCGATGTCTGAGGCGTTGTAGCGAGTATTCATGGTCTTCGCGGGTGTGACGTAGCCGGGCAGGATGGGGTCAGGTCCCCAGGATGGTCAAGCCTGACGCGTGTCCGTGTCAGCCCGTGAGATTGACCGATGGCGGACCGTGGTGGGAGCCGACCCTGTCGGCGATGGGTGCTTCAGATCGGCGCGCAGTGCCACTCCAGCCATTCGCGGTCGGCACCGTCGAGCAGGGGGGACAGCGCGGCGCGGACGGTGGCGTGGTAATCGTCCAGCCACGCCCGTTCCGAAGGCTCCAGCAGACGGGGCTCCAGGCCGCGGCGGTCGAAGGGGCAGAGCGTCAGCGTCTCGAAGGCCAGGAATTCACCGAACTCCGTCGAGTCGGCCTGGGTCACCACCGCGAGGTTCTCGTGGCGGATGCCATGGCGGCCCGGCTTGTACAGGCCGGGCTCGATCGAGGTGATCATTCCCGTCTCCAGTGGCACCAACGCGCCTCCGGCCACGGGCGGGCGGATGCCGTGCGGACCTTCGTGGACGTTGAGGAAGTAACCCACGCCGTGGCCCGTGCCATGGCCGAAATCCATGCCGGCGGCCCAGAGCGGCGCACGGGCGAGGGCGTCCAGCTGCGGTCCGCTGGCGCCCTTGGGGAAACGCGCGCGCGACAGCGCGATCATGCCCTTCAGCACGAGGGTCGAGTCGCGGCGCTGTTCGTCGGTGACCGGACCCAGCGCGAGCACCCGCGTGATGTCGGTGGTGCCCCCGAGGTACTGGCCGCCGGAATCGACCAGCAGCAGTCCCTTGGCGGCCAGGGGGCTGAACGAGGCTTCGGTGGCGCGGTAATGCGGCAAGGCGCCGTTGGCCTGGTAGCCGGCGATGGTGGAGAAGCTCTCTCCGACGAAACCGGCCTGCGTCTCGCGCGCCGCGCGCACGATCGTGTCCACGTCCAGTTCCGTCAGCGCCTGGCCGGCGGCGAGCGCCGCCTCGATGCGCCGGAATGCACGGGCCAGCGCGGCGCCGTCGCGGCGCATCACGTCGCGGATATGGTCCAGTTCCTCCGCGGTCTTGCGCGCCTTCTGCGCGGTCGACGGATGTGGCGCGCGCACCTGCTTCACGCTGCCGGGCAGGCCTTCCAGTACGGAAACGACGACGCGGCCGGCGTCGTACATCAATGTCGCATCGTCCGGCAGCGCGGCGATCGCCGAGGCGACGGTGCCGTAGTCGGCCAGGGCGATGCCATCGGTGGCCAGCGAGGCCTTCAACCCGGCCGGCACCTTGGCGGCGTCGATGAAAAGCGTTGCCCGCGCGTCCTCGATCAGGAAATGGGCCAGGAAGACCGGGTTGTATTCGACGTCGGCGCCGCGAAGGTTGGTCAGCCAGGCGATATCGTCGAGGCTGGAAAGCAGGTGGTGCGTGGCCCCGGCCCGGCGCATCGCCGTGCGCACGTGGCGCAGCTTGTCGGCGCGTTCGACCGTGGCGAACGGGGCCGCGTGGGCGTAAACGGAAGCCTCGGGCCGCGGCGGCCGCTCGGTCCAGACGGCGGCGGGCAGGTCGAGGTCGGTGCGCAGGCGGGCACCGGCGGCTTCCAGGCGCCTGGACAGGCTTTCGGCGCCGGCGACGGATACGCTATCCCCGGCCACGGAGACGACGTCGCCGGCGCCGAGCTGCTCCGCGAGCCAGGCCACGTGTTCCGGCGTGTGCGCCACGTTCAGTTTCATAAGGGGAAGGCCGCTGCCGGCCAGTTCGCTCTCGGCCTGGGCGAAGTAGCGGGAATCGGTCCACAGTCCGCCGCCGGTCGCGGTGACCACCAGGGTGCCGGCCGATCCGGTGAAGCCGGACAGCCATTGGCGCGCCTGCCAGCGTGGTGGCAGGTACTCGGAGAGGTGTGGGTCGGCGGTGGGCACGACGACGGCGGCGACGCCTTCGCGGCCCATGGCGGCGCGAAGAGCCTGGAGGCGGGCGGGAATCGGGGAGGCATTCATCCGCACATGGTATCGGGAGAAAGGACGGTGGGAAGCAAGGAGGGGTGGGAAGCCCCGGAGCACCGGAGCGCCGGAACACCGGGAGTACCGCACCGGGTCGGGCCAGGGTGCGGAGGGGCGCTTCGGCTTTCTATTCAGGTACCACTCGCGAGTGGGGGCCCGCTTAGGTAAAATACAAATTTCCAGCACTGGCTGCTCGCATGACTCCCCTGATTTTCGTCACCGGCGGTGTGGTGTCTTCCCTTGGGAAAGGCATCGCAGCGGCGTCGCTTGCCTCGATACTCGAGGCCCGCGGTCTTTCCGTGACCATGATGAAGCTCGATCCGTACATCAACGTGGATCCGGGCACCATGAGTCCCTTCCAGCACGGTGAGGTCTACGTCACCGACGATGGCGCGGAAACCGATCTCGACCTCGGCCACTACGAGCGCTTCGTCCGCACCCGGCTGACCGGCAAGAACTCGATCACCGCCGGCAAGATCTACGAATCGGTGATCCGCAAGGAGCGCCGCGGCGACTACCTCGGTGCCACCGTGCAGGTGATCCCGCACATCACCGACGAGATCAAGCATTCCATCCACGAGGCCACCCGCGGCTTCGACGTGGCCCTGGTCGAGATCGGCGGCACCGTCGGCGATATCGAATCGCTGCCGTTCCTGGAGGCGATCCGTCAGTTGCGCATCGAGCACGGGCCGGAGAAGTGCATGTTCGTGCACCTCACCCTGGTCCCGTATATCAAGGCGGCGGGCGAGATCAAGACCAAGCCGACCCAGCATTCCGTGAAGGAACTGCGCTCGATCGGTATCCAGCCCGACGTGCTGCTGTGCCGTTGCGAGGAACCGCTGCCCGATGGCGAGCGGCACAAGATCGCGCTTTTCACCAACGTGCCGAAGAACGCCGTCATCAGCACGATCGACGTCGATGTCATCTACAAGCTGCCGATGTGGCTGCACGAGCAGGGCCTGGACGAACTCGTCATCAAGCGCCTGGGCCTCGACGCCGGTCCGGCCGACCTCTCCAGCTGGGAGCGCACGGTCGAGGCCGTCGAGCATCCGCGTGACGAGGTCACCGTGGCCATCGTCGGCAAGTACGTCGAACACAAGGACGCCTACAAGTCCCTGGGCGAGGCGCTGCGCCACGGCGGCATCAACCAGTCGACGCGGGTGAACCTGCGCTGGGTCGATTCCGAAGACGTGGAGGCACGCGGTGCCCGCGCGGTGCTTGGCGATGCCGACGCCATCCTGGTGCCCGGTGGCTTCGGCAAGCGTGGCTTCGAGGGCAAGATCCTCGCCGCCCAGTTCGCCCGCGAAACCGGCATCCCGTACTTCGGCATCTGCTACGGCATGCATGCCGCGGTGGTCGAATTCGCCCGCAACACGGCGGGGCTGCCCCAGGCCGATTCCAGCGAGAACGACCGCAACACGCCGGACCCCGTCATCGCCCTCATCACCGAGTGGACCACCGCCACCGGCGAAACCGAGCAGCGCAGCGAGCGCTCCGATCTCGGCGGCACGATGCGCCTGGGCGCGCAGGAATGCCGCCTGAAGGCAGGCACGCTGGCACGCGAACTGTATGGCGAAGACGTGGTGCGTGAGCGTCATCGCCATCGCTACGAGTTCAACAACCGCTACCGGCAGTCGTTCGAGGACCTCGGCATGGTGATCTCGGGCAAGTCGATGGACGACCTGCTCGTGGAGATCGTCGAACTGCCGCGCCAGGTACACCCGTGGTTCCTGGGTTGCCAGGCCCATCCGGAATTCACCTCCACGCCGCGCGAGGGCCATCCGTTGTTCATCGGCTTCGTGCGCGCCGCGCGCGAATACAAGGCCGTCCGCGACGGCGACAAGCTCGCCATCCGTTCCGAGGAGTCCGCCGCATGAAGCTTTGTGGTTTCGAGGCCGGTCTCGACCAGCCGCTGTTCCTGATCGCCGGTCCCTGCGTCATCGAGTCGATGCAGCTGCAGCTCGACGTCGCCGGCAAGCTGAAGGAAATCACCAGCCGTCTCGGCATCAACTTCATCTTCAAGTCGAGCTTCGACAAGGCCAACCGCTCGTCGGGCGCCAGCTTCCGCGGTCCGGGGTTGGAAGAGGGCCTGAAGGTGCTCGAGGCGGTGAAGCGCCAGATCGGCGTGCCGGTCATCACCGACGTGCACGAATACACCCCGATGAACGAGGTCGCCGCCGTCGTCGACGTGCTGCAGACCCCGGCCTTCCTCTGCCGCCAGACCGACTTCATCCAGAACGTGGCCCGCGCCGGCAAGCCGGTGAACATCAAGAAGGGCCAGTTCCTCGCGCCGTGGGACATGAAGAACGTGGTGCAGAAGGCCTTCGATGTCGGCAACCACGACATCCTCGTCTGCGAGCGTGGCGCGAGCTTCGGCTACAACAACCTGGTCTCCGACATGCGTTCGCTCGCGGTGATGCGTGAGACGAATTGCCCGGTGGTCTTCGACGCCACCCATTCGGTGCAGTTGCCGGGTGGCCAGGGCACCAGCTCCGGCGGCCAGCGCGAGTTCGTGCCGGTGCTGGCACGCGCGGCGGTCGCCGTCGGCGTGGCCGGCCTGTTCGCCGAGACCCATCCGGAACCGGCGAAGGCCCTGAGCGATGGCCCGAACGCCTGGCCGCTCGACCAGATGGAAGAGTTGCTCGAGACCCTGATGGAGCTCGATGGCGCCGTGAAGCGCCGCGGATTCAAGAACCACGCTTGATCGTTCCCCTGGAACGGTATGATTGACGGAATCCGGCGGGCGATGCGCCGGCATTCCAATGGCGGAGCCGCAAAGGCCCCGGGGAGACAGGCTGGATGACCGAGGACAACGCGACCCACGACGCCGGCGAACCCCGCCAGCGTGCGGCACGCATGCCGCAGTCGGGTCACGGCATCGCCTCGTTCGTCATCGCCCTGGTTTCCGGTGTCGTCGTCCTGGCCGGCATCGTTTTCTCCGCGCTCATGGTCGCTTCGGGCGATCCGGAGCAGCACCTGCCGATATTCGGCTTCGTCGGCCTCGTCATCTGCGCCTTCCTCGTCCTTTCCCTCGTCGGGCTGGTGCTGGGCTTCATCGCCCTGCGCCGGCAGGACCGCCGCCGCACGTTCGGCGCGGTCGGGCTCGGACTGAACGCACTCATCCTGATCGGTACCGCCGGCCTCGTGCTGGTCGGTACCTTCCTTAGTCATTCCAACTCGTAACGGGAACCGCATGACCACGTCCATCACGAAGATCCACGCCCGCGAAATCCTCGATTCCCGCGGTAACCCCACCCTCGAGGCCGAGGTCACCCTGGCCGACGGTTCCTTCGGTCGCGCCGCCGTGCCGAGTGGCGCCTCCACCGGCACGCGCGAAGCGGTCGAACTGCGCGACGGCGACAAGGGCCGTTACGGTGGCAAGGGCGTGAAGAACGCCGTGGCCAACGTCAACACCACGATCGCCTCCGCGCTGAAGGGTTACGACGCCGCCGACCAGAAGGGCCTCGACGGCAAGCTCATCGCGCTGGATGGCACCGAGAACAAGGGCAAGCTGGGCGCGAACGCCTTGCTCGGCGTCTCGATGGCCGCCGCTCACGCCGCGGCCGCGTCGAAGAAACAGGCCCTCTGGCAGTACCTGATGGTGGACGGTGGCGGTTCGCTGCCGGTGCCCATGATGAACATCATCAACGGTGGCGCGCATGCGGACAACAACGTCGACGTGCAGGAGTTCATGGTGCTGCCGGTCGGTGCGCCCAACTTCGCCGAGGCGCTTCGCTACGGCGCCGAGATCTTCCATGCGTTGAAGTCGGTGTTGAAGGGCCGCGGCCTCAACACCTCGGTGGGCGACGAAGGCGGCTTCGCACCGAATCTCAAGTCCAACGTGGAAGCGCTGGACACGATCCTGGAAGCGGTGACCAAGGCCGGCTACAAGGTCGGCAGCGACATCCTGCTCGGCCTCGACGTGGCCAGCTCGGAATTCTTCAAGGACGGCAAGTACGACCTGGAAGGCGAGGGCAAGGTGTTCACCCCGGAACAGTGGGTGGACACGCTGGCGTCGTGGTCGAAGCAGTACCCGATCGTCACCATCGAGGACGGCATGGCCGAAGGCGACTGGACCGGCTGGGCGCACCTCACCAAGGCCATCGGCGAAGGTATCCAGCTGGTTGGCGATGACCTCTTCGTGACCAACCCGAAGATCTTCCAGGAAGGCATCGACAAGAAGATCGCCAACGCCATCCTGATCAAGGTCAACCAGATCGGCACGCTGTCCGAAACGCTGGAAGCCATCGCCATGGCCGATCGCGCGAAGTATGCGGCGATCGTCTCGCACCGCTCCGGTGAAACCGAGGACACCACGATCTCCGACATCGCGGTGGCCACCACCGCCACGCAGATCAAGACCGGCTCGCTCTGCCGCACCGACCGCGTGGCGAAGTACAACCAGCTGCTGCGTATCGAGGAAGCGCTCGGTGCCAAGGCGACGTACGCCGGCCGCAACGCCTTCCCAAGCCTGTCCAAGCTGCCCGGCTGAGTCGTGCCTTGAGTAACGCGGCAATCCTGCGCTGGATCGGCCTGATCCTCGTCATCGTCCTCATCGCGCTGCAGCTGAAGCTGTGGGTCGGCGGTGGGGGCATGGCCGAGGTCGATTCGCTGCGTGAGTCGGTCAAGAAGCAGACCGAGGAAAACGCCAGCTTGCAGAAGCGCAACCAGGCGCTCGCCGCGGACGTGGAAGACCTGAAGCACGGCGAGCAGGCCACCGAGGCGCGCGCGCGCCAGGAACTGGGCCTGGTCAAGCCGGGTGAGACGTTCTACCAGGTGGTGGAGCCGGGGGCCGCGACCAGCGCGCCGCCTCCGCCTCCGCCCATCGCCCCCGGCGGCCAGTGATGGACGCGCTCTGGTGCGTGGTGCCGGCCGCCGGAAAGGGTGTCCGGGCCGGCGGGGACCGGCCGAAGCAATACCAGTGGCTGGCTGGCCGGCCACTCATCGATCACACGCTGGAACGGTTGGCGGCCCATCCACGTATCGCCGGTTTGCTGGTGGCCATCGCGGCCGACGATACGCATTTCGCGGCTACCGAAACCATCGGCGGCAAGCCGTTGATCGTCACCGTCGGCGGCAGCGAGCGCAGTGCTTCGGTGCTGGCCGGCCTGCATGCGTTGCCGGCTGGCGTGGCGGATGACGAGTTCGTGCTGGTGCACGACGCCGCGCGGCCGTGCGTGCGCGCGGGCGACATCGAACGCCTGGTCGAACTGGCGGGGAAAGGGGAGGGCGGCCTGCTCGGGGCGCCCCTTCGCGATACCCTTAAACGTGCCGACGCAGGGTGTCACAGCATCGCCACCGAACCGCGCGATGGTCGCTGGCGTGCCTTCACGCCGCAGATGTTCCGCCGTGGTGCGCTGGCGCATGCACTTCGCCTTGCCGCCGAGGCGGGTATCGTGGTGAGCGACGAGGCGATGGCCATGGAGCGTACCGGCGTATCGCCGCTGCTCGTGGAAGGATCGGAAGACAACATCAAGGTGACGACGCCGGCCGATTTCGCGCTGGCGGAGTTCCTTCTAGGGAGGACACGGTAATGCGCATCGGCCAGGGATTCGACGTCCACGCGTTCGGCGAAGGCGACCACGTGATGCTGGGTGGCGTGCGCGTGCCGCATGGGCGGGGCGTGCTCGCGCATTCCGACGGCGACGTGGTGCTGCATGCGCTTTGCGACGCCTTGCTCGGCGCCCTGGCGCTGGGCGATATCGGTAAACACTTTCCGCCTTCGGACGATCGCTGGCGCGGCGCCGACAGCCGCAGCTTCGTCCGCGCCGTGGCGGCCATGCTGTCCGAACGCGGTTATGTGCTCGGCAACGCCGACATGACGGTCATTTGCGAGGCGCCGAAGGTGGGCCCGCACGCCCAGGGCATGCGCGAGATCATCGCCGCCGACCTCGGCGTGGACATCGACCGCATCAGCATCAAGGCGACCACCACCGAGACGCTCGGCTTCACCGGGCGCCGCGAGGGCATCGCCGCGCTGGCGACGGTGCTGGTGCTGCGCGCATGAGCGAGAACGAGCCGCGCGCCTCCACGCCTCGCCTGCACGACAGGCTGGAGACGATCGTCGACCTCTTGCGTCGCCGTGAAGGCTTGCTCGCGTTCGCCGGAGCCGCGCCGGACGGCGACGAGGCCGCGCTGGAAGCGGCCGATGCGGAACTCCAGGCGCGGCTCGACGAATTGCATCCGGCCGACCTCGCGGACGTGCTGGAATCGCTGCCGCTGGAAGACCGCCTCGCGGTGTGGCAGCGCGTGCGTTCCGACCGCGATGGCGACATCCTGCTCGAAGTGTCCGATTCGGTTCGTGAGTCGCTGATCGCTGACATGGACGACCGCGAGATCCTCGCCGCCGTCGAACCGCTGGACGCCGACGAACTCGCCGACCTCGTCGACGACCTGCCGACCGAGGTGCTGCCCGAGCTGATGGCCAGCCTCGACGCGCAGGAGCGCGAGCGCGTGCAGGCGGCCATGTCCTACGAGGACGACCAGGTCGGCGCGCTGATGGACTTCGACATGGTCACCATCCGCGAGGACATCAGCCTCGAGGTGGTGCTGCGTTACCTGCGCCGCTTCGACGAACTGCCCGCGCAGACCGACAAGCTCTTCGTGGTCAACTCGGACAACGTGCTTACCGGCGTGCTTCCGCTGCACTGGCTGCTGGTGAACTCGCCGGAGAAGATGGTCCACGAGATCATGGCGCCCGACGTGAACACGTTCCGTCCGGAGGACGACGCTTACGACGTGGCCCAGGCGTTCGAACGCTACGACCTGGTCACCGCGCCCGTCGTCGATGCGCAGCAGCGCCTGATCGGCCGCATCGCCGTCGACGCGATGCTCGATTTCATCCGCGAAGAGAGCGAAACCGAAGCCTTGTCGCGCGGCGGCTTGCGCGAGGAGGAAGACATCTTCGCCTCCGTATGGAAGTCCGTGCGCAATCGCTGGGCCTGGCTGGCCATCAACCTGATCACCGCCTTCATCGCCTCGCGCGTCATCGGCTTGTTCGAACACTCGATCGAGAAGCTCGTCGCCCTGGCCGCGTTGATGCCCATCGTCGCCGGTATCGGCGGCAATTCCGGCAACCAGACCATCACCATGATCGTCCGCGCGATGGCGCTGGAGCAGATCGGCGTTTCCCAGGCCCGGCGACTGTGGCGCAAGGAGATGGCGGTCTCCCTGGTCAATGGCATCGTGTGGGGTGGCGCGATCGGCATCGTCGCGTGGCTGCTTTACGGCAGCGTATCGCTGGGTCTGGTGATGATGTCGGCGATGACGCTGAACCTGTTGCTCGCCGCCTTCATGGGCGTGGGCATTCCCATGCTGATGACGAAGCTCGGGCGCGACCCCGCGCTGGGTTCGAGCGTGCTCATCACCGCGATGACCGATAGCGGTGGTTTCTTCATTTTCCTCGGCCTCGCCACGCTGTTCCTGCTGTAAAGGCTTTCCATGAGCGACAACGAACTTCCTTTCGCCTTCGGCGCGCCGCCGCTGCGTGCCCGTTTGCGCTCGACGCCCGAGGATTTCTTCGTCGAGGAACTCCTCGGCTACGAGGCCGATGGCACCGGTGAGCACGCTTTCCTCGTCGTGGAGAAGCGCGGCGCGAACACGGACTGGGTGGCGCGGGAACTGGCCAAGTTCGCCGGCACCGCACCGATGAACGTGGGCTACGCGGGCATGAAGGATCGCCACGCGGTGACCCGGCAGGTGTTCACGGTGCAGTTGCCGGGCAAGGCCGATCCGGACTGGTCGGCGTTTCCGCACGCCGACGTGACGATCCGTTCGCTCGGCCGGCATTCGCGCAAGATCAAGCGGGGCGCGCTGCGCGGCAATCGCTTCGTCCTCGTGTTGCGCGAGATCGACGGCGATCGCGCCGCCGCGGAAGCGCGGCTGGGCGAGATCGGCAAGCGCGGCGTACCGAATTATTTCGGCGAGCAGCGCTTCGGTCTTGGCGGCAACAACGTCGCGCAGGCGCGGGCCATGTTCGGCGGCCGCCGTGTCGATCGCGACAAGCGGTCGATCCTGCTCTCGGCGGCGCGCTCGCATATCTTCAATGGCGTACTCGCGGAACGTGTAGCCGCCGGTTGCTGGGATGCGCCGATGGATGGCGAGATCTGGTCGCTGGAAGGGTCGCGCTCGTGGTTCGGGCCGGAACCGTTCGACGCAACGCTGGCGGAGCGGCTCGCACGGTTCGATATCCATCCGTCCGGGCCTCTGTGGGGGCGTGGCGAAACGCCTGCCGCGGATGCGGCGGGCGAGTTGGAGCGAGCGGTGGCCGCGCGCGACGAGGACCTGGCCAAAGGCCTGGTCGATGCGCGCATGGACCAGGAGAGGCGCGCCTTGCGCCTGCAGCCGCGCGAGTTCGCGTGGCGCTGGCTCGAGGATGGCGCGCTGGAGATTTCGTTCGGATTGCCTGCGGGGGCTTATGCCACCACGGTGATCCGCGAGGTCGCGGCGACCCTGTAGCCATCGCCGACAGGGTCGGCTCCCACCAAACAGACGGCGAACCTGTGGGAGCCGACTTATCGGCGATCCCGCGGCAGCGGGCAAGCTAGCCGCAGCAGCCATTCGCCGCTGAAGCGGCTCCCACAACAGCGAAGCTTGCCGCTATCGAGGAAACTTGCCGCTATCGGGGATGAGTGAACCCGGCGGCAGGATGAAGAGACCTGGTGGCAGGATGAGAGGACCTGGTGGCAGGATGAAGGGACCTGGTGGGAGCCGACTTGTCGGCGATCCCGCGGCAGCGGGCCCGGATGAGGCAAGCCCCCATCACCCCTTCAACAAGACGACAACCGCCCCCGTACCACCCTGCATCGGCCGCGCCGAGGCGAACGCCACCACGTCGTCCCTTCGCCGCAACAACCGGTCGGTCAATCCCTTCAGCACCGGCCCGGCCGCCTTCGAGCGTAATCCCTTGCCGTGAATGATGCGCACGCAGCGCACCCCGTCGCGACGACACTCGGCGAGGAACTCTGAAATCGTCAGCTGCGCCGCCGCCACGTTCATCTGGTGCAGGTCGACGTCGGCCTGGATGCTGAATTGCCCACGCTTGAGCTGCTTCAGGAGTTTCGGCGGATAGCCATCGCGCAGATAGGACAGTTCTTCACCCACCTCGAGGTCGGCGGGATCGTAGTCGAACAGCAGGGAATCGGCGGGCACGGCCGCCTCGTCGGCATCGCGCATGTGCGGATGCGGCTCCGGCCTCGGGCGGTCGGGCACGGCCTCGACGGGCGTCATGGGGCGAACGTCGCCGATCGCCTCGCGAAAGAGACGGCTATCGTCGTCATGTACCGTCGAAGGGCGTCGCTTCATGGCTCCCATCCTAGCGGGCTTTCGTGAATCCGGCTGCCCGGTCCGGTAGACTTGGACGGTCGGGCGGCTTTCCCTGAGGTGGGGCCGCCGCACCCGTTTTTCGATCTGGATCAGCATGCAAGTTCTGGTTAGCAACGACGACGGCGTGGAGGCCCCTGGCATCCAGGTGCTGGCCGGGCGTCTGGCCGAGTTCGGTACGGTGACGGTCGTGGCGCCGGACCGCGACCGATCCGGCGCGAGCAATTCGCTCACCCTCGATGCGCCCATCCGCGTGCAGCGACTGGACGACGGCGCCTATCGCGTCGCCGGCACGCCCACCGACTGCGTCCATCTCGCGCTGTCCGGTCTGCTCGATCATGAGACGGACATCGTGGTGTCCGGCATCAACAACGTCGCCAACCTCGGCGACGACGTGATCTATTCGGGCACGGTGTCGGCCGCGATGGAAGGGCGTTTCCTCGGCCTTCCGGCGATCGCCGTGTCGCTGGTGACGCGCGAAGGTTCGGGCCGCCACTTCCATGCCGCGGCGAACGCCGTGCTCATGTTGATGCGCCGGCTGATCGTCGACCCGCTGCCGGCCGACACGATCCTCAACGTGAACGTGCCGGACCTGCCCTGGGAACAGATCAACGGGTTCGAAGTGACCCGGCTCGGCAAGCGCCACCGGTCGGCGCCCGCGATCCGCACCGCCGACCCGCGTGGCCGCACGATGTGGTGGATCGGTCCGCCGGGCGAGATCGAGGACGATGGTCCCGGTACGGATTTCGACGCCGTCCGTCGCGGCTATGTTTCCGTCACGCCGATCCATACCGACCTCACGCGCTTCCAGGCGCTGGAGAAGGTCAGCAGCTGGGCACTGTCGCTGTCCTCGGCCATGGACAACGAGGAGGCGGCCTGAGGTGGTGAACCTGCATGCACTTCCGCCTTCCGCGCTGCGCGGCGAGGGAATGACTTCCCAGCGCGCGCGCGATCGCCTGGTGGCGAAGCTCGCCGAAGAGGGCATTCGCGACGAACGCGTGCTCGAGGTGATCCGCCAGCTGCCGCGCCATCATTTCATCGACCAGGCGCTGCACAGCCGCGCCTACGAGAACACCGCCCTGCCGATCGGCCATGGCCAGACGATCTCGCAACCCTGGATCGTCGCGAGAATGACCGAGGCGCTGATCGAGCATGGCGTGCCCGGGCGCGTGCTCGAAATCGGCACGGGTTCCGGTTACCAGGCCGCCGTTCTCGCCGGCATCGTGCCCACGGTCTACACCGTGGAGCGTATCGAGGAACTGCTGCGCCAGGCGCGGCGGCGTTTCCGCCAACTGGGCATCGAGAACCTGCGCTCGCGGCACGACGATGGCAAGCTCGGTTGGGAATCGGAGGCGCCGTTCGAAGGCATCATCCTCACCGCCGCCGGCGATCGCATTCCGTCGAAATTGCTCGACCAGTTGAAACCGGGTGGCGTGCTGGTCGCCCCCGTGGGCAGCCCCAGCCAACAGGTGCTCGTGCGCTTGCGCAAGGACGAGCACGGCGCCGTGATCCGCGAGGACCTGGGCGCCGTGAGTTTCGTGCCGCTACTCGGCGGCATCGGTTGATGCGCCTCCATCACAAGGAAAACCGCTGAATGCGGATGTTCGCTTCGCTCTACGAGCGCGCCATCGTCTGGGCGCGTCACCGCCATGCGGTCCGCTATCTGGCCGGACTCTCCTTCGTCGAAGCCTTCATCTTTCCGGTGATGCCGGAGATCATGCTGGCGCCGATGATGCTGGCCGAGCCGCGCAAGGCGTTCCGTTTCGCCAACTGGAGCCTGCTGTTCTCGTTGCTGGGTTCGCTGGTGGGCTACGCCCTCGGCCATTTCGCCTACGAGGCGCTGAAGCCGCTGCTCGAATCGCTGCACCTGCTCGCGCCGATCCAGACGGGCGTGGCCAGCTTGCAGAAGGACATGCAGGCGCACTCGCTGGGTCTCTACATCGTATTGGCGATGGCCGCCCTGCAACCCGTGGTGCCGATGAAGTTCGTCACCTGGGCCTCGGGTATCGTCGGCGTGCCGGTGTTGCCATTCCTCATCTGCATGATGATCGGCCGTGGCAAGCGCGTCTGGTTGCTGGCCTTGCTGGTCCGCCTGTTCGGTGAACGCGCGGAACAGATGCTGCGCAAACACATCGAATGGATAGGATGGGCTGTTATCGTAGCGATCATCCTCCTGGCAGCCTGGTGGTTCCTGTTGAGATGAGTGACCGTGAAAGGAAGTCCGCGATGCTCATGATCCGTCCGCTCGCGCTGGCCGCCGTGTTGGCCGCGGGCTTCATGCTTTCCGGATGCGACGTCACCCGCAGCTCGGTCGTCGTCACGCGCAGCCCGGGCAGCACCTACACCCCCGCGCGCGCCGCCACGCCGGCACCTCCGCCGGGCGGCAGTTACCGGGTGTCCAAGGGAGACACGCTCTACAGCATCGCCTTCCGCAACAAGGTGGATTTCCGCGACCTGGCCAGTTGGAACGGGATCGCTTCGCCCTATACGATCTGGCCGGGGCAGGACCTGCGCCTCTCCCCACCGGGGCACGAGGACAAGCCGGCGGCTTCGCACGCCGCCCCCGTGGCCGCCGCCGTGCCGCCTCCATCGGCCGGGCATCCCGCGCCGGCGGCACAGCCGGCGCAGCCCCCCGTGGCGGCTCCACCGCCGGCCCACGTGGCCGATGCCGGAACCGCCTTGCCGCCCACGGCACCCGCGCCGGCAACCACGACGAACACACCCGTCGTCATCGCCGGCAAGCCTGCCGAATCGTTGGTGCCCACGCCTCCGCCACCCAGCGCGCCGGTGACGCAGCCGCCCGCACCGGTCGAGAATCCGCCCGCGACGACGCCCATCGTCGCCAGTGGGGCCACGCGAAGTGCGGGCGGGATCAACTGGCGCTGGCCGGCCGACGGTGCCTTGTTGAAGAAATTCTCATCCAGCGACGCCATCCCCGGCATTGAGGTGGGCGGCAAGGCGGGCGATCCCGTCCGCGCCGCCGCCGACGGCGTGGTGGTCTACAGCGGCAACGGCCTGGTCGGTTACGGCGAACTCGTCATCATCAAGCACAGCGACAGCTTCCTTTCCGCCTACGGTCACAACCGCAAGCGCCTGGTGAAGGAGGGCGAGAAGGTGAAGGCCGGGCAGAGCGTGGCGGAGATGGGTTCCACCGGTGCCACGCGCGACGAATTGCAGTTCCAGATACGCCGCGACGGCAATCCCGTCGATCCGCTGCAGTACCTGCCGCCTCGCTAGGTGTTGGTCTGAGATTTCCGCTGGCCTGGGGTTTCTGTGAGCCTGAGGTTTCTGTGGGAGCCGCTTCAGCGGCGATGGGTGCTCGACTCGAGCTTGCCCGCTGCCGCGGGATCGCCGCTGAAGCGGCTCCCACAGGGTCAGTCCCACAGGGTCAGTCCCACAGGGTCAGTCCCACAGGGTCAGTCCCACAGGATCAGTCCCACAGAATCAGTCCCAGAGGTCGGTTCTGCAGGCTTAGCCGGCGCGTTTTTGCCGTGCTTCGAACGCCTGCAGATGCGCGAAGGCCACTTCCAGCATGGGTGCGGGGACGCCGGCATCGCGTGCGCGCCGCAGCATGTCGCCGACGATGTGGTCGGATTCGATGCGTTGGCCGGATTCCAGGTCGCGCAGCATCGAGGCGGTCAGCGGCGAGCCCTCCTGCGTCAACGTCTTCCAGGCGAACGAGCGTGCGTTGTCCGGCACCGGGTGGCCCGACGCGCGGGCCACGGCCAGGCATTCCTCGTACATCCTTTCGGTAAGGTGGCGGCCGTCGTCCGTGGCGACGATATCGCCCACGCTGGCCCGGAACAGGCAGGTGGCACCCGCGAGCGTGGCCAGGAACGAGAACTTGGCCCAGAGGTCGCGTTGGATGTCGGTGGAATGGGTGTGGTCGACCTTCGCCGCGGCGAAGGCGGCGGCGATGGCTTCGCACCGGTCGCCGTGCGGCCTGCCGTCGCGTTCGCCGAAGGTGATCGAGGCGCCGTTGCCCAGATGGAGGATCTCGCCTTCCGGGCCTTTCGCCGCACTGATGACGCAGAGACCGCCGATGACCTTATCCGGTCCGAACCGCTTATCGAGCACCGGGTAGTGAGCCAGGCCGTTGAGGATGGGCAGGATCGCGGTCGCTTCGCCTACGGCCGGATCGATCGCCTCGATGGCCGAGTGCAGGTCGTAGGCCTTGCAGGACAGCAGGACGAGATCGAAGGACCCCGCGCCGGTCACGTTGTCGGCGGTGACGTGGTCGACCCGCACCGTGGCGTCGCCGAAGGGGCTGCGGATCACCAGCCCCTTCTCGTCCAGCGTCCTGGCCCGTTCGGGCCGGACGAGAAAGGTGACGTCGGCACCTGCCTGGGCCAGCCGGCCACCGAAGTAGCCGCCGGTGCCGCCGGCTCCAAGAACGAGGATGCGCATGAGGATTCCTCAGGGGAGGATGAATGCCGCGACCACGCGCCGGCCTTCGCCCGCGAGCAGGCTGTAGGTCCGCGCCGCGGAGCCATTGGTCATCGCCTCGATGCCGATGCCACGGCGCAGGAAACCCGCCATCACCTCGCCCGGAGGGAAGACCTGGCGTTCGCCCGTGCCCAGCAGGACCAGCTCCGGCTCCAGCGCGACGATCTTCTCGACGTCGGCCAGCGTGAGCCGGGAGGCATCGGTGGCGGTCCAGTCCTCGATGACCTCTTTCGGGGTCAGCAGGATGCTCTTGTGGAAGTCGCGGTCGACCACCGTGACCGTGTCGGCACCCACCCGGCGCACGAAGAGGTACTCGCCGGGATGCTCGAACGACAGTTCCATGGGGCTTACCGGGGCAGGGCCAGCTTGGGGTCCTGTTCGTTCCGGCGGAACAGGACGACGACGTGGCCGATTTCCTGGACCGTCTCCGATCCGGTCTGGCCGGTGAGGAAGGCGATCTGCGCCTGGCGCTCGTCCTTGTCGCCCCCGGAGAGCTTCACCTTGACCAGCTCATGGATGTCGAGGGCCTGGGCCAGTTCCTTGGCGACCGCCTCGGTAGCGCCCTTGTTCCCCAACAGGATGACGGGGCGGAGATCGTGGGCGAGGCTGCGCAGGTAGCGGCGCTGTGTAGGGGAAAGCGACATTGCGTTCAGGTTCGATGTGCGGCTGACAGGCGTCAAAGGGTATCATGCACGACCTGCACCTTACTTATTGTTGGTCGAAAGCCCATGGCACGCAGCAAGAGCAGTTCCCGTTGGCTGCGGGAGCATTTCGACGATCCCTACGTCAAGAAGGCCCAGGCCGAGGGTCTTCGCTCCCGTGCCGTCTTCAAGCTCGAAGAGCTGATCGACCGCGATCGCCTGCTGAAGCCCGGCATGACCGTCGTCGACCTCGGCGCCGCTCCCGGCGGCTGGTCGCAGCTCGCGCGGCAGCGCATGGGCGACACGGGCACGGTCATCGCCCTGGACATCCTGCCCATGGCGGGCCTTGCCGGCGTGGACTTCATGCAGGGCGATTTCCGCGAGGAATCGGTCCTTCGCGAACTCGAAAGCAAGCTGGAAGGCCAGAAGGTCGATCTTGTCCTCTCGGACATGGCCCCCAATATGTCCGGTGTGGCACTCGCCGACCAGATCCGCGCCATGGACCTGTGCGACCTCGCCCGGCAGTTCAGCCTCGACTGGCTGAAACCCGGTGGGTCGTTCCTGGTGAAACTGTTCCAGGGGGCAGGGTTCGACGAGTACCTGAAGAACTTGCGCGCGGACTTCAGTCGCGTGACGATGCGTAAACCGAAGGCCTCCCGCGCACGTTCGCGAGAGGTCTATGCGCTGGCGACCGGCCTCAAGTCCGCGTCCCGGCAACCTGGCGAGAACCGCGCATGAATGAGATGGCGAAAAACCTGTTGCTCTGGCTGATCATCGCGGTGGTCCTGCTGACCGTGTTCCAGACGTTCAATCCGCATGGCGGATCGTCCCAGGACATGTCCTACACGACCTTCGCCCAGCAGATCGACAACGGCAACGTGGCGAGCGGCACGATCACCTCGACCGCCCCGCCGACCATTACCGGCAAGTTGAAGGACGGCGGTTCCTACCGCACCGTGGTGCCGGTCGTGGGCCTGTCCACGAGCGACCTGGTCAAGCAGATGCGCGACAAGGGCGTCGAGCTTCGCCAGGAACCCGCCGACAACGGCTTCTCGCTGCTCGGCCTGCTGTTCAACTGGCTGCCGATCATCATCTTCGTGGCCGTGCTGATCTGGTTCATGCGCCAGATGCAGGCGGGTTCGGGTGGCCGTGGTGCCATGAGCTTCGGCCGCTCGCGCGCCAAGCTGCAAGGCGAGGACCAGGTGAAGGTCAATTTCGGTGACGTCGCGGGTTGCGACGAAGCCAAGGAAGAAGTCGGCGAGCTGGTGGAATTCCTGCGCGATCCCGGCAAGTTCCAGAAGCTGGGCGGCAAGATTCCGCGCGGCGTGTTGATGGTCGGCCCGCCGGGTACCGGCAAGACCCTGCTCGCCAAGGCGATCGCGGGCGAGGCCAAGGTGCCGTTCTTCTCGATCTCCGGCTCCGACTTCGTCGAGATGTTCGTCGGTGTCGGCGCGAGCCGCGTGCGCGACATGTTCGAGCAGGCGAAGAAGCACGCACCGTGCATCATCTTCATCGACGAGATCGACGCCGTCGGCCGCCATCGCGGCGCCGGCATGGGTGGCGGCCACGACGAACGCGAGCAGACGCTCAACCAGCTGCTGGTCGAGATGGACGGCTTCGAAGGCACCGAGGGCATCATCGTCATCGCCGCCACCAACCGTCCCGACGTGCTCGATCCGGCGCTGCTGCGTCCGGGCCGTTTCGACCGCCAGGTGGTCGTGGGCCTGCCGGACGTGAAGGGCCGTGAGCAGATCCTCAAGGTGCACATGCGCAAGGTGCCGACCGCGGCCGATGTCGAGCCGATGGTCATCGCGCGCGGTACCCCGGGGTTCTCCGGTGCCGACCTCGCCAACCTCGTGAACGAGGCGGCCTTGTTCGCCGCCCGCGAGAACGCGCGCGAAGTGCGCATGAGCCACCTCGACCGCGCACGCGACAAGATCCTCATGGGTTCCGAGCGCCGCTCGATGGCGATGAACGACGAAGAGAAGCGTCTCACCGCCTACCATGAGGCCGGCCACGCGATCATCGGCCGTCTCGTGCCCGAGCATGATCCGGTCTACAAGGTCACGATCATTCCCCGCGGCCGCGCGCTGGGTGTGACGATGTACCTGCCGGAAGGCGACCGCTACAGCATGAACAAGGTCGCGATCGAATCGCAGCTGTGCTCGCTGTACGGCGGCCGCGTCGCCGAGGAACTCATCTTCGGCCACGACAAAGTCACGACGGGTGCTTCCAACGACATCGAGCGTGCGACGAAGATGGCGCGCAACATGGCGACCAAGTGGGGCTTGTCCGATGAACTCGGGCCGGTGACCTATGGCGAGGAAGAAGACGAGGTCTTCATCGGCCGCTCCGTCACGCAGCACAAGAGCGTGTCCAATGAGACGGCGCGCAAGATCGACGAAGTGGTGCGCACCATCCTCGACCGCGCTTACGCGCGCAGCAAGGAGCTGCTCACCACCAATATCGACAAGCTGCACGTGATGGCCGAGGCGCTGCTGCAGTACGAGACGATCGACGCGCGCCAGATCGACGACATCATGAACAATCGCGAGCCGGGTCCGCCGGCCGACTGGCAGAAGCCGGGTTCGACGCCGCCGCCTCCGCCGCCCCGTGGCGACGCCGGCTCCGCGCCGGACAAGGTCGGCAAGCCGGCCACGCAGCTGTAAAGGGAAGGGCGGCCGAGGCCGCCCTTCCTTCGTTCGGACGGCTATTTACAGCGACTGTTACGAATCCGAGAAAAAAAGATGCACAAAAGTGTTGACGCGTGCGTCCGATATCTGAATAATTCCGCTTCTCGGCACGGCGCTAACGCTTCACGGCGATAGTCACCGGGTCTAAGGTTTCAAGTGTGCGCCCGTAGCTCAGCTGGATAGAGTACCAGGCTACGAACTTGGTGGTCGGGAGTTCGAATCTCTCCGGGCGCACCATTTTTTAAGCAGCAAAGCCGGCGCCTTCGTGCAACGGTCGCGGTAGTTGAAAGTGTGGTGTGTTCATACAGATTGACGGGCTTGAGTTTGACCCGTAACATTTGAAGGCTTCACCCCAGTGAATCGGGATAGTGCTTTAAGTTTCGGGGTATAGCTCAGTCTGGTAGAGCGCCAGCTTTGGGAGCTGGATGTCGGGGGTTCGAATCCCTCTGCCCCGACCAGTTGGCGTTCTACATACAGTGCCTGCGCCTGTAGCTCAATCGGATAGAGCATCGGCCTTCTAAGCCGACGGTTGCAGGTTCGATTCCTGTCGGGCGCGCCAAATGGTGTTTTATGGTGGGCGTAGCTCAGCTGGTTAGAGTACCGGATTGTGATTCCGGATGTCGTGGGTTCGAGTCCCATCGTCCACCCCACTTACAACGTAGCTGCAAGTTTTAACGGGCCGTTAGCTCAGTTGGTAGAGCAGTTGACTCTTAATCAATTGGTCGTAAGTTCGAATCTTACACGGCCCACCAATTCAAGACGCCGGTAGCTCCCGCTACCGGCGTTTTCTTTTAGAATGGCTCGCTGCGCGAGAGTGGCGGAATTGGTAGACGCACCAGATTTAGGTTCTGACGCCGCAAGGCGTGCGGGTTCGAGTCCCGCCTCTCGCACCATTCTGTTTCTCCTTGGCTCCCACAGGCTTTCTTTCCCGAGCGACGGTGTAACCGGAGCGACGAGGGCGGCGGCCGACGGCTCCGCCTACCGCGGTTCCCAGACTTCCGTGAAGAACCTATAAAAAACCCGCCTGTGCGGCGGGTTCGTCGAGGTGCGCGGGTACCGACCTGGGCGCTACAGGATGCCCATGAGCTTCACGAAGCCGACGGCGGCAGCAAACAGACCAGCGGTCGCGACGAAGGGATACCAGCGCGCTTCCGAGTTGATCTTCGCGGTCTCCGCCATGAGTTTGCCAATCTCGGCGCGGACTTTCTCCAGCTCGTCGGGTGTCATGGTTCTTGCTCGGGCTTCGGGGACATCACGCCTTCCTAGGTTGTCATTGTGACATGGTAGCGAAGGGGTCGAGGACTTCTGTGGGGGAAAGTTCGACTGCGGGTAAGCGATGCGCGCCGCTTTTTAACCCCTTGTGGCCACGAACAGCCCCAGCGCGATCATGACGACGCCCGACACGCGGGACAGCAGGCGCTCCCGCCGCGCCTTGGCGTCCGATGCGAGGAAGCGGCTGGCGGCGAATACCGCCACCAGGTCGGCGCTTGTATTGAGCAACACGCAGATCGTGCCGAGCAGGATGAACTGCGGTGCGAAAGCATGTCCCGGCAAGACGAATTGCGGAATGAACGCGATGAAGAACATGGCGGTCTTCACGTTCAACGCTTCGACGACGATGCCGTCCCTGAAGGCTTTTTTCGCTCCGGCGCGGGCCAGGTGAGGCACGTCGGTGGCCTTCGGCCGCGCGAGCAGTATCTTCAGGCCAAGGTAAAGCAGGTAGGCCGCTCCAAGGTATTTGATCGCGGCATACAGGACGGGCGATTCCGCGATGAGCAGGGACAAGCCCAGCGCCGACAGCACGACATGCACCATGCCACCGCCGGCCGTTCCCACCGATGACGCGACGCCCTCCGCCCGGCCACCCGCCACCGTGCGGGCCACCACGTAAGCGATGCCTGGACCGGGCACGATCGCCAGCGCCGTGGCGGCAAGCAGGAACGATATCGAAGGAAGCATGACAGGGACCGTCGCTGGGTTAATATATTGACCGCGTGGTTCAAGGTAACGACTAATGACCAAGAAAGTCAATATATCGACCGATCCGGATACGGGCCTCGATGGACTCAGCGCGGCGCTGTCGACGCGGATGAAGACCCTTCGTGCGAACGCGGGGCTGACGCTCGATGCCCTCTCCAAGCGCTCAGGCGTGAGCAAGGGCATGCTCGTGGAGATAGAGAAAGGAACTGCCAACCCGAGCATCGGTACGCTGTGCAAGGTCGCCGCGGCCTTTGGCATGTCGGTCGCGGATATCGTCAGCGTCGCCCAGGCCTCACCCGTCCGCCATGTCGCTGGTGGCGATATTCCGACGTTGTGGACCGGAAGCGAGGGAGGCAGCGCGCGGTTGCTTGCCGGTACCTCGGGCCCCGACATGATCGAGCTCTGGCGCTGGGTCATGCGCCCAGGTGAATCGTACGAGTCGCAGGGGCACCCTGCGGGAACGATGGAGTTGTTCCATGTGGAGAAGGGTGAGCTTCACCTGGTCGTGGGTGGCACGACGCTCGTGCTGCCGAAAGGCGACTCCGCGATCGCCCGCACCGATGTGCCGCACCGTTATGCGAACGAGGGAAAGACCGAACTCGTTTTCACGATGACGGTCGCGGAACTGCATCGGCGCGGATAGCTGGCCGCCGACGCACGCGGGGACGATCAGAACGCCAGTCTGATGAGGCAGGCGATGAGTGCCGTGACGCCGCCAAGGACACCAACCGCGAGGGTTCCCAGGGCGATCATCGGGTAATAACGGCTTTCGGCCTGAATCCTCGCCGTTTCCGCACTGAGCTTGCTCGTCTCCGCGGACAGCTTGCCCGCTTCGTGCACGAGCTTGATCAGGGTCGCGTCGATCAGGCGGTAATCGGTGTCGTTCACGCGTGTCCTTGCCGTGACTGTCCTTGGGAAAGGCATTGTACATGCGTGATTCGCGATGGCTTTGCTGATGCGGCCTGATCGCGCGCCAGCGCGCTTCCCACCCGACGGTAGGTGGGAACTCGCGTAAGAGCGAAGTCCATTAGGGTGGGAAGCGCGCTCGCGCGCGATCGCTCCGTAGCCCGATTACGCCCGAACGCGGCGCGCCACGACCAGTCCCAAAGCCGCCAGCACCACCGTGATAGCGAAATTGGCGGCGAACGCCGCGGTGTGCGAAACATCGAGCAAGGCGCCGAACAACGAGCCGCCGATCGCCAGCGTGGTCGCGACCATCAACGATTCGCACAACTGCAACGCGGAACTGTTCGTGCCTTGTTCGTGCTCGGCGGACATCGACAAGGCGAGCACGGCGACGGTGCCGTAGAGCATGCCCATGCCGAGGCCCGTAAGCAGCCAGCCGGCGACGGAGGCGGTGACCGGCATCCAGGCGAACGTGCTGAGCGACGCGACGATGACGCCGATCACCATCAGGACGGTGCCGCGATTCAGCAGCGCCTGCCGCGAGATCTTCGCGTAATGGCCCTGGTACCACGAACCCGAGAACCAGCCGATCGCGCCCACGCTGATGGCGATGCCAGCCCACATCGGCGACAGGCCGTGCTCACTCGAAAAGGCCAGTGGCAGGAAGGCTTCGGTGCCGAAGAACGCGGAAGCGGCGACGCCACGCAGGGCGACCACGGCGGGAAGGCCACGCGCCCCTCGCAAGGTGCCTGGCGGAAGCAGGCGCCGCCCACAGAAAAACAGCAGCGCGACGGCTGGCACGAACAACGCGGCGGCGAGCCAGCCGTGTTCCTGTCCGGCAACGAACAGCAGGCAGACGCCGAGGGAGGCGCCGAACGCGTTCATCATCCGCCCGGGTGTTTCGCTGGCGATGCCCGAGGGTTTGCCCAGCGAACGAAGCGCGCCCCGCAACCCCGCCGCGGCGGGAATCGCCAGCAGCGGTACACCGAGGAAAACCCAGCGCCAGCCGACATGTTCGACGATGGCACCGCTCACGGCGGGACCGATCAGCGCAGGCACGACCCAGCCCGCCGAGAAGGAGGCGAACACCTTCGGTCTCAGCGATTCCGGATACAGCCGGCCGACGATCACGTAAAGGGCAGGCGAGAGACAGCCAGCGCCCAGGCCCTGGATCAGGCGGCCGATCAGCAAGGTGGGCATGTCGTGGGCGAAGCCGGCGATGAGCAGGCCGACGACGAAGCCCGCCAGGCCGGTCCACATGGCGGGGGCGGGACCCCGGCGGTCGCTCCAGCGTCCGGACAAGGTCATGCCGATCACGCTGGTGGCCAGGACGCCACCGAAGGCGAGGGCGTAGGCCTTCAGTCCATGGAGGTCTCGCGCCACCGTGGGCATGGCCGTGGTGACCGCCAGGGCTTCGAAGGCGACCAGGGATATGAGGGCGACCATGCCGATGGTGGCCGCTCGGTAGGGGGGGGCGAGGATGCCGGGCGGGTGGGGCGTTCCGGTGGCGCTGTAGAGGTCTGGGTCCGACGTTCCCACGTTCATTCTGCTTCCTTGGGGAAAGGGGAGTTTCGCACGCTTGCGTGCTTTGCCCGGGAGGCGCAGCATGAGACCTCAACGTTTGTTGAGGTCAAGCGATGCGCGAACTGAGCGTGGGCGAGGCGGCGAAGCGGTCCGGCCTGGCCGTGTCGGCGCTGCATTTTTACGAGCGCAAGGGCCTGATCCGCAGCCTGCGGACGGCCGGCAACCAGCGCCGCTATGGGTCCGACGTGCTCCGCCGGCTCGCGGTGATCCGGGTCGCCCAGCGGGTAGGCGTGCCCCTGGAGGCCGTTCGCCGGGCTTTTTCCAGCTTGCCGGACGAGAGGACGCCTACGCGCGAGGAGTGGGCGAGGATGTCCGCCGCCTGGCGGGAGGAACTGGAGGAACGGATCGCCCTGCTGGTCAACCTGAAGGATCGGCTGACCGATTGCATCGGTTGTGGCTGCCTGTCCCTGACGGCCTGCGCCCTGGCCAATCCGGGCGATGCGCTGGCCGTGGAGGGTGGCGGCCCCAGGCGCTGGGAACCGGGTTGACGACGGTTGCGGCGGCAGGAGGCCAAAACGTAGAATGGGCAGTCATTTGCGGGGTTTTTCGCCGCCGGGGGGAAGGTCGCGGCGGCCGGCCCCGGATTCGCGGTGAATTCCTTTGTTTCGGTTACGGCGACGGATGTTCGCCATCGCGCCACGTCCGTGGTGGTTTCAGGAGAGGTCATGCAGGTTTCGGTTGAGAATGTCGGCAAGCTCGGGCGCAAGCTCACGGTGAAGTTCCCGGCGGAGCGTCTCGAGTCGCAGGTCAGCGAGCGCATCGCGGAAATGGGCCGTACGGTGCGGCTGAAGGGCTTCCGTCCGGGCAAGGTGCCTGCCAACGTGATCAAGCAGCGCTTCGGCGCGCAGGTCCGTGGCGAAGCCCTGTCCGAGCTCATCGGCAGCACGCTCCGCGATGCCGTCACGCAGGAAAAGCTGCAGCCGATCGCCAACCCGTCCGTCGATACCACGGGCAATGCCGAGAACGGCGAGATCGCCTACACGGCCACCTTCGAGGTGATGCCGGAGTTCCCGGCCGTCGACGTCTCCGCCCTCGAGATCGCCCGTCCGAAGGCCGAGGTCAAGGACACCGACATCGACAAGATGATCGAGACCCTGCGCACGCAGCGCCGCAGCTTCGACGAAGTGTCGCGTGCGTCGAAGGAAGGCGACTTCGTCATGTTCGAATACGCCGCCGAAGCGGGCGACTACCGCTTCCCGGCCGAAGGCCTCGAGCGCGCGGGCAGCGTGCTCGGCTCGGGCACCCTGTTCAAGGCGCTGGACGAGGCCCTGACCGGCCGTAGCGCCGGCGAGGACCTGGTCCAGGACGTGGCCTTCCCCGAAGACTTCCGCAACCCCGACCTGGCCGGCAAGACCGCCAAGGTCACTTTCAAGATCGTGAAGGTGCAGGAACCGAACCTGCCGGCCGTCGACGCCGAGTTCGTGAAGATGTTCGGCGTGGCCGATGGCGACATCGAGACCTTCCGCAAGGAAGTCCGCGCCAATCTCGAGCGCGAACTGAAGGCCACCCTGATGGCCCGCCTGAAGTCCGAAGTGGCGGAAAAGCTGGCCAATGCCTACCCGGGCCTCGACGTGCCGGAGCTCATGGCCAACGCCGAGGCCCACAGCCTCGCCGCCGGCAACCTGCCGCGCGGCCAGGAACCGAGCCCGGAGATGATCGCCGAGGCGGCGCCGTTCGCCCGCAAGCGCGTCATCGCCGCTCTCCTGATGGGTGAGATCGCCCGCAAGAACGAGCTCCGCCTCGATCGCAAGCGCATGAGCGAGATGCTCACGGCGATCGCCTCGACCTATGAGGAACCGGAAAAGGTCATTGAACTGTACAACGGTGACCCCCAACTGATGTCGGGACTGCAGAACCGCGTGATGGAAGACCAGGTGGCCGAGTGGGTGGCGGATAATGCCAAGACCACCGACCAGGAACTGAGCTTCGACGAGGTGATGCGACCGATCGGCGCGTAAGCTCCAACCAGAGCACGCCGACTCACTGGTAACAACCGGGCCCCACACGAAGGAGAGACCCCATGTCCATGGCTCCGATCCAGAATCTCAACCTGGTGCCCATCGTCGTCGAGCAGACCTCGCGTGGCGAGCGTTCGTACGATATCTACTCGCGTCTCCTCAAGGAGCGCGTGATCTTCGCCGTCGGCCCGGTCGACGATTACATGGCCAATGTGATCGTCGCCCAGCTGCTGTTCCTCGAGTCGGAGAACCCGGACAAGGACATCAGCCTGTACATCAACAGCCCGGGTGGCTCGGTCACCGCTGGCATGGCGATCTACGACACGATGCAGTTCGTGAAGCCGGACGTCAGCACGATGTGCATCGGCCAGGCCGCCTCCATGGGCGCCCTGCTGCTGGCCGCCGGCGCGGCGGGCAAGCGTTACTCGCTGCCGCATTCGCGCATCATGATCCACCAGCCCTGGGCTGGCGGTATCTCCGGCCAGGCCACGGACATCGAGATCCACGCCCGTGAGATCCTGACCATGCGCGAGCGGCTCAACGCGATCCTCGCCAACCACAGTGGCAAGACGGTGGAAGAGATCGCCCGTGACACCGAGCGTGACCGCTTCATGAGCGGCGCGGAAGCCCAGGCCTACGGCCTGATCGACTCGGTTCTCGACAAGCGTACGGTCGACACCGTCCGTTCAGCTTGATTGAACTTTTTCGCTTGTGAAAACCGGCACTTCGCCCCTGAGTCCAGGGGCGGAGGGCTGTGCTATTCTCAAAGCGCACCTGGATTCTCAGTAGGGCCCATAGCATGAGCGACGAGCGGCAAAGCCGTTCCAACGACGGCGGCAAGATCCTTTATTGCTCTTTCTGCGGCAAGAGCCAGCATGAAGTGCGCAAGCTGATCGCCGGCCCAAGCGTGTTCATCTGCGACGAATGCGTTGAGCTGTGCAACGACATCATTCGCGAGGAACTGGAAGAAAAGGCGGCCTCCGGTCGCAC
The DNA here is from genome assembly GCF_041360655.1 of Luteibacter sp. RCC_6_2. Classification (NCBI taxonomy): domain Bacteria; kingdom Pseudomonadati; phylum Pseudomonadota; class Gammaproteobacteria; order Lysobacterales; family Rhodanobacteraceae; genus Luteibacter; species Luteibacter sp. RCC_6_2. The sequence goes on along the minus strand of NZ_JBFUPQ010000016.1, from coordinate 47,934 downwards.
GCACCTTCCGAAGCCGCGCGAGATCATGGAAGCGCTCGACCAGTACGTGGTCGGCCAGACGCGCGCCAAGAAGGCGCTCTCCGTCGCGGTCTACAACCACTACAAGCGCATGGAATCGCGCCAGAAGAACGACGACATCGAGTTGGGCAAGTCCAACATCCTCCTGATCGGTCCGACCGGTTCGGGCAAGACGCTGCTGGCCGAAACGCTGGCGCGCCTGCTCAACGTGCCGTTCACGATCGCGGATGCCACCACGCTGACCGAAGCCGGCTACGTGGGCGAGGATGTCGAGAACATCATCCAGAAGCTCCTGCAGAAGTGCGACTACGACGTCGAGAAGGCGCAGAGCGGCATCGTCTATATCGATGAGATCGACAAGATTTCGCGCAAGAGCGAAAACCCGTCGATCACCCGCGACGTCTCCGGTGAAGGCGTGCAGCAGGCCCTGCTCAAGCTCATCGAGGGCACGCTCGCCTCGGTGCCGCCGCAGGGCGGCCGCAAGCATCCGCAGCAGGAGTTCCTGCAGGTCGACACGCGCAACATCCTCTTCATCTGCGGCGGCGCGTTCGCCGGGCTGGAGAAGGTGATCCAGCAGCGTTCCGAGACCACCGGCATCGGTTTCGGCGCCGAAGTACGCTCGAAGGAGCGCACGGAGAACGTCGGCAAGATGCTCTCGGAAGTCGAGCCGGCGGATCTGGTCCGTTTTGGTCTGATCCCCGAGTTCGTGGGCCGTCTGCCCGTGGTCGCCACGCTCGACGAACTCGACGAGGCGGCCCTGGTGCAGATTCTCACCGAGCCGAAGAACGCGGTGACCAAGCAGTTCCGCAAGCTGTTCGACATGGAAGGCGCCGAACTGGAATTCCGTCCGGAGGCCTTGTCCGCCATCGCCCGTCGCGCGCTCAAGCGCAAGACCGGCGCACGTGGACTGCGAACCATTCTCGAACAGGTATTGCTCGACACGATGTTCGAACTGCCTTCGCTGGAACATGTCAGCAAGGTCGTCGTGGACGACGCCGTGATCGACGGCCAGGCCGAGCCCTACCTGATCTACCGCGGCAACCTGCAACAGCAGCGGATCGCGGGCGAGGGCGGCGACGCGGCCTGATTCGTCCGGCAGAGCAAGTCATGGCGGCCCCGGCGTTCCACGACGCCGGGGCCGTTTTTCTTTGCACGCCCGGCTCTTGATCGACCCTCCGCGAACCACCACTTGACGTCTATGGCGGCTCCGGCGCAGTGTCGGGGCGAGGCCCAAATCTTCCGAGGGAAACCCCAAGCACATGGCGAAGAATCGCAGCCAAACCACGAGCGGATCCGAACTGGACCTGTTGCCGGTCCTGCCCCTGCGTGACGTCGTCGTCTACCCGCACATGGTCATCCCGCTCTTCGTCGGGCGCGACAAATCCATGCGTGCGCTGGAACGGGCGATGGAAGGCGAGCGGCAGATCCTGCTCGTCGCGCAGAAGAGCCCGGACATCGACGATCCCTCCATCGGCGACCTGCACCAGGTAGGTACGCTCGCTGGCGTCCTGCAATTGCTGAAACTGCCCGACGGCACCGTGAAGGTGCTGGTCGAAGGACAGTCGCGCGTGCAGATCGACGCCTTCGAGGACGAGGCCGGCATGATGAGTGGCCGTGCCCGCGTCATCGAGCCCATTTACACCAGCAACGAGCGCGAGCTCGACGTGGTCTCGCGTTCGCTCGTTTCCCTGTTCGAACAACTGGTGAAGCAGAGCCGCAAGCTGCCGCCGGAAATCCTGGCCACGCTTTCGGGGATCGACGATCCCTCGCGTCTCGCCGATTCCATCGCCGCGCACCTCTCCGTGCGCATGGGCGACAAGCAGAAGGTGCTCGAGACCGCCGACGTCGGCCAGCGCCTGGAGTTGCTCATCGGCCTGGTCGATGGCGAGATGGACCTGCAGCAGGTCGAGAAGCGCATCCGCGGCCGTGTGAAGTCGCAGATGGAGAAGAGCCAGCGCGAGTACTACCTCAACGAGCAGATGAAGGCCATCCAGAAGGAACTGGGTGACGGTGAGGAAGGCGCGAACGAGATCGAAGAGCTGCAGAAGAAGATCGACGCGGCCGGCATGCCGAAGGCGGTGCTCGCCAAGGCGCGCCAGGAATTCAACAAGCTCAAGCAGATGTCGCCGATGTCGGCCGAAGCCACGGTCGTGCGCAACTACCTCGACTGGGTGGTGGGCGTGCCGTGGAAGAAGCGCAGCAAGGTCCGCAAGGATCTCGCGCTGGCCCAGGAGACCCTCGACGCCGACCACTTCGGCCTCGAGAAGGTGAAGGAGCGCATCCTCGAATACCTCGCTGTCCAGCAGCGGGTGAACACGATGAAGGGCCCGATCCTGTGCCTCGTCGGTCCGCCCGGCGTGGGCAAGACCTCGCTGGGACAATCGATCGCCAAGGCGACCAACCGCAAGTTCGTGCGCATGAGCCTGGGCGGCGTGCGCGACGAGGCCGAGATCCGTGGCCATCGCCGCACCTACATCGGTTCCATGCCGGGCCGGATCGTGCAGAACCTCAACAAGATCGGCACGAAGAATCCGTTGTTCGTCCTCGACGAGATCGACAAGATGTCGATGGACTTCCGCGGCGATCCTTCGTCGGCGCTGCTCGAGGTGCTCGACCCGGAACAGAACAACGCGTTCAACGACCACTACCTGGAAGTCGACCTCGATCTCTCCGAGGTGATGTGGATCGCCACGGCCAACTCGTTGAACATCCCCGGGCCGCTGCTCGACCGCATGGAGGTGATCCGCATCCCGGGTTACACCGAGGACGAGAAGCTCAACATCGCGCAGAAATACCTGCTGCCGAAGCAACTCAAGGCCAATGGCTTGCGTGCCGAGGAACTGACGGTGGGCGAGGACGCGCTCCGCGACATCGTGCGCTACTACACGCGCGAGTCGGGCGTTCGCAACCTCGAGCGCGAGATCTCCAAGATCTGCCGCAAGGTGGTCAAGGAGATCGCGCTGGGGACCGTGCCGGCCAAGGCGAAGGCCAAGGTCAAGAAGGCACCCGCGAAGGCCGCCAAGGGTAAGGCGCTGGCGCCTGCCCAGGTCCGCGTCGACGGCGAGAACCTCGATCACTACCTCGGCGTGCGCCGCTTCGACTTCGGTCGCGCGGAGCAGCAGAACGAGGTGGGCCTGGTCACCGGCCTCGCCTGGACGCAGGTGGGTGGTGACCTGCTCAGCATCGAAGCCTCGGTCGTGCCAGGCAAGGGCAGGCTGGTCCACACCGGACAGCTCGGCGACGTGATGAAGGAATCGATCCAGGCGGCGCTCAGCGTCGTCAGGGCGCGCGTCGCGGCGCTCGGTATCGAGCCGGACTTCCACGAGAAGCTCGACATCCATATCCACGTGCCGGAAGGCGCCACGCCCAAGGACGGCCCGAGCGCGGGTATCGCGATGTGCACGGCCCTGGTCTCCGCACTGACCAAGGTGCCGGTGCGTTCGGAAGTGGCCATGACCGGTGAGATCACCTTGCGCGGCCGCGTGCTGCCCATCGGTGGCCTCAAGGAGAAGTTGCTCGCGGCCCATCGGGGTGGCATCACCACGGTGATCATCCCGGAGGAAAACAAGAAAGATCTCGTCGACCTTCCGGAGAACATCACGGGGTCGCTCGACATCCACGCGGTGAAGTGGATCGACGAGGTGCTCGATCTCGCACTGGAACGCCCGCTGAGCCCGAAGAAGACGGGTGAGGGTGGCGAGGACGTGGAGGTGCCGAGCCAGCCGGCCAAGCGTGGCAAGGGCAAGGCATCGCCGTCGCTCACGCACTGAAACGTTTCATCGTTCCTTCTCACGAACAAGGGCACACGTAAGTGTGCCCTTTTCGTTTTCGTCGTCCTGTCATGGCGCCCCCGCGATAATCGTTTTTCCCGCCGCGCGCAAGCCTCCAAAGACCATGCATATGTGCTGAAAGCCTTGGTATTGCTTGTATTGCGATGGTGGGAGGGCACTGGTATAAAGGCGACACCGCAATCGCTCGCGCCGCAAGGGCGCCATGGATAGCGGGGTCGGCGAACGACGCCATCGGGCTTCGATTCGACGATCTGCCGTCTTCTCGTACAGGATCGCTGTCCAGCGATTCGAATTACCTTTGAAGGGAGTTACGTAATGAATAAAACCGAACTGATCGCCGCCATTGCCGACAAGAGCAATCTGTCCAAGGCCGACGCCGGCAAGGCTCTCGAGGCGTTCATCGATGCGGTGAAGGACAGCCTCAAGCAGGGCGACGACGTGGCTCTCATCGGCTTCGGCACTTTCAAGCTGCGCAGCCGCGCCGCTCGCACCGGCCGCAACCCGCGCACCAATGCGGAAATCAAGATCCCGGCGTCCAAGGCTCCGGCCTTCACCGCTGGCAAGGCGCTGAAGGATCACGTAAACTAATCGGTTCTTACCGTAGGGGGTGCTTAGCTCAGCGGTAGAGCGTCGCCTTTACACGGCGCTGGTCGGGGGTTCGATCCCCTCAGCACCCACCAAACGTAAGTGGAGTGGTAGTTCAGTCGGTTAGAATGCTGGCCTGTCACGCCGGAGGTCGCGGGTTCGAGTCCCGTCCACTCCGCCATTGGTCCGCAAAGGCGCCCGCGTGGCGCCTTTGCTTTATCTACCGCCGGTAAGGGTTATCGGCGTCACCTTCGCGAGTCGCATCATGCTGCAAGCCCTGCGTAACAAGATCCATGGCTGGCCCGCCGCCATCGTGCTCGGTGTCTGTGTTTTCGCCGTCGCGTTCTTCGGTATCGAGTCGTACTTCGTGTCGCGAGTCGACACCTACGTCGCGAAGATCGGCGACCACGAGATCTCCCAGCAGGACTGGCAGCAGCGGCTCAACGAGCTCCGCCAGCAGGCAGCGCAGGACCCGCGCTCGCCGTTCACGGCCGCCGACCTCGAAAAGCCCGAGCTGAAACAGCGCGTGCTGGACGGCATGATCAGCCAGGCACTGTTGCAGCAGGCCAACACCGACCTCGGCCTCGTGGTCTCCGATGCGAGCGTGCGCTCGGCGATCGGCAGCGACCCCGGCTTCCAGGTCAACGGCCAGTTCAGCCCTGAAGCGTATCGCGCGATCCTCTCGATGCAGGGCATGAGCCCGGGCATGTACGAGGCCAAGGTGCGCGCCTCGCTCGCCACGCAGATCCTCCCGGAGGCCATCGCGAACACCACGCTGGTCAGCGACGCCGATGTCGACGCGTTCTTCCGTCTGCGTCTGCAGCAGCGCGACCTGCGCTTCGTCGAGCTGCCGCGCCCGTCGCTCACCGACGCCAGCGTCGCCGATGCCGACATCGACGCGTTCTACAAGTCGCACATCGCCGACTACACCACGCCGGAACAGGTTTCCGTGCAGTACCTCGAAGTGAAGCAGTCCGAGCTCAAGGTGGGCGAACCCACCGACGAGCAGTTGCACGCGTTCTACGACAAGTTCAAGCAGCGTTACGCCCAGCCGGAACAGCGCGAGGCGTCGCACATCCTGGTCAACGTGCCCAAGAACGCCACGCCGGAGCAGCAGAAGGCCGCGCTCGAGAAGGCGAAGAAGATCGCCGCCGAAGCCACGCCGGAGAACTTCGCCAAGCTCGCCGCCGAGAACTCCGACGACCTGGGTTCCAAGCGCAGCGGTGGCGACCTCGGCTGGTTGGAGAAGGGCGTCGCGAACGCCGCCTTCGACACGGCGTTGTTCGGCATGAAGAAGGGCGACATCACGAAGGAGCCCGTGCTTTCGCCGGAAGAGGGCTACCACATCATCTGGCTGCGCGATGCGCGCGAGGGCGACGCCAAGCCGTTCGCCGAGGTGCGTGCGCAGTTGGCCGCGGACTGGGCCAAGAACGAAGGCGAGCGTCTCTACAACGAGCGTGCCGGGCAGCTTGCAGATCTCGCCGACCGCAATCCCGGTTCGCTCGAGCCGGCGGCGAAGGAACTCGGCCTCGAGATCAAGACCTCTCCGCTGTTCGGCCGCGACGGGGGTCCCGGTATTCCGTCGGACCCGAAGTTCGTCGCCGCGGCCTTCGCCGACGACGTGCTCGCCCAAGGCAACAATTCGTCGCTGGTGCAGGTCGACAAGGGCGACGCGCTGGTGATGCACCTGGCCAAGCACAACGCCGCCGCACCGAAGCCGTTGGCCGAGGTCGCCGATGCCGTGCGCCAGCGCATCCTCGACGAGCGTGTCGACGCGTTGGCGAAGAAGCAGGCCGACGACCTCATCGCGCAGCTGGCCAAGGGCGGCGACATCGCCACCCTGGCGAAGGCTCCGGTACGCACGCTTGCCGGGCTGGAGCGCAGCAAGCTCGCCAGCATCAACGACGTGCCGCCGGCGATCCTGCAAGGCGCCTTCACCCTGCCTCATCCGGCCAACGGCAAGGCTGCGTGGACCACCGTGCAGACCGGCAACGGCGCCTACGCGCTGGTGGCGGTCGACAAGGTCACCGATGGCGATCCATCCAAGGTCGAGAAGGCACAGCGCGACGCCCTCCGCGGCCAGATGATGGACGCGATGGCCCAGGCCGCCACGCTGGAATACATCCAGGCGCTGAAGGCCCGCGGCGAGATCAAGATCGCCCAGGACCGCATGTAAGCACGGCGAGTACCGGCGCTTCGAGAAGCCCCTCTCCGGAGGGGCTTTTTTGTCCTCCGGGTGGAAGCCGCCCCTGGTGGGAGCCGCTTCAGCGGCGATCCCGCGGCAGCGGGCCGGGTTTATGCATGGCTCGGCTTCGCCTTCGCGTTGGGTGCGGCAAGTGACCAACGGCACGGCGAGCGGCATGCGGCATGCGGCACATCGCACGCGGCGAGCGTTGCTCTTCCCACCAACCCACCGCAGTGTGGAGAGAGCTGCCGGGCGCCACCCTCGGCGCGACATGAGGAGCCGAGGATGGGCGGGAGGACAAGGCCCGCAGGGGATCGGCCTGGACGGCCGATCGTTTTCGCTGAGGCAGGAGCCGAATCGAAAACCCCCGCCCGACCGTCCGAGCCCGAAGGGGCGCCAGCCATCAAACATGGCCGCGCAGCGGCTTCCCTTCCCAAGGGACGGCACCGCCTGTCGCGCCGAGGGTGGCGCCCGGCAGATCCCCCGCGACGCATACACCCCAATGCGAGGGCAAAGCCGAGCCTACTAAGAAAAAAGCCCCTCGATGACGAGGGGCTTTTTCAGTTTCACCTTCGACCTCGCAAGCGAGTTCCGAAAGTTACGGGCGGCGCTCCAGCGCCGGATCTTCTTTCGTGACCGGCATGAGGTCCTTCTTCGACACGCCGAGCCAGAGCAGGATCGGGCTGGCGACGAAGATCGAGGAAAGCGTGCCGACCAGGATGCCGATCAGCATCGTGATGGCGAAGCCGTGCACGACCGGGCCACCGATGAAGAACAGTGCGGCCATGGTGATGCCGGTGAACAGCGAAGTGATGATCGTGCGCGACAACGTGCTGTTGATCGAGCGGTTGAGCACTTCTTCCGGCGTGGCGTTACGACTGGAGCGGAACAGTTCGCGGACGCGGTCGAAGACGACGACCTTGTCGTTGATCGAGTAACCGACCACCGCCAGCACGGAGGCGAGCACGGTCAGGTCGAACTCGCGCTGGGTAAGCGCGAAGATGCCGAGGGTCACCAGCACGTCGTGGATTTCGGTCGCGAGCGCCGCGATGGCGAAGCGCTTCTCGAAGCGTATCCACAGGTAGCCCATGATGCCGACGATGACGAAGATCACCGCCACGATGCCGTCGCTGCGCAGTTCCTCGCCGACCTGCGGACCGACGAAGGACTTGCTCTTCATCGCCACGTCGGGACGGGACGCCTTCAGCGCCGCCATGATGTCGTTCGCCACCTTCGTGGCCGCCTCGTCGTTCGTGAGGTTGCCGGCGGCGGCGACGTCGCCCTTCGGCTGAAGACGGATGGTGAATTCGCGGGTGCCGCCGACGGCCTGCACGAGCGGGTTCTCCAGGTGCGCCTTCTCGAGCGCCGAGCGGACATCGGTGGGGTCCACCGGCGTCTTGTACTCCACCTGGACCGCCACGCCGCCGAGGAAGTCCTGCCCGTAGTTGAAGCCGCGGGTCATGATGAGGGCGATCGAGCCGATCATGAGCAGCACGGCGAGGCCGATGCTGAACTTGCGCAGGCCGAGGAAGTTGAAGTTCGAATTGTGGTTGAAGATTTCCATGGCGTCCCTCCCGTCAGACCGACAGGGTCTTGAGCTTGCGGCCGCCGTGGATCAGCGCCGTGATGGCATGGGTCACCGTCACCGATGTGAACATCGAGGTCAGGATACCGATGAACAGCGTGACGCCGAAGCCCTTGATCGGGCCCGAGCCCATGGTCATGAGGCCTAGCGCCGCGAGCAGATGGGTGACGTTGGCGTCGAGGATGGTCGCCCACGCCTTGTCGTAACCCGTACGGATGGAGGCCAACGGCGACGAGCCGTTGCGCAGTTCCTCGCGGATGCGTTCGCAGATCAGCACGTTGGCGTCGATCGCCATGCCGAGGGTGAGCACGATACCCGCGATGCCCGGCATCGTCAGCGTGACGCCGATCATCGACATCACGGCGACCAGCAACACGAGGTTGAAGAACAGCGCGATATCGGCAACCAGGCCGAACAGCTTGTAGTAGATGGCCGCGGCCACCAGCACGAGGCCGAGGCCGAGCATCACCGCCTTGAAGCCCTTGTCGATGTTGTCGGCACCGAGGCTGGGGCCGATCACGCTCTCGCCGACGATGTCGACCGGCGCGGCCAGCGAGCCGCCACGGAGCAACAGCGCGAGTTCCGATGCTTCGGTATCGCTGGGCAGGCCGTTGGTCGAGAACTGCTTGCCGAAGGGCGAGCTGATATTGGCGTAGTTGATCACTTCCTCGGTGATCTTCGGCGTCTTCACTTCCTTGCCGTCGACCATCTTGGTCTCGACCGTGCGCGTGATGTAGAGCACCGCCATCGGCTTGCCGACGTTGTCGTTGGTGAACTCCTGCATCTTGCGGGCACCGGCGCTGTTCAGCGAGACGCTGACGTTCGGCGTGCCGTTCTGCTGGTCGCGGCCGGACACCGCGCTGGTGAGTTCGTCACCCTTGGCGATGACCTTCTTGCTGAGCAGATAGGGGCGTCCGTCGCGGCCGTAATAGAGCTTGGCGTCGGGCGGTACGCTGCCCGAGCGTGCGGCATCCACGGCTTGCTGCGGCGTGTACAGGCCCGCGCGGTATTCGAGGGTCGCAGTGGCGCCGATCAGCTTCTTGGCCTCGGCGGTGTCCTGCACGCCGGCGAGTTCGACGATGATCTGGTTCGCACCCTGCTGCTGGATGAGCGGCTCGGACACGCCCAAGGCGTTCACGCGCTGGCGCAAGGTGGTGACGTTCTGGGTGATCGTGCTCTGCGCCAGTTCACGCAGCTTGGCCGGCTTCACCGTGGCATTGAGGATGAAGCGGCTGCCGGTGGCCGGGCCATCGGCCACGGTGAGATCCGGGTAGTCCGTGGCGATGAGGGACGCCGCCTGCTGGCGATCGGCATCCGAACGCAGCACCACGCTGACGCCCTGGCCGCGCGCGTTGCGGTTCACGGCATCGTAGGAGACGTTCTTGTCGCGCAACAACGAGCGAATGTCGTCGGCGTAGCGGGTTTCCTGCGCATCGATCACGGCGTTCTGGTCCACTTCCATGAGGAAGTGCACGCCGCCCTGCAGGTCGAGGCCCAGGGGCATCGAGTTCGCATTGATGGCACGCAGCCACGAAGGGACCGTCGAGGCGAGGTTCAACGCCACCGTGTAGCTGTCGCCGAGCCCCGCGCGCAGGACATCGGACGCCTTGGCCTGCGCATCGACATTGCCGAAGCGAGCCAACAGGCGCGTGGCCTTCGCATCAATCTCGACCGATGAAGGCGGCACCTTGGCCGCGGCAAGCATGCCCTCGACCTTTGTCTTCAGCGAAGCGTCGACCGCGGAGCCACGATTGCCCGAGATCTGCACGGCGGGCTGCGGCGGGAAGACGTTCGGCAACGCGTACACGATGCCGAACAGCAACACGATCACGACCAGCGCGTACTTCCAGCGTGGAAAATCACTCATGCCTTACATTCCATGAAAGCGGCCGTGCCGGCCGCGGCTGACGCTATGGCGGTGGGAAGCCTTACGACTTCTTCAGGCTGCCCTTCGGCAGCACCTGGGTGATCGAGCCCTTCTGCACCTGGACGACGGTACCCGGGGCGATCTCGACGCGGACGAACGACTCGCCCACCTCTTCGATGCGGCCGGCCAGACCGCCACCCATGACCACCTCGTCGCCCTTGGCGAGGGCGGCCAGCAGCGCGCGGTGCTCCTTCTGCCGCTTCATCTGCGGGCGGATCATCATGAAATAGAAGATGCCGAACAGCACCGCCATCATGATCAGCGGCGAAAAGCCCAGGGCGCCCTGTGGGGCGGCTCCGGCGGCGGGAGCGGTGGCCTGTGCAATGGCGGCGAACGTCGGAAGGCTCATCGGATTTCTCGCAAGTCATGGAACAGCCAAGGAAAAGCGGCCGTTCACGGAAAAAGATCGTGGATTATGCCACGCACCCCGGCGGTTATGTACCGCGCCGCCCCAAGGGCGGCGACACGGGACACCACGGCCCCGCCAAGGCATTTGGGGCGGTGGAGGACGCCCGCAAGGGGATCAGCCGTCGATCTCGGCCTTCCGCCGCGCCGAATAGAACGCCGCCACGAAGTCCTCCAGCCCGCCCGCCTCGATCGCCGCGCGCAGGCCGGCCATGAGCCGTTGATAGTGACGCAGGTTGTGCATGGTGGCCAACTGGCTGCCGAGAATCTCGTTGCAACGGTCCAGATGGCGCAGATAGGCGCGGGAGAAGCCGCCCGCGCAGGCATAGCAGTCGCAGCCTTCCTCGATCACGCGGGTGTCCATCGCGAACTTCGCGTTGCGGATACGCAGCGTCCCCTCGGCGGTGAACAGGAAGCCATTGCGGGCGTTACGCGTGGGCATGACGCAGTCGAACATGTCCACGCCACGGCGCACCGCCTCCACGATGTCTTCCGGCCGGCCCACGCCCATCAGGTAGCGGGGGCGATCCTTCGGCAGCATGGGCAGGGTGAAGTCCAGCGTGTGGTTGCGCTCGGCCTCGGGTTCGCCGACGGCGAGACCGCCGACCGCATAGCCGTCGAAGCCGATCTCGACCAGGCGTTCGGCCGAGCGTTGGCGAAGATTCTCAAAGGTGCTGCCCTGGACGATCCCAAACAGGGCATTGGGGTTCTTGAGGTCGTCGAACGCCCGCCGTGACCGCTCGGCCCAGCGCAGACTCAGTTCCATGGAGTCGGAGGCGACCTTTTCCGTGGCCGGATAGGGGGTGCACTCGTCGAAGATCATGGCGATGTCGGAATCCAGCACCTTCTGGATACGCATCGACTCCTCGGGCGAGAGAAAGACCTTCGAGCCATCCACGGGAGAGGCGAACGTAACGCCTTCTTCGGTGATCTTGCGCTTATGTGCCAGGGAAAAGACCTGAAACCCGCCGGAATCGGTCAGGATGGGCTTGTTCCAGCCAATGAATTTGTGCAGGCCGCCGAACTCCCCGACGATTTCCAGTCCCGGGCGCAGGAATAAGTGGAACGTGTTGCCGAGGATGATCTCCGCGCCGATGTCGAGGACATCGCGCGGGGTCATGGCCTTCACCGAGCCATAGGTGCCCACCGGCATGAAGGCGGGCGTTTCGACGGTGCCGCGGCCAAAGCAGAGACGGCCGCGCCGCGCCGCGCCATCGGTGGCGAGGAGTTCGAAGGGAAGCTGGGTCATCCCGCCATTCTACCTTGCGGGCCACCAACCTTGCCGGGAAAGCACCTCGTTCCCAGCCACCCCTGCCTAAAGTTTCGTAAGTTTCCGCCGATGTCCTGACTTACAGGAGCGTGCCCATTCGGGACGCCGGACGCCGGGAGGACATCCCTTGATCATCCAGCCAACCAGCCTCGCCGCCCAGCTATGGGCCGGCGCGGCCTCGGGTACGACCGCCGCCGCGGACAGCTGGCGAGTCGGCGCCCTGCTGTCGGCTCGGGTGATGGGCCAGAACGATGTCGGCAAACTACTCCTGGAGATCGGCGGGTTGACGGTGGAGGCCGATACGGCCGGCACGCAACTGCCCCAGCAATTCCAGGTGCGGGTCCTTACCCAGGGCGCACAGCCCCAGCTCGAGGTGGTGCTCGGCAACGCCGACGAGCGGGTGGCCATGCAAGGCCTGCGTGAGCGCCTGCCCCTCCAGAATGGGTACGCGCCCCTTCTTGGCGTACTTGCCGCCCTCGCGCGCCGGCCGATCGCCCGGGCGTTGCCGGCGCCGTTGCGGGCCGCCCTCGCCACGCTCGAAGCCACGATAAACAAGCCCGCCGAGGTCAGTTCGCCGCTGGGCATGAAGGAAGCGATCGCCAAGAGCGGAACCTTCCTCGAAGCCCATCTCGCCGAACCCAAACGGGAGACCCCGGCGGCCGATGATTTCAAGGCGGCCCTGCTTGCCCTGCGCCGCACGCTGGCCGAGATTCCGGCCGGCCGGCCGGGAGTTTCGACACTGTCACGACCGCTCAGCGATACGCCCCCGCCGCTGGCGCAGCGCTCGTTGGTGGCCCAACCGCGAGCCGCAGAACTGGCGGTGACCGAGGACGATGTCGACGGGCTGGTCAACCAGCTGCGCAGCGACACGCGTGCCGCACTGTCGCGCGTCGAAATCGCCCAACTCGAGTCGCAGCCACATGCTGGCCTGTGGATGATCGAGATCCCCGTCGCGGGCGTCCGTGGCTACGACGTACTTCAGTTGCGTATCGAGGAAGGCGAGCCTGCTCCCGGCGAGCAAGAGGGTCCATGGACGGTCGGCTTCGCCATCGATCCTCCGTCGCTCGGTGCGGTACAGGGTGAGATACAGCTACGCACACCACGTGTGTCGGTACGCCTGTGGGCCCAGCACGCGGAGACCGTCAGCCGCCTCGAAAACGAATTCATGTCGTTGCGCCGGCTGCTCGAGAAAAGTGGACTCGTGCTCGACCATTTCGCCTGCATGCACGGCCTGCCCGCATCGACCAGCGCCTATAGCGCGGTGCTGCTGGAAGCGCGCGCGTGACACAGTCGCTGCCCTCGCCTCGCCGTAGCGTCACGCTACGCCTCGCATCGCCGACCAGCAGCGGGACGAACCAGCGTGTGGACGCGGACGCCGTGAAGGCGATGCTGGAGCGTGCGCAGGCGCTGGGGCTGGCGCCGCAACTCGACCCGCAGATCGCCACGCTGCTCGCGGCGGTGCGCCTGCGCGACGATATACCGCCGGAGTTGTATGCGGCGTTGGCGGCGGTGGTGGGGACGTTGCTGGCTGCGACGGACGAGTAGGTTTTCGCGCGCCAATCGCCGACAAGTCGGCTCCCACAAGAGCAACAATCGCCGACAGGGTCGGCTCCCACCAGGGCGGCCCCGACCTTTGTCTGGAATGAGCTTGCTCTTGTGGGAGCCGACTTGTCGGCGATTGGCTAGCCGATGCCGAGGCCCTGGATGCTCGCCACGCGCGGTTCGAAACCCGCCAACGCCGCGAAGAACTTGCCACGCTCGGTGTAGTCGCGAAACTGATCGAAGCTCGGCGCGCCCGGCGACAGCACTACGCAGCCTTCCCCACCGAGGGCGACACGCGCGGCGGCCACGGCGGCGCCAAGATCCGTGGCGCGGTAGACGTTCGCGATACCGGCCGCCTCCAGCGCATCCGCGATACGCGGACCGTTGCCGCCCTGGCAAATGATCGCTTCCGGCTCGTGCCCGTGCATCGCCTCGACGAACGGCGTCCAGTCGAGGCCACGGTCGTGGCCACCGACGATCAGCGCCGTGCGTTTCGCCCCCACGCTTTCCAGCGCGGCCAGGCTCGCCAGCGGCGTCGTGCTGATGGAGTCGTTGATCCAGGCGAGCCCGTCGCGCTCGCCGAGCGGTTGCAACCGGTGCGGCAAGGGCACGAAGGTCGACAGCGCGGGCGCGGCCGCACGTGCGTCGTAACCCAGGATCTCCAGCGCGGCCAGCGCCGCGCAGGCGTTCACCGCGTTGTGCAGCCCGGGAGCGGACACCCGCTCGGCACGAATGACGTCTTCGCCGTCACGCCGAATCCAGCCGTCGGCCACGTGCCACCCGGTGAGATCGCCGAACGTGTTCAATCCGGGATGATCGGCGGCACGCGACAGCAAGGCGGGCTGTGCCGCGTTCACGAGCACCCGTTCGGATGCCGCGAGCAACTTGAGCTTGTCGTCGACATAGCGCTCGCGCGAGCCGTGCCAGTCGAGATGTTCCTCGTACAGGCTGGTGACGACGCCGAGGGACACGCCCGTCGCCTCGCCGGTCTGGAAACTCGACAGTTCGATCACCCACAGATCGGCACGGGCTTCGTCGAGTTCCAGCAAGGGCAAGCCGATGTTTCCCGCCAGCGCGGTACGTACGCCCAGCGAACGCGCCAGGTGGGCGAGCAAGGCGGACGTCGTGCTTTTGCCCTTGGTGCCGGTGACGGCGATCGTACGCGCGTCGCCATGCGCCGCGAACCACAACGCCGTACCCGAGGTGAAGCGCGTGCCGCGTGCCTTGGCGTCCAGCAATTCCGGCTTGTAGGCGGAAATGCCGGGAGACTTGACGACGACATCGAACGCGGCCAGCGCATCGGCATCGGGTGCGGCACCGTGCACACGCACCGAAGGAAAGGCGGCTTTTGCCGCGTCCACCTCGTCAGCCGCGCAATAGAGTTCGATCGCCTGGCCCGGCAGGCGCCGCGCCAGCGCATTCAGCGCCGCGCGACCTTCCCGGCCGAACCCCCAGACGGCTATCCGCCGGCCTTCGAGTTCAGCCCAGCGCATCCAGCGCTCCGAGCAGGCGCTGCGGCACCAGATGCGACGCACCGGATTTGAGCCAGGGTTCGAGTGCCAGCTCGGAACGATCGAGCTGGGGAAGGATTTCGCTGCGGAAGCGCGCGACCAGCGCGTCCTCGCGCCATTCCGGCCGTTCGGCCAGCGCGGCCATGGCGGCGCGTGCCTCGGCACCCTCGCCGACGCACTCGAACGGCTTGTGGTCCTTGTATTCCA
This sequence comes from Luteibacter sp. RCC_6_2, assembly GCF_041360655.1. NCBI lineage: Bacteria > Pseudomonadati > Pseudomonadota > Gammaproteobacteria > Lysobacterales > Rhodanobacteraceae > Luteibacter > Luteibacter sp. RCC_6_2. The sequence continues at coordinate 32,908 of NZ_JBFUPQ010000016.1, read as the reverse complement.
ACAGCGCATCGAACGCGCCTGCCAGCTCTTCGTCATCGAGCAGGTTGCGACCGAAGATCGACAGCAACCGCGGCTTGGCCATGAAGGGCGCCAACGCCAGGAAAACGAAATGGCACTTCGGACACTGCCCGCACCAGCGATCGGCGGGTTTCGGCCCGAGGATGCGGAAATTGCGGTTGCAGCTGGAGAAGACGTTGAAGTACTCGCCACCCAGCCGGGCGAACGCGCTGGTCACGGCCAGCTCCGACCACGGACGCAGCAGCGAGCAGTAATCGAGATCGGCGGCCACGTGCGTGTGCAGGTAGTCGTGCAAGGTCTTCTCGAAGCCGAAGCCCTTGCTCCACTGGTGGTTCACTTCCTGGCCTTCGTATTCCAGCGTGGCCACCGAGGCGGAACGTTCGTTGGCGAAGACGATGGAGTCGTACCCATAGAGGATCGCCGCCACCACGAGGATCACCGAGTTGATCGCGGTGACGGGGATATGCCCGTTCCACGCGCCAAGGCGGTTCAACTCGAAAAGGCCGGGCGCGAGTTCGCGCGAGATATTCAACGTGGGAAGACCCGTGCGCGCCGCGCACTCCGCGATCAGCGGCGAGTTACCCACCCATACAGCGGCGGCTTCGGCACCGACGGACTTGACCGCTTCGACCGCCACCACCGAATCCTTGCCGCCACCTATCGGAAGCAACGAACGCTTCGGAAGACCGATAGCCGGGGCGGCCACGCGACCCTTGCGCTCGAAGGGAAACGCGATACGCCCGCGCAGGTCCAGGCGGTTGCGATAGGCGAACTCGGCCAGGCCGTGCAGGTACAACGCATCGAGCATCGCTGCGCCGTCCTCGTCGAGCGCCTCGCCCTCGACGACGATCGCAGGAGGAATGCCCGCCTTGTAGTAGCTGACGCCGGCGACCAGGTGAAGCAGGCGCAGGGCCGCGGCGAACGCCGCCTCGCTACCCGCCGGCACCGCGGGGGCACCGGGAAAGGTCACGCGTTCGATCAGCTCCGGACCGCCGTCGAAGGCGTAGACCAGTTCGGCCACGCCATCGACGAACGCATGCCGGACGAAACGAAAACGCTCGCTCGCGCGCGGATCGGTAAGCGTGGCGGTCACGGCAGCAAGACCTCGTCGGCTTCGTCGCGAAGGTTGTAACGGGAGGACATCGCGGCGCCGTATGCGCCACCCTGGGCGATGAGGATCACGTCGTTTTCCTTCGACTCGGGCAGGCGGCGATCGGAACCGAGGATGTCGCCCGACTCGCAGATCGGACCCACCACCTGGTACATCGTGGTCGCGGGCTCGCCGAACCGGGAAAGGTTGGCGATCTCGTGCCAGGCATCGTAAAGCGCCGGGCGGATCAGGCTGTTCATGCCGGTATCGAGGCCGAGGTAGCGCACGTTCGCGCCCTTCTCCTTCTCCTGCGTGACCTTCGCCAGCAAGACACCGGCATCGGCCACCAGGTAACGGCCCGGCTCCATCCACAACTGGAATTGCGGGTACGCCTGGTGCACCGAGGTGAGCACTCGGTCGAGCGCGGCCATGTCCAGTGCCGTCTCGCCAGGATGCGACGGCACGCCGAGGCCACCGCCGATGTTGAGCACCGAGATCGTGCCGATGCGTTCGGCCAGCGCGGCGAGCTGCGAATAGACCTCGCCCCAGTGCGCCGCGTCGAGGATGCCGGAGCCCAGGTGCGCATGCAGGCCGATCACCCGCGCACCCGCCGCGTCGGAGAGGCGCAGGAAGCGATCCAGGTGCTCGATCGGCACGCCGAACTTGCTGCCGGTACCGCCGGTCTTCACCTTCTCGTGGTGGCCCAGGCCGCGACCCAGGTCGACGCGCAGCATGATGTCGCGCCCGGCGAACATATCGCCCCAATGCTCGATCGGATGCAGCGCGTCGATGGTGATCGTCGCCCGTGTCTGCAAGGCGGCCTCGAAATCGCGGCGGGCCGCGAAGTTCGGGGTGAACAACAGTGGCACGTCGTCCGGTACCGCGGCCGAAACCGCCGCCAGTTCACCCGGCGAAACGCATTCGAAGGCGAAGCCTTCCTCCGCCAGCACCTTGAGAATGCCCGGATGAGTGTTCGCCTTCACCGCGTAGTGCGCGCGATCGACGGCCTTCAACGACTTCACGCGGCGTGCCTGCGCGCGCACCGTCGGCAAGTGGTAGACGTAGCGGGGGGTGCGTTCCTGGGCCAGCCGCATCAAGGCGGGCCGTTCGCCCTGCCACCATGCGGCGCTCGGCAATACCTGTTCACCGGCACCGTAGAGCGCCTGCCAGGAGGGACCGAAGACGACGCTGTCGTCCGTACGCAGCGCACCGGCGCCGATCAGCAGTTCGTGCAGGCGAGGCAGCATGTCATCCACCACATCCTCGTCGACGACGAAGGTCAGGTTGAGGTTGTTCGACGACTGCGAGATCAGGTGCACGCGTAACTGGCCGAACTCGGCCAGTACGCCCGACAGCTTGTGCAGCATCGAACGCATCCCGCGGCCGACGAGGGTGATGGCCGCGCACGGCGCGATCACCTTCACCCGGCAGACGCGGGCCAGATCCGCCGCCAGCGCGGCGATCGCATCGGAATCGAGCAGGTTTTCGGTCGGGTCGAGCGATACCGTGACGTTGGTTTCCGCCGAGCCGATCAGGTCCACCGACAGGCCATGGCGCTTGAAAGCGTCGAACACGTCGGCGAGGAAGCCGACCTGCTGCCACATGCCGACCGATTCCATCGACACCAGGGTGATGCCCTTGCGCGCGCTGATCGCCTTGATGCTCGGCGCGTGCTCGCGCACTTCGGGGCCGATCGAGGTGCCTTCCAGCTCGGGCCGGTTGGTATCCTTGATCAGCAGCGGGACGCGCGGTTCGCGCAGTGGGGACAGGCAGCGCGGGTGCAGGACCTTGGCGCCGGTGGAGGCGATTTCCTGCGCCTCTTCGTAGTCGAGCCGCTGCAACAGGCGCGCGCCGGCGACCTGGCGCGGGTTCGCGCTGAACATGCCGGCCACGTCGGTCCATATTTCCACGCGCGACGCCGCCAGCAGCGCACCGAAATAGGCGGCCGACGTATCCGAACCGCCGCGTCCGAGCAGGACCGTGCGTCCGCTTTCGTCCTGCGCGATGAAGCCCTGCGTGATGAACACGTCACCGCGTTCCGCCAGCGCCGCGGCAATCGCCGCATCGTGGTGCGGCTCCACCATGGCCGAAAGCAGGCGCGTGCGTTCGTTCTGGTTGGGCAACACCACCGAACGCAGGCACTCGCGGGCGTCGACCCAGGTGGTCGCCAACCCGTTGGCGGAGAGGAAGGCCGCGCCGAGCGCGCTGGACATCAGCTCGCCATGCGCCTGCACTCGCGCCTGCCAGGCCAGTTCGCCAAGATCCGCGGCACCGGCCTCGGCGAGCAGCGCCAGGTCGGCAAGCCGGGCACCGAGCGTTTGCGGCATCGCCAGCGACATCTCGGCAAGCAGGGCATGGTGGCGATCGGCCAGTGCGGCGGCCGCATCCGAGCGGCGTTTGGGTTCCGTGTGCGTGCAAAGCTGTTTCAGGCCGTCGGTGATGCCGGACAGGGCCGAGACCACGATCAGCACGCGCGCGCCTTCGGCGCGGCGGCTGGCGGCCAGTTCAAGGATATTGCGCCAGCGCGCGGCGGTGGCCACGGAGGTGCCGCCGAACTTCATGACGATCCAGGGCGCGTTGAGGGGCAACGGCGCGTTTGCGTTTTCGCTCACGGGACTCTTTGGGCTGGTGGGGAAAGCGTTGGCCGGCCAAACCGGCAAATCCCCCGAAGTGTTGCGCCGCAACGGCAAAAACGCAATCAATCGCCCTTGTGCGCGATCTGGGCCATGCGCTGGGCATCGGCGAGGATGCCGTGCAGGATGCGCAGCTCGCGCGGCTCGGGGCGGGCACGCAGGAAGAGCTTGCGCAGCTTCAGCATGATCGTCGTCGGCGAGCGGCCCTTGTGGAACTCGATGTCGTCGAGCGCCTGGCCCAGGTGGGTGAAGAACCGCTCCATCTGCTCGGCATCCGCCGGCGCCTCGTCGGGATCGACTTCGGCCACGACCGGCACCCCCGGTTCCTCCGCCAACAGCGCCGTACGCAGTTCATAGGCCACCACCTGCACCGCCTGCGACAGGTTCAACGAACTGAAATCGTCGACGCTCGGAATCCGCACCATGGCATGGCAACGCGCCAGTTCGTCGTTTTCGAGTCCCGTTCGCTCGTTGCCGAATACCAGCGCCACCTGCTCGCCCCGGCGGGCGGCGGCGATCGCCTGGGCCGCTCCTTCGCGCGGGTCCAGTTCCGGCAGGTTCACGCCGCGGCGGCGGGCGGACAGGCCGAGGGCGAAGGTGGCACCCGCGAGGCCGCCGACCAGGTCGTCGTGGATCGCCGCATGGTCCAGGACGTCGTCCGCACCGGCCGCCAACGCCGTCGCCTCGGGGTCCGGGAAGCGGTGCGGCGCCACCAGGGTCAGCCGGTCGAACCCCATCGTGCGGATCGCGCGCGCGGCCGAGCCGATATTCCCCGAGTGGGAGGTGCGGACGAGGACGAAACGAAGGCGGTCATGGAGATCGGAAAGGGCCATGGGTGGCGGACGATTGGCGGGAGGACCGGAAAGTCTACAACGGCAATGACTTGGGCGAGGCGCGACAGGGTGGTAAACTCTGCGGCCGATGCGGCTTCGACCGCCTCCCATGTTCTTTTACCAAGCCGATCCCATGCCCAGACCCGCCGTCAATGTCGCGGCGCGCGCCGCGCGCTCCGCAGGAAACATCATCCTGCGCTATATGAATCGCATCGAAGGCCTTGCGGTCGTCGAAAAGCAGCGTATGGACTTCGCCTCCGAGGTCGACCGCCTCGCCGAAGCCGAGATCGTCAAGGAACTTCGCCGTGCCTATCCCACCCATGCCATCCTGGGTGAAGAGTCCGGGCAGATCGGCAAGGGGCCGCTGACCTGGGTCATCGATCCGCTCGACGGCACGCACAACTACCTGCGCGGCATCCCCCACTTCTGCGTCTCGATCGCCCTGGTCGAGAAGGGTGAACCCGTCTATGGCGTGGTCTTCGACCCGTTGCGCGATGAACTGTTCACGGCGAGCAAGGGCGATGGTGCCTACCTCAACGACCGTCGCATCCGCGTCGGCAAGCGCGAAGGCCTCGCCGGGGCGCTGATCGCCACGGGCTACCCCTACCGGGCGCGCAACCACCTCGACGCGCAGCTGTCCATGACGGCCGCCCTGCTCAAGGACGCCGAGGACATCCGCCGCATGGGCTCGGCCGCGCTCGATCTGGCCTACGTGGCCGCCGGCCGCGTCGACGGTTTCTTCGAGCCCGGGCTCAACGTGTGGGATATCGCCGCGGGCGCCCTGCTCGTGCGCGAGGCCGGCGGCGTCTATGGCGATTTCGCCGGCCGCGAAGGCCTGCCGGAGAGCGGCAACATCATCGCCGCCAATCACAAGGTGGCCGCCGCCATGACCGAGGTCATCGGCGCCAACGCCACGCCCCGTCTCCTCGGCGTGTAGTCAGAAGGCGTGTAGTCGGAAGGCCGGCGCCACGGGATAAACCCTCGCGCTGGCCCCTTCCCCGCGCCTACATACTCACGTGGGCACCGCCTCCTAATCTGTCGCTGGCGAACCGGATGTTCGCTTCCCCTACGACGGATCAAGGAAAAACCCGTGCCATCCCCCACTCAAAACCTCGGCCGCCTGTCGGCCGTGCTTTCGCTCGCCCTCGCTTCGACCTGTCTCGCCCCGACGGCCATGGCCGAGGTACGCACGATGATCGTCACGTCCGATCCCCAATATCCCTGGACGGCGAAGACGGACGCCCGCATACCCCAGGACGATGCCGAACGCGACGCGGAATCCCAGGCATTGATCGAAGAGCAATACCGCAGCATCGTCGCTTACCGCGCGGCCCGCCCGGGCCAGGACATCCCCGTGTTCGTCAATGGCGATCTCACCGCCTATGGCCACGGGGCGCAGCGCGCCACGATGGAGCGCTTGCTGAAGATCCTCGGCGACAACGTCCACCTCGGCCTCGGCAACCACGATTACGAGAACAACATACGCAACGACCAGGGCGAAGGCTGCTACAACAACGGCTGCGCGCGGGACAGCATCACCGACCTCGTTCGCCATGTGACGAAGAAGCGGGGCGTCGTCTCGTTCGACTTCGCGGTCCAGCCGGGCGCGTTCAGCACCCGCTACGTGGGCAGCCTCGCCTACGCCGTGCGCACGCCGGGACTCGACCGCGTGCTGCACATGCAACTCAACAACCGCCCGACCTACGCGGTTTCGTTCGACACGACCGAAGGCATCGTCCCTGCACGGTACGACATCGAATCCTCGGTGCCATGGCTGTACAACCTGCTTGGCGAACACCTGAGCGTGCCGCCCTTCGGCACGCCCTCGGATCGTGCCTATGACTTCGCCATCGTCCACATGCACAACCCCGATGCGTTCAACGGCGACTTCGCCCGCACCGTGTCAGGCGTCGACGTGGCGGCCATCTTTGCCGGCCACTTGCACCGTAACTTCGGGTATTACAGGAACATCGGCAGCGTGCCGGTCTATCTCAGCGGCTCCGCTTCGCAGCGTACGTACCTGGTGGTGGAACACGATACCGACGAGGCGGTGCTTCGGGTATACGGCGTGCGCGACAACGATCCGGAGCGCAAGACGCTGATCGACACCGTGCCCACCCGGCGTGCGGGCTGAACTCAGTCGTCCTTGAGCAGGTTGCGCAGGAAAGGCACCGTCACTCGCCGCTGCGCGGCGAGTGACGCGCGGTCCAGTGTATCGAGCAGGTCCAGCAAGGTACCCAGGTCTCGCGCGTGATGCGCGAAAAGCCAGTCCAGCACCACGTCGTCCAGCTCGATGCCACGCGCCGCGGCTTGCTCGCGCAGCACGCCGCGGCGTTCCGCGTCGGCCAGCGGTTTCAGCACCGCCTGGGTCAACGAACCCAGCCTCGAACGCAGGTCGGGCAAGGCGATATCCAGCGATACCGGCGCACCCGCCGCCGAGAACAGCAGGGTGCATCCGTCCGCACGATACCGGTTGAACGTGTCGAACAACGCATGCTCCGCATCGTCCTCGCCGGCGATGGAATCGATGTCGTCGATCGCCAGCACATCGCTGCCCGCCATGCCGCGAATCGCCACCGCGCGCGATCCCCGCAAACCGGCCAGCGGCAGGTACTGGGCCGTGCGGCCAGCGTCGATCGCCGCCTGGCATGCGGCGATCAAGAGGTGGGTACGGCCACTGCCCAAGGGGCCGGCCAGGAACACCCATGGCGCGGAGCGGTCCACCGCCGCGGCGCGAACGGCTTCCACGGCCACCGCGTTATCGCCAGGATGGAAGTGCTCGAAGCGCTGGCGTCGCGGCCAGCGCAATGCGAGGGGAAGCTGGGCCGTCATGGATGGCCGTCGCCGGGCAACGGAGGCTGGTCATGCCGCGTATTCACGGTGACATCGACATCCACATCGACTTCCACCTGTTCGGTGGACGCGTCCGCGGCGGGTTCCATGTAGAGGTCGCTCTCACGGTAACGCGCGAAGACATAGCGCATCAGCACCACCACCACGGAGGCGGCGGGCAGCGCCAGCAGCACACCGAGGAACCCGAAGAGGTGGCCACCCGCCAGCACGGCGAAGATCACCGCCACCGGATGCAGGCCGATCTTGCCGCCAACCAGGCGTGGCACGAGTACGTAGCCTTCGAGCAACTGGCCGATGGTGAACACCACTCCGACGAGGATCACGTGCGTCCAGTCGCCGTATTGCACCAGCGCCGCGATCAGCGCCGCGACGAAGCCGATCATGAACCCCAGGTAGGGAACGAAGCTGAGCAGGCCCGCGACCATGCCGATCAGTGGACCGATGGAGATACCCACCAGGGTGAGGCCCAGTCCGTAGAACACGCCCAGCGCCAGCATCACCAGCAGCTGGCCGCGGACGAAGGCACCGAGCACCTGGTCCGATTCGCGCGACAGGTGGACGACGGTCGGCTCGATCGAGCGCGGCAGCAGGCGCTGGATGTGCGCGATCATCGTGTCCCAGTCGCGCAGGAGGTAGAACGCCACGACGGGAATCAGCACGGCGTTGGTGATCCAGGTGACCACGCCCATGCCCGACTGGGTGACCTTGGCGACCGCCTTGGCGGCGATGCTCCCCACCGAGCCGATATGCTCGCGGATCGTCGCCAGCAGGCTGTCGGTATCGAACACGTTCGGGTCCAGCCGCAGGCGTGTCTGGATCCACGGCAGGGCCGTGCCGCGCACCCAGTCCACGTAGTGCGGGAGGTTCTCGGCGAGGTTCTCGAACTGGTGCTGGATCAGCGGGATGAGCAGGAGCACCACGCCGACGAAGACCAGCGAGATCACGGTGAACACGATGCTCACCGCCCAGGTGCGGCCCATGCCCAGCCGCTGCAGGCGATCGGCGAGCGGGTCGCCGAGGTAGGCGAGCATGGCCGCGATGGCGAACGGCATCAGCACCGGTGCCAGCAACCAGATCACGAAGATGATGACGGCGGTGATCGCAAGCAGTTGCCAGCGGCGCGAGGTGTCGTGGTTCATGCGAATCCTGATTCGTCGTAGGGGGTCACGGGACCCAGCGCACGGCGAGGTCGGCGCCATCGTGTGCATCGGCCGCCAGTATGTGGCCACCGGCCGCGTAGGCCGCCACCAGGCGTGCCAACGGCGCGCTGGCGTTCACATTGAGCAGCACGCCGTCGGCCGTGGCACCGACGGGTGCCACCGACTTGACCGAAGGATCGTTCTGGAAGGTCGCCAGCAAACCGGCGTAATCGGCCGCCGAACGCAGGCCGGTCACCCAGACCTTGCCGCTGGAACTGCCACCCTGGGTGGCCGCGAACTGCCGGTCGAGCTTGTCGGCCATGGCATTCGCGCCATTGGCGAGCAGCGCGGCGCGGGCCTCGCCACTGTCTTTCCAGGTGCCGGTGCGGCCGGCGGAAACGAGGGTCCAGTCGGCCTGGTCATCACCGATCTTGCCGACCAGGACCATGGCGGTGTTGTACCGGCGGGCGACGGTCGCCACGGCACCGGGATCGCCCTGGGCGATGGCCGCCGGATCGGGGAGCGAGTCGGCCTTGGGCACGACGATCTGGTAACCACGGGTATCGGCCATCTGCGCCAACGGCACCAGGTCCTGCTGGCCGAGAAGCTTGCCGCTCGCATCGCGGGCGATCACCAGGACGGGCGGCTTCGGCGCCGCGACCGACGCGTCGCCTACCGCCAGCACCCGGCGGATCGCGCCGGGATCGAAGACGATATCGAGACTCAACGGGGCCCCATTGGCACCGCCGGTGCGTGCGTACTGATACTGCTGGACGAGCCCACCAGGCTGCTTCATGGCCTCCGCATAGCCGGGTTTCCCCCGGGGATCGGCCCCGTTGGAAGCCCGGGCGAGCACCTGGGTGAGCCCCGTGGCGAAGGCCTGGTCGCGTACGGCGGCGCTGGTATCGGCCACCGGCACCGTCACCGTGTAGATCGATGTCTGCGCCAAGGCGGAGCCGGCGCAGGCCACCACGATGAGCATCCATAAAGCGAGGAAACGGGCTGGGCGCATGGTCGTGGCATCCCTTTGTGAAGGCGGGAAGTCTGCCCAAACCTTGGCATGGCGTCCATCCAGGCCATGTGCAGGAGCCGGCCGCACCACCGCTTGCTGCTATCATGCGCGGTTTCCAATACGTGCCGGAACCGCTTATGTCCTCCGACCAGGGCTCCCTCACCTACCGCGACGCGGGCGTCGACATCGATGCCGGCAACGCCCTCGTCGAGCGCATCAAGCCGATGGTCAAGCGGACCTTCCGGCCCGAGGTGATGGGCGGACTCGGTGGCTTCGGCGGGCTGTTCGACCTGTCCGGCCGCTACAAGGAACCGGTGCTGGTCTCGGGCACGGACGGCGTAGGCACCAAGCTCAAGCTCGCCCAGCAACTCGGCCGCCACGACACCATCGGCATCGACCTCGTCGGCATGTGCGTCAACGACGTGCTCGTGCAAGGGGCCGAACCGCTTTTCTTCCTCGACTACTTCGCCACCGGCAAGCTCGACGTCGACACGGCCGCCTCGGTCATCAGCGGCATCGCCCGTGGTTGCGAACTGGCGGGATGCGCCTTGATCGGCGGTGAAACGGCCGAAATGCCGGACATGTATCCGCCCGGCGAGTACGACCTCGCGGGTTTCACCGTCGGCGCCGTGGAAAAGTCCGCGATGAACGACGGTTCGTCCATCGTCGCGGGCGACGTCGTCCTCGGCGTGGCCTCGTCCGGTCCGCATTCGAACGGCTACTCGCTGATCCGCCGGATCCTCGAGCGCGCCGGTTCGCCGCTGGACGCCGAGGTCGGTGGCGTGAAACTGGTCGATGCGCTCATGGCGCCGACCACGATCTACGTGAAGCCCATGCTCGAGTTGATCGCCAAGGTGGACGTGCACGGCATGGCCCACGTCACCGGTGGTGGGCTCAAGGAAAACATCATCCGCGTGGTGCCCGACGGCCTCGGCCTGTCGATCGACGCTTCCTCCTGGGAACTGCCGCCGGTGTTCCAGTGGCTGCAGCGCGAGGGCAACGTGGCGTCCGAGGAAATGTGGCGCACGTTCAACTGCGGCATCGGCTTCACGGTGCTGCTCGCGCAGGACCAGGTGGCGGCGGCGAAGGCATTGCTTGCCGGTCACGGCCTGGACACCTGGGTCATCGGTTCGGTCGTCGCCGCTTCGGGCGACGAGCGCGTCCACATCGCCTGACACCTCGCGTGGAACGCCGTCTGCGCATCGCCGCGCTCGCCTCCGGACGCGGCAGCAACCTTGCCGCGCTCATCGCCGCCCGTGACGCCGGCCGGTTGCCGGTGGAGTTCACCCTCGTGGGCAGCGACAAGGCGCAAGCCGGCGCGTTGCGTGTCGCCGCGGCGGCGGGCATCCCCTCGGTCGCGCTGAATCCCAAGGACTATGCCAGCCGCGCGGACTTCGACGCCGCCCTGTTCGGCCGCGTGGCCGACAGCGGGGCCGAATTGCTCGTTCTCGCCGGTTACATGCGGATCGTCGATGCCGCGGTCGTGGACGCCTGGGAAGGCCGGGCGATCAACGTCCATCCTTCCCTGCTGCCCAAATATCGCGGCCTGCACACGCATCGCCGCTGCCTCGAGGCGGGCGACGTGGAGCACGGCGCCAGCGTGCACTTCGTCACCGCCGAGCTGGACGGTGGTCCGGTGGTCGCCCAGGCGCGCATTCCGGTGCATCCGGGCGATAGCGAGACCGATCTCGCCGAACGCCTGCTGGTCGAGGAACACCTTCTGCTACCCGCCGTGGTCGGCGCGATCGCCTCCGGCCGCCTGCGCTGGGACCGCGGCCCCGTGTTCGACGGCGCGCCCCTGACCCAGCCCCTGGCCCTGACGGACCTCTGACACCCCGCCAGGGGTAAGACCAGAGGTAGGACCCATGTTGGCAAGGCCCATGTGGGAGCCGATTCATCGGCGATGGGTGCTTGCTCCAGCCTGGCCCGCCGCCGCGGGATCGCCGATGAATCGGCTCCCACAGTAAAAATCGGGCTCCCCTTGATCGCCGGGAGCTCCCTCCGACCGCCAGGCTGTCGCCCCGCATTCAGCCGCCCCGGCTAAACTCGGTGGCATGACGACCAAGACCCTTCTCCGCGCCGGCCTCGCGCTGGCCTTCGCCCTGCCCGCCGCCGCTTTCGCCGCCGACGTGCCGCAGTCGTTCACCGCTACGTATCAGGTGCTCAAGGATGGCGGCCCGCTGGGCGAAGCCACCGTCACGCTGAAACCGGCGGGCAACGGGCAGTTCGAGTATTCGAACCAGACCAAGGGCACCTCGGGCCTCGCCGCCATGCTCGGTGCCAATGTGGCGGAGACCTCGCGCTTCACGTGGGCCGGACAGGTGCCCCAGGCGGTGAGCTACCACTACCAACTGGACGCCGCGGTGAAGTCGAAGACCCGCGACCTCACCGTGCAGGGCGGTACCGTGCAGGTGCAGGACAACAAGAAGAGCTTCAGCTATGCCGCCGTGCCGGGCATGGTCGAACGCAATACCTTGCCGCTCGCGCTCGGGCTCGCGCTACGTTCGGGCCAGCAACAGGTAGCGCTGCCGGTGGCGGTGAAGCAGGCGGTGGAGAACCAGCAGTTCAAGGTGTCGGGCAAGGAAAAGGTCACCGTGCCCGCCGGCTCGTTCGACGCCGTCCGCGTGGATCGCACCGATGCGGACCGCGGTTTCAACGCGTGGTACGTGCCCGCCAAATTCCCGGTTCCGGTGAAGCTGGCGCAGAAGGACGGCGGCGACCTCACCATGGAACTGGTGAAGTTCGAGGGCCGCTGATCGCCGACAGGGTCAGCTCGGCAGGCGACGAATCTTCGCGCCCAGCACGCCGAGCTTTTCCTCGATGTTCTCGTAGCCGCGATCGATGTGGTACACGCGATCGACCGTGGTGTCGCCCTCGGCGACGAGGCCGGCCAGCACCAGGCACGCCGAGGCGCGCAGGTCGGTGGCCATGATCGGCGCGCCGCTCATCTTCGGCACGCCGGTGATGATCGCGGTGTTGCCTTCGAGGCGGATATCCGCGCCCAGGCGCTGCAGTTCCAGCGCATGCATGAAGCGGTTCTCGAACACCGTCTCGGTGATCACGCCCACGCCTTCGGCCACGCAGTTGAGCGCGGTGAACTGCGCCTGCATGTCGGTGGGAAACGCCGGGTAAGGCGCGGTCACCAGGTTCACGGCCTTCGGCCGGCGCCCCTGCATGTCGAGTTCGATCCAGTCCTTGCCCGTGCTGATGTGCGCGCCCGCTTCCTCGAGCTTTTGCAGCACGGCATCCATGGTGTCGGCACGTGCGCCACGTGCACGGACCTTGCCGCCGGTCATCGCGGCGCCGACCAGGAAGGTGCCGGTCTCGATGCGGTCGGGCAGGACCTCGTAGTGGGCGCCGTGAAGGCGCTCGACGCCTTCCACGATGAGCGTGGAGGTACCGATGCCGTCGATCTTCGCGCCCATCGCGATCAGGCAGTGCGCCAGGTCGACGACCTCGGGCTCCTGCGCCGCGTTCTCGATGACCGTGGTGCCTTCCGCGAGCGTCGCGGCCATCAGGATGTTCTCGGTACCGGTGACGGTGACCATGTCCATGACGATGCGCGCGCCCTTCAGGCGGCCGGCCCGCGCCTTGATGTAGCCGTTCTCCACGGTGACCTCGGCGCCGAGCGCCTGCAAGCCGCGGATGTGCTGGTCGACCGGACGCGAGCCGATGGCGCAGCCACCCGGCAGCGAGACCTCGGCCTTGCCGTGCCGCGCGACCAGCGGGCCGAGCACGAGGATCGACGCACGCATGGTGCGGACGAGTTCGTACGGGGCGACGCAGGAATTCTCCGGGCGCGGATCGATGTGCATCTTCATGCGGTCGTCGAGGACCACGCGCACGCCCATGCGGCCGAGCAGCTCGATGAAGGTGGTGACGTCGTGCAGGTGCGGCACGTTGCCGATGCTGACCGGTTCGTCGGCGAGCAGGCAGGAAGCGAGGATGGGCAGGACGGCGTTCTTGGCGCCGGAAATGCTCACCTCACCGTTGAGCGGCTGGCCGCCGCTGATAAGGATCTTGGCCATGGAGGGGGAATGCCTTGGGAAAGGAAACGGGCGGAGGATGGCGCCCGGCGCGCTGGTTCAGCGGCGGCCGGCGGCTTCTTCGGGGGTGAGGGTCTTCAGGCCCAGGGCGTGGATGGCACCGCCCATGAGGTCGCCGAGGGTGGCGTAAACGAGGCGGTGGCGGGCCAAGGGCAGCTTGCCGGCGAACTGTTCCGAGACCACGTCGGCTTCGAAATGGACGCCGTCGTCGCCACGAACTTCTACCCGCGCGCCGGGCAGGCCGGCTTCGATCAATGCCTGGATGCGCGCAGCGTCCATGGAGTCTCCGGTGATGGGGGGTCGCCGCGCCGGTGAGGGTTCCGAAACGGACCCTGAACCACCCGTCGATGGCAGCGACTATAAAATGAGAATATGTAATGGTAATGGAAATCCGGTGTCGCAGAAATGGACATCCCGGGTAACCAGGGACTGCCCCACCCGGACAATGAGGTCACATGAACGCCCGCACCGCCCCACCCGCCGACGCCCTCCATGTGAACGCAGACACCGTCATCCGTAGCGCCCGCAACGTCATCAAGACCGAGGCGGCGGCCATCCGTGCCCTGGAAGCGAAGGTCGATGCCGCCTTCGTCCAGGCCTGCCAGATGATCCTGGCCTGCAAGGGACGGGTCGTGGTCTCGGGCATGGGCAAGTCGGGCCATATCGCACGGAAGATCGCCGCGACGCTCGCGTCCACCGGCACCCCGTCCTTCTTCGTCCACCCTGGCGAGGCCAGCCACGGCGACCTCGGGATGATCCAGCCGGACGACATCCTGCTCGGCATCTCCTATTCGGGCGAGACCGACGAACTCCTCTACATCCTTCCGGCGATCAAGCGGCAGGGCATCGGCCTGATCTCGATCACTGGCAATCCCCGGTCGTCGCTGGCCACCCAGGCCGACCTCAACCTCGACGCCAACGTCGCCTCGGAAGCCTGTCCCCACGGCCTGGCCCCGACCGCCAGCACCACCGCCGCCCTGGTCATGGGCGACGCGCTGGCCGTGGCGTTGCTCGAAGCACGCGGCTTCACCTCGGACGATTTCGCCCGCTCGCATCCGGCCGGCAGCCTGGGCCGCCGCCTGCTCCTGCACATCGCCGACGTGATGCACTCGGGCGACGACGTACCTCGCGTGCGCCTGGAAGCCACGTTGAGCGAGGCGCTGGTCGAGATGTCGCGCAAGCACCTGGGCATGACCGCCGTGGTCGATGCGGAGAACCGCCTGCTGGGCGTGTTCACCGACGGCGACCTGCGCCGCGCGCTGGACGACGACGACGTCGACCTGCGCAGCGCCTCCGTGGCCCAGCTCATGACCCGCGGGCCCAAGACGATCGGTTCCGACAAGCTCGCCGTCGAGGCCGCCCAACTGATGGAAAAGCACCAGATCAACGCCCTGCTGGTGGTGGATGCCGACGGCCGCGCCGTCGGCGCGCTGAACATCCACGACCTGCTTCGTGCCCGCGTCGTCTGAACGACCGGGCCCCGGCGCGCTCCCGTCGCGCCGCATCGTCCCCATATAGCGAACCATGGCCTACACCCATTACACCGAGATTCCCGCCGACGTGGCCGAGCGCGCCTCCCGCGTGCGCGTGGTCGTGTTCGACGTCGACGGCACGCTCACCGACGGACGCCTCTGGTACGCCGAGGACGGCCGTGAGACCAAGGTCTTCCACGTACACGATGGCCTCGGCCTGAAGGCGCTGGAGCGCAACGGCGTGAAGGTCGCGATCATCACGGCCCGGATCAGCCATCCCGTGTCGCTGCGCGCCGAGGAACTGGGCATCGCCCACGTCTACCAGGGCCAGAAGGACAAGCGCGCCTGCCTGACCGGCCTGCTCGAGGCATTGCGCCTGTCGCCGGAGGAATCCGCCTTCGTCGGCGACGACCTGCCCGACCTCCCGGCCATGGGCATCGCCGGGCTCGCCGTGGCCACCGCCAACGCCCATCCCTGGGTGGCCGAGCGCGCCCATTGGCGTACGCGCCTTTCGGGCGGCTATGGGGCCGCACGCGAGGTGGCCGACATGATCCTCGCCGCCCAGGGCAAGGCCGAGGCGGAAAGGGATCGCTGGCTGTGAGCGTGTTCAACCTGCTGAAGGACCGCGGTGCGACGGGCACGGCCGGCATCCTCGCCGTCGTCCTCGGCGCCAGCGTATTGCTTTACTACTGGGCGGCGCCGGAGAAGAAGGTCCAGGATTTCGTGGGGCCGCCACGTTCCGGCTACGTGCTGACCAATTTCGACCTCGATTCGTACAACGAGGAAGGCAAGCCGGCCTTCAAGCTGATCGCGCCCCACCTCGAGCGGCGCGAGGGCGACGATTCGCTCTACATCAACGCCCCGGATTTCGTCCTTCCTTCGACCAAGGAAGCCGATATCCCGCCGTGGAAGGGCCACTCCCAGTACGGATGGGTGAACAAGGATGGAAGCCTGCTGAAGCTGCAGGGCAAGGTCCACATGGAGCGACCTGCCTTCGGCACCACCCAGGCCGCCAGCATCGATACCTCCGAAGTCACCGCGTGGCCCAAGGAGAACCGCCTGGAGACCGCCGAGGCGGCGCGGATCGTGCAGGGAAGCTCTACAATGGATGGCGTTGGCATGCGCGCCAATCTCGACACCAAGCACCTGGAGCTCCTCGATGCAGTCCATAGCACGTACCTGCCGCGCAAGCGCTAAGGCCGCCCTGTTCGCGGTGCTCGGCATGGCACTCGTGGCCAGCCTGCCCGTCGTGGCGAAGCAATCCGACCGCAACGAGCCGGTCGACGTCCATTCGAAGTCGTTCGACGGTTCGCAGCAGCCGGCCGGCAAGGTCATCTGGACCACCAACGTGATCCTCACCCAGGGCACGCTGAAGATCACCGGCGACAAGGCCACCGGCTACCTGGATGCCGACAACAACATCACCCGCGTGGTGGTCGACGGCAAGCCGGCCACCATTCACCAGCTCGACGAGCAGAACGAGCCGATGGACGGCCAGGCGCTGAACATCGACTACAAGGTCGACCAGGACTTCGCCGTCCTCACGGGCAACGCGAAGGTCAAGCAGCCGGCCAAGGGCAGCGCCGAAGGCGACAAGCTCACCTACAACACCAAGGACAGCACGATGACCGGCGAGAGCAATGGCGCCGCCCCCGTGCACATGACCTTCCAGCCGAAGAACAAGCCGGCCGCCGCACCGGCGACGCCCGCGACGCCGGCACCCGACACGAAGAAGCCCTGACCCGATGCTTTCAGCCCAAGGCCTGCAGAAGCGCTTCCGCGCGCGCCAGGTGGTTCGCGATTTCGCCTTTTCCATCCGTGAAGGCGAGGTGGTCGGCCTGCTCGGCCCCAACGGCGCCGGCAAGACCACCTGCTTCTACATGGTGGTAGGCCTCATCCAGGCCGACGCCGGCTCGATCAAGCTCGACCAGCAAGACATCACCGGCCTGCCGATGCATGCGCGCGCCAAGCTGGGTATCGGCTACCTGCCACAGGAAGCCTCGGTGTTCCGGCGGCTCAGCGTGTCGGACAACATCCTGGCCGTGCTGGAATTGCGTGAAGGCATGACCCAGAAGCAGCGCGAGGACGAGTTGGAGAGCCTGCTGGACGAGCTCAAGATCTCGCATATCGCCGAGCAGAAAGGCATCAGCCTTTCCGGCGGCGAGCGTCGCCGCGTGGAGATCGCCCGCGCCCTCGCCGCGCGTCCTCGCTACATGCTGCTCGACGAACCGTTCGCGGGTGTCGACCCCATCTCGGTGGGCGAGATCCAGCGCATCGTCCGCCACCTGAAGGAGCGCGGGATCGGCGTGCTGATCACCGACCACAACGTGCGCGAGACCCTCGGCATCTGCGATCGCGCGTACATCCTGAACGACGGCGAGGTGCTGGCCCGCGGGACGCCGCAGCACATCCTCGCCGATGAAAAGGTACGGGAAGTGTATCTGGGTCGTGAATTCCGCATTTGACCGGCCATCCGTCAGGCTGGTGGGCATAGCTCGCTTCGCCGCTGGTTTGCGGAGCCCGTAAGGGGTTACGATGGATCGGGAACCCCAAGCGTCGAAGGCATGAAACCCGGACTCCAGTTTCGCCTCCATCAGCAGCTCACGCTGACGCCGCAGTTGCAGCAGGCCATCCGCCTTCTGCAACTGTCACAGCTTGAGCTCGAGGCCGAACTCCGCCAGATCGCGGAAAGCAACCCCTTGCTCGAGTTCGCGGAAGACGCCGAGTCCGAAGCCGAGACCGCGGACGACGCCGGATACGAAGCACCCGAGTTCCCATCCCGCGAAGAGATTCCGGTGAAGGCGTCGAAGGAGGATGAGGAATCCACCGTCACGCCGTCCGAGGAACTCGCTCCGGAATGGGACGACGACCGGTTCCACGGCGATGCCGGCGACTATGCCGGTGCGTCGTCCCGCAGTGGCAGTCTCGACGAAGACGGCTTCGAGCCACAGAACGCCGCGCCGGAAAGCCTCCAGCAGCACCTGGAGTGGCAGCTCAACCTGTCGCAGTTCTCGCCGCGCGACCATGCCATCGCCACCGCGATCATCCACGCGCTCGACGAGGACGGTTACCTGCGCGATGGCGTGGAAGCGGTGGAAGCCGCCTTGCCCAACGAATTGCATGCGACCGCGGCGGAGATCGAGGCCGTGCGCCAGCGCGTGCAACGCTTCGACCCCACCGGCATCGCCAGCCTCGACCTGCGCGACTGCCTGTTCTGCCAGCTTTCCCAGTTCTCGCTCGACACGCCGCATCGCGAACTCGCGATCCGCATCGTGAACGAGGAACTGGAGCTGCTGGCACGCAACGACGCCGCCAAGATCGCCCGCCGGCTCAAGGCGCCCGAGGCCCACGTGGCCGCCGCGGCGGGCCTCATACGCAGCCTCGACCCCCGCCCCGGCGCCGCGCTGGATGCCACGCCCGTGGAATACGTGGCGCCCGACGTCTATGCCCGGCGCGAGAACGGGCGCTGGCAGGTCAGCCTCAATCCCGACTCCCAGCCCCGGCTGGGTCTCAACCAGCACTATTGCAACCTCATCGCGCGCGCCCGTGGCGACGACGCCACCTGGATGAAAGGCCAGCTGCAGGAAGCGCGCTGGCTGCTCAAGAGCCTGCAGTCCAGGGCCGAGACCTTGCAGAAGGTGGCCGATGTGATCGTCCGCCGGCAAAGCGCGTTCCTCGACTATGGCCCCGAGGCCATGCACCCGCTGGTGTTGCGCGAAGTGGCCGAGGAAGTGGGCATGCACGAGTCCACGATCTCCCGGGTGACCACGCGCAAATACATGCATACGCCGCGCGGCACCTTCGAACTGAAACATTTCTTCTCCAGCGGCGTGGCCACCGAGGATGGCGGCACCGCGTCCGCCACCGCGATCCAGGCCATGCTGCGCAAGCTCATCACGGCCGAGGACGCGCGCCGGCCCCTGTCCGACCAGGCCCTGGCGGAGGAACTGCATCGACGCGGTATTCAGGTGGCGCGACGTACGGTGGCCAAGTACCGCGAGGCCATGCGTATCCCCAGTTCCAGCGAACGCGTCCGCGCCAGTTGACGCGCACGGAACCCCACCGGAGGTCTACGGTCCCATAGGTTCAAGGCTAGAGGAACGGTACCTCGCCGTTCCGATCTCGTCGCCACAAGGCGGCACCCTCAGCAAGAAGGAGGCGTCAATGCAAATCCAGATCAGCGGCCAGCACATCCATATCACCCCCGCCCTGCGTGAGCGCGTGGAACAGCAAGTCGGCCGCTTCGAACGCCTTTTCGACAACATCAAAGCCCTCGACGTGGTCCTTTCCGTCGACAAGAACGAGCACAAGGCCGGTGGCACCCTGCACTGCGCGGGCACCCGCCTACACGCCGACGGCATCGCCCGCCTCGAGGACGACAACAAGAACGACACGATGTACACCGCGATCGACGCGATGATCGCCAAGCTGGCCGACCAGCTGAAGAAACACAAGGAAAAGCTGAAGGACCACCACAACCACGAGGTCCGCGACGGCCGCGTCGCCAGCAGCAGCTGACAAGGCTCCGGGCGGGAAGCCCGCCGGTGGGAAGCGCGCTGGCGCGCGAAAAGGCTTGCCGCAGCCCCCATCGCGGCCCAGGCCGCTTCCCACCCCCTTACGGGGCGCTACAAGCCCCTCCTGGCCGGGGCGCTTTCCACCCTTGTGGCACAATATAAGCAAGCCGGCCCGCCCCGCGGGCCGGCTTTTCTCTTTGAAGGGACCAAGCGTGGACCGGCTTACCGCCAGACAACTCTTCGACGGGGTACACGAGCGCATGGCCCTGCGCTGGGCCGCCGGCATGCGCGGCGAATCGCGCGTGCTCGAGCCCAATACCAAGCAGAGCCGCCGGCCCTCCCTGGTCGGTTATCTCAACGTGATCTACCCCAACAAGGTGCAGATCATCGGCACGGAGGAACTCAATTTCCTCGACGGGCTCGACTCGCGCCAGCGTTGGGAAGTCATCCACAAGATCGCCGCCTACCAGCCCGCCGCCCTGATCGTCACCAAGGAACAGTCCATCCCCGCCGACCTGCGCGAAGTCGCCGAGGAAACGGACACGCCGCTGTGGCAGAGCACCAAGCGCGGCCATGAATTGCTCACCTACCTGCAATACCACCTGGCCCGCACCCTGGCGCCGCGGGTCACCCTGCACGGCGTGTTCCTGGAAGTGTTCTCCATCGGCGTGCTGATCACCGGCGAGCCTGCCTCGGGCAAGAGCGAACTGGCCCTGGAACTGATCAGCCGCGGTCACCGCCTGGTGGCCGACGACGCCACCGAATTCACCCTCATCGCCCCCGATGTCATCGACGGCGCCTGCCCTGAACTGCTGCAGGACCTCCTGGAGGTGCGCGGCCTGGGCGTGCTGAACATCCGCGAGATGTTCGGCCATACCGCGGTGAAACCGTCCAAGTACCTGCGCCTGGTCATCCACCTCAAGCCGCTGCGCGAGGGCGAGGAAACCGACGCCATGACCCGCCTCACCGGCGATGTGAGCCGGCGCAACGTACTCGACGTCGACGTGCCCAAGATCACCATTCCCGTCGCGCCGGGCCGCAACCTGGCGGTGCTGGTCGAGGCCGCGGTGCGCAACCACGTGCTGAAGGCCAAGGGCATCGACCCCGCGCAGACCTTCATCGACCGCCAGGCGCACCAGATGCGCCGTTTCTCCCCGTGGTGACCCCGTGAGCGACGAAGTCATGAGCCCCATCGTCGAGCCCGATGCCATCCACCTGGTGGTGCTGACCGGCATGTCCGGTGGCGGCAAGACCGTCGCGCTGCGCGCGCTGGAGGACCTCGAGTTCTATTGCGTCGACAACATGCCGGCGGAGCTGATCCCGCAGCTGGTCGCCGCCGTGAGCCAGGGCGAGCACGGGCCGCGCAAGCGCATCGCCGTGGGCGTGGACGTGCGCAACCGCCGTATCGATCTCTCGCGCATGCCGCACGTCTTGTCGGAGCTCTCTTCGGCCGGCGTGCACGTGCACCTGATCTTCCTCGACAGCCGCGACGATGTCCTCATCAAGCGCTATTCCGAGACGCGCCGGCGCCATCCGCTGGCGGCCGAGAAGCTGTCGCTGGCCGATTCCATCGCCCAGGAACGCAAGCTGCTTCGCCCGCTGGTCTCGATCGCCGAGAAGGTCATCGACTCCAGCGACCTGAACGTGCACCAGCTGCGCCGCCTCTTCGCCACCGGCTACGCCGCCGCCTCCGACGGCACGACGCTGCTGTTCGAGTCCTTCGCCTACCGGCGCGGGCTCCCTTCCGATGCCGATTTCGTCTTCGATGCGCGCTGCCTGCCCAACCCCCACTGGGACCCGCGGCTGCGTCCCTTCTCGGGCAAGGACCTCCCGGTCCGGGAATTCCTCGACGCGAACCCCCTGGTAGGCGAATACTATGCCGACGTCGCCCGCTGGCTCGACACCTGGTTGCCGCGCTTCGAGGGCGAAGACAGAAGCTATGTCACGGTTTCCATCGGCTGTACCGGCGGTCGTCATCGCTCGGTCTACCTGGTGGAGAAACTGGCCCAGCATTTCCGCTCGGAACGCGGCAACGTACTGACTTTCCATCGCGAGCTCGAGTGACCATGACCCAGCCGAAGCCATCACGAGACACCGGGCGATGAGCGTCGGTGTCCTCCTCATGACCCACGAAGCCGTCGGCAAGGCGCTGATCTCGGCGGCGCGGCACGTCATGCCCAAGCTGCCACTGGACATCGACGCCGTCGAGGTGCCGCCCAGCGCGGACCCCGACGTCATGCGCACGCTCACCGCCAAGCACGCCCGCGACCTCGACCACGGCGAGGGCGTGCTCGTCCTGGCCGATCTCTACGGCGCCACTCCCTGCAATATCGGCCTGTCCCTGGGCGAACTCGGCGTCCACCTTCGCTGTGTCTCGGGCCTCAACCTGCCCATGCTGCTGCGGGTTCTCAATTATTCGGAAAAATCGTTGCCCGAACTGGCCGAGATCGCGGCCAGCGGTGGCCGCGGAGGGATCTTCATCGACCATGCTTGAACGAGACATCGTGGTATCCAACCGGCTGGGCCTGCACGCGCGCGCATCAGCCAAGCTCGTCCAGCTGGTTTCAGGTTTCAAGTCGACGGTCTGGCTCGTCAGCAAGGGGCGCGAAGTGAACGCGCAAAGCATCATGGGCGTCATGATGCTGGCCGCCGGCATGGGCACGGCGCTGACGGTGCGTGCCGAAGGTGCGGACGAAGAAGCCGCCCTCGCCGCCGTCATCGACCTGTTCGACCGCAAGTTCGACGAGGGTGCCTAAAGCATGAACCACGTGCGCAGAACGAGGGCCGCATGAGAATCGTGTTGACCGGCACGCCGGCCGCGCGGGGCATGGCCCTCGGCCGGGCGCGCCTGGTCCAGCCGAACATCCTCGCCGTGGACATGCGGATGCTCGAGGACAAGGAGATCGGGCCCGAGATCGAACGCCTGCACCAGGCCCTCGACACCGCCCGTACGGAACTCCACGAGTTACGCGGCAAGCTTCACGGCGCCCTTGCCCGTGAAGTCGGCGACTTCATCGATGCGCACAGCCTGCTGCTCGACGACGAGGAACTGCTCCGTGGCCTCGACGAACTCGTCACCGTCGGCCATTACACCGCCAGTGCCGCGCTGAAGATGCAACGCGACCGCCTCGCGGCGGTGTTCGACGCGATGAACGACCCCTACCTCAAGAGCCGTGGCGAGGACATCGACCAGGTCATCGGCCGCGTCATGTCCGCGCTCAACCAGCAGTCCAGCCGTGAAGAACGCAAACTCGCCGCCCGCGTCGGCGAGATCGTCGTCAGCGACACCATCGCACCGGCCGACATGGCCGCGATGGCCGGGCAAGGCATGCTCGGTGTCATCGCCAGCGCGGGAAGCATCTATTCCCACAGCGCGATCCTCGCGCGCAGCTTCAACCTGCCGATGCTGGTGGGCACCCGCGACGCCCTTGCGACCGTCAACGACGACGACCTCGTGCTCATCGACGCCGAGCATGGCGAGGTCATCGTCCACCCTACCGCGCAAGACCTCGCGCGTTATCGCCAATGGCAACGGCAGGCGGCCGCCGAGGGCCGTCGGCTCGCCGCACTGGCGACGGCGCCCACGCTCACGAAAGACGGCGCACATGTACGTCTCTTCGCAAACGCGGAACTGGCCGGCGACGTGAACCTCGCCCGCTCGCGTGGAGCGGATGGCATCGGCCTCTACCGTTCGGAATTCCTGTTCCTGCGCCAGCGCGGCCTGCCCTCCGAAGACGAGCAGTTCGCCGCCTACCGGGATGTCGTGCTCGGCATGGGCGGGCTTCCCGTCACCATCCGCACGCTCGACCTCGGCGCCGACAAGGCGGACGCCGCCGGGCTGGCCATCCGTGGCGAGGACAATCCCGCGCTGGGCGTCCGTGGCGTTCGCCTCTCCCTGCGCTATCCGGACATCTTCAGCGTGCAGCTGCGCGCCATCCTGCGCGCGGCCTGCTACGGGCCGGTGCGCATCCTGGTGCCGATGATCACCCACCTCGGCGAAATGACCGAGGTGCGCCGCCTGATCAAGAAGGCGCGCGAAGACCTGGCGAGGGCTGGCCAGGAATTGCCGGAGCGACTCGACGTCGGCGCCATGATCGAAGTACCGGCCGCCGCGATCGGGGTCACCTCGATCCTGGAGAAAGCCGACTTCCTCGCCATCGGCACGAACGACCTCGCCCAGTACGTGCTCGCCGCCGACCGCAACAACGATGCGCTCGAAGGCATCTACGATCCACTGCAACCCGCGTTCCTGCGCCTGATCGCCCACGTGATCGCCAGCGCGCGCCGGGCGAAGAAGCCGGTGAGCCTGTGCGGTGAAATCGCCGGGGATACCCAGTTCACCGCGCTGCTCCTGGCCATGGGCCTGGAGGAATTCAGCATGCATCCGGGCCAGCTGCTGCAGGTCCGCGACCGCCTCACCCAGCTCGACTGCGGCGCCCTCCGTCGCGCGGCGCCTCGTCTGTTCCGTGCGCATTCGCGCGACGAAGTGGAGGAACGGCTGCTGGAAGTCGTGGCCTTGCAGGACGGCTGCGCCGAAACCTGATAGCGAAACCCATTTGGAAGCCAACAGATGGGAAGCCGGTTGGTGGGAAGCCATTGGGTGGGAAGCCGCTTCATGCTGTGGTGGGAAGCCGCTTCAGCGGCGATGGGTGCTTGCCGCAACCTGGCCCGCTGCCGCGGGATCGCCGACAAGGTCGGCTCCCACCATGCAAAAGGTCTGGCCCCCACCAGGCAAAAGGGTCGGCTCCCACCAGACAATAAAAAAGGCCGCGATCGCTCGCGGCCTTTTCATTGCCAACGATGCGCTCGATTACGCCGCGCGTACCGGCTTCATCGCTTCGGCATTGCGCACGACGTTCGCCCGCAGTTCCTCGCTGTCGAAATCATCCACCGAGATGAATTCGGCGACGCCATCGCGGACGCGCTGCAGCAGCTCGCGCTCGGCAGGCGTGATGGCGCCGAGCTTCTCGGCTTCCGCCAGTTGCTCGTTGTACGTATGCGAGCGCAGCTGGCCGCCCTTGAACGCCTTGAGGAACTTGCGCTCCACCGGCTCCGCGGCGATGACGTCCGGCAGGATCGCGTTCATGCGGCCCACCGTGTTGTTCGCCGTCGGGGTGAGGTAGCTCCATGTGGTGAGGCGGTCGCGGGCTTCGTTCGGTGCCGTGATCAGCGCGGCGACACGACGGCCCAGGCGGTCAGACGGCGGCACTTCGCGACGGCCGAACGGGAACACCAGGGCGCGCAGCAGCCAGGCCACCGGGCGGACCGGGAAGTTACGGATCACGCCATCCAGCGCCATCTGCATCTTCCACACGCACTCATGGAACGCCCAGGCCAGCAGCGGACGGTCGGCTTCGGGACGGCCGGTGTCTTCGTAGCGCTTGAGCATCGCGCTGGCGATATACAGGTAGGAAAGCGTGTCGCCAAGACGGGCCGACAGCTTCTCCTTGAACTTCAGCTTGCCGCCGAGAACGCCCATGGAAACGTCCGCGCAGAGCGCCAACGCCGCGGAGTAGCGGTTGAGCTTGCGGTAGAAGCGGCGGGTGTAGGCATCGCCGGCGGTATCGCCGATCTTCGCCGCGGTGATGCCGAGGACGAAGCTGCGCACCGCGTTGGAGAAGCCGAAGCCGATGTGGCCGAACAACGCCTTGTCGAAGGTGGTGAGGCGCTCGCGGTAGTCGGCGATGTTCAGCGCCTGCATTTCCTTCAGCACGTAAGGATGGCAGCGGATCGCGCCCTGGCCGAAGATCATCAGGCTGCGCGTCATGATGTTCGCGCCTTCCACCGTGATGGCGATGGGCACGCTCTGCCAGCCGCGCCCCATGTAGTTCTTGGGGCCCAGGATCACGCCCTTGCCGCCATGGATGTCCATCGCGTCCGACGCGATCTGGCGGCACCATTCCGTGGCGTGGTACTTGGCGATGGCCGAAGGCACCGCCGGCTTCTCGCCGCGGTCGACCGCCGCGGCCGTGGCGCGCGACAACGCCTGGGTGGCATAGGTGAGGCCGCCGATGCGGGCCAGCGCTTCCTCCACGCCCTCGAAGCGACCGATGGCCAGTCCGAACTGCTTGCGCATGCGCGCATAGGCGCCCGTGGCGGCCACCGCCATGCGCGACGCGCCGGTGGCGTTCGACGGCAGCGAGATGGCGCGGCCGACCGAGAGGCACTCCACCAGCATGCGCCAGCCCTGGCCAGCCATGTGCGGACCGCCGATCAGCACGGACAACGGCACGAACATGTCCTTGGCGTGGACCGGGCCGTTCTGGAACGGCGTGTTGAGCGGGAAGTGCCGGCGGCCGATCTGCATCCCCGGCGTCTCGCGCGGAAGCAGGGCCAGGGTGATGCCCAGGTCTTCCTTGTCGCCGAGCAGCTTGTCCGGGTCGTACATGCGGAACGCCAGGCCGACGATCGTGGCGACCGGTGCCAGCGTGATGTAGCGCTTGTCGAACGTCAGGCGGATACCGACCGTTTCCTCACCGTTCCACATGCCCTTGGTGACGATGCCGAAATCGGGAATCGACGTGGCGTCCGAGCCGGCGTACGGGCCCGTCAACGCGAAGCAGGGGATTTCACGCCCATCCGCCAGTCGCGGCAGGAAGTGGTTCTTCTGCTCGTCGCTGCCGTAGTGCATCAGCAGTTCGCCTGGTCCGAGCGAGTTCGGCACGGCGACGGTGGAAGCCAGTGTCTGCGACATGCTGGACAGTTTCTGCAGCACCGCCGAATGGGCCAGCGCCGAGAAGCCGAGACCGCCGTAGCTCTTCGGGATGATCATGCCGAAGAACTTGTTCTTCTTGATGAACTCCCAGACGTTCGGCGGCAGGTCGGCCAGTTCATGGGTGATCTGCCAGTCGTCGATCATGCCGCAGAGTTCTTCGACGGGGCCATCGAGGAAGGCCTGCTCTTCGACCGAGAGTTCCGGCTTCGGCTGGCGAAGCAGCTGCGACCAGTCCGGCTTGCCCGAGAACAGCTCACCCTCGAAACCGACGGTGCCGGCTTCCAGCGCGGTCTGCTCCGTGTCGGAGAGCTTCGGCGTCACCTTGGCGAACATCGACAGCAGCGGCGCGCTGATCTTCTTCCGGCGGAAGTCGACCATCAGCAGTGGCACCGCCACGACCGCGAGCAGGATGAGCAGCACGATGGTGGTCGCCGGCGCGCCGGCGAGGAAGCCCACGACGACGATCGTCGCCGCCGTCGCGACGGCCCACGTCTTCAGGGACGCGCGGTGGTAGGCACAGGCACCGGAGGC
Organism: Luteibacter sp. RCC_6_2; assembly: GCF_041360655.1. Taxonomy (NCBI): domain Bacteria; kingdom Pseudomonadati; phylum Pseudomonadota; class Gammaproteobacteria; order Lysobacterales; family Rhodanobacteraceae; genus Luteibacter; species Luteibacter sp. RCC_6_2. The sequence goes on along the minus strand of NZ_JBFUPQ010000016.1, from coordinate 6,052 downwards.
GATGAGCGCCGCCAGCACAACTAGGATCGCAGACATCGGTATCACCTCGTCACAGTCGGGTCGTTGCTACGTGTTTCGTGAAACGGTTGGATCAAAGGGTTTCGAGGAACGTCGCGATCTCGCGGGTGAACGCGTCGTTCGCGTCGCCCGCCACCATGTGCGTGGCGTCGGGCAAGGCCACGTGGTGCGCGTGCGGCACGAGGCGGAGGAATTCGTCGACGGTATGGCTGGACACCACGTCGCTGCGTGCGCCGGACAGCAGCAACACGGGCACCCTCACCCGGGCGGCGGCCGCGAACAAGCGGGGCTGGTACCGCTCGCTCTGCTGGATCGGACCGTCGAGGAGGGCGGGGTCCCAATGCCAGCGCAGGCGCCCATCGTGGTCCTGGCGAAGCAAGGGTTTCAGCTGCGCCTCCGTCTTGCGTTCGCGACGGTGCGGCAGGTATGCCTCGATCGCCGAGGCCGCCTCGTCGTAATCCGCGAAACCGTTCGGATGCGCGCGCATGAAACCGAGGATACGTTCCACGCCGGCGGTTTCCCACCGTGGCGTGATGTCGACCAGGACCAGCGCGGAGAAGGGCTCCTTGCCCTCCTCCGCCTCGCCCGCGGCCAGCAAGCCGAGCAGGCCACCCATGGAGGCGCCGACCAGCACCGGCGCGCGGCCATCCCCCGATGGGGTGCTGGCCGCCACCGCGAGCAGGTCGGCCACGAACTGCTCCATGTGGTAGTCGCCACGTGGCACGCGTTCGCTCTCGCCATGGCCGCGCGCATCGAACGTGGTGGCATCGAATCCTTGTGCGGCCAACGCACGCGCCGCGCCGTTCCACGCATGGCGGGTCTGGCCGAAGCCGTGAGCGAAGAGCAGCGACGGCGAGCGCTCGCCACGCCAGTGCTGGGTGGCCAGCGCGATGCCGTCGAACGAAACGAGGCTGGCGCGAGCCGAATGGACGGGGGACGGGATGGCTACCATACGGTTGAGTATGTAACCCAGGACGGGGTGCGTCAATACGCCAGCGTACGGTCATGTAACGGCTGGCAAGTCAAGGTCTTATGCAACATGCGGAGGCCCTCCCAATTGCAAACCGCCGCGTCTCCGCTACCATGCGTCGATGAACGACGGTGCCAAGAACGAACGAGTCCGCCTCTCCGCCGAAGATTGGGAAGACGGCGCCCTAGCCCTCATCGCCGAGCAAGGTGTCGGTGCCCTCGCGGTCGAAGCCCTGGCGCGGCGCCTCGGCGTCACCAAGGGTAGCTTCTACTGGCACTTCCGCACCCGCGAAGCCCTGCTCCAGGCATCGCTCGAACGCTGGGAAGAGTATGGCGAACGCGAGGTGCTGGCGGAAATCGAACGTATCCCCGATCCCCTGAAGCGCTTCCCGGAACTGTTCCGCCGCGTCGCGCACGAATTGCAGCCGCATCGCGTGTATGCCGCCTTGCTCAAGGCACTCGACCATCCGCAGGTGGTGCCGGTGATGTCGCGCGTCTCGCAGCGGCGCATGGAATTCCTCACGCGGCTCTACCAGGAAGCGGGCCTCGAGCCGGTCGTCGCCCTGCATCGCGCACGCCTCACCTATGCGGCGTACGTCGGGTTCCTGCAGTTGAACTTCACCCTCGGCCTGCCCCGCCTCAGCCACGAGGAATTCGACGCCTACGTCGAACACATGATCGCCACGCTCACTCCGGCGCGATCCACCGATTGATCCTGAATGGCACGGGCGCTTTTGCTGCGCCGTGCCTTGCCAATACCAGGCAACGCAAACTACTGTCTCCGCTTGCGTTTAACTGGAGACCACCAAGGATGCGATCGCACGGCAGTTCACTGGAAGCATTGAATCGATGGGTCGACGAGGTCGCCGCGTTGACGGAGCCCGCCTCCGTTCACTGGTGCGATGGCTCGGAAGCGGAGTACGCCGAACTCGTCCAGACGATGCTAGCCAGTGGCGACCTCCTCCCGCTCAAGGCGGAGAGCAACCCCCGCAGCTACCTGCATCGCTCGCACCCTTCGGATGTCGCGCGCGTGGAACACCTGACCTTCGTGTGCACGCCGGACGAGGAAGACGCCGGCCCGAACAATCACTGGATGGCACCCGCCGACGCGCACGCGAAGATCGATGCCCTGTTCGCCGGCGCCATGCGCGGCCGCACGATGTACGTGATCCCGTATTGCATGGGTCCGATCGATTCGCCGCTCGCGCGCTGCGGCGTCGAGATCACCGACAGTCCCTACGTGGTCGCCAACATGCGCATCATGACGCGCATGGGCTCGCCGGCACTCGCCCGCATCGAGCGCGAAGGCCAGTTCGTGAAAGGCTTGCACTCCACGGGCGACCTCGATCCGGAACGCCGTTTCATCATGCATTTCCCCGAGGAACTCTCGATCAAGTCGATCGGCTCGGGCTACGGCGGCAATGCGCTGCTCGGCAAGAAATGCCACGCGCTGCGCATCGCGAGTTACCAGGCGCGTCGCGAAGGATGGCTCGCCGAGCACATGCTCATCGTCGGCATCGAGAATCCCAAGGGCGAAAAACATTACATCGCCGCCGCGTTCCCTTCGGCATGCGGCAAGACCAACCTCGCCATGCTCATCCCCACCGAGGGCTACCGCAAGGCGGGCTGGAAAGTCTGGACGGTCGGCGACGACATCTGCTGGATGACCCCAGGAAAGGATGGACGCCTGTGGGCGATCAATCCCGAAGCCGGCTATTTCGGCGTGGCCCCCGGTACCAGCGCGAGCACCAATCCCACCGCGCTGGAAACGCTCGGCCACGATGCGATCTTCACCAACGTGGCGTTGACCGCCGACAACCGTCCCTGGTGGGAAGGTCTTGGCGAAGGTGAGCCGGTAACGGACTGGCAGGGCCGTCCCTATGACACGGCCAACGGTCCGGCCGCGCATCCGAATTCGCGCTTCACCGTGAGCGCGAAGCAATGCCCGAGCTGGGCGCCGGAATCGGAAGATGCCGCCGGCGTGCCGATCTCCGCGATCGTCTTCGGTGGACGTCGTCCCTCCTTGGTGCCCCTGGTGTTCGAAGCGAAGGATTGGGCGCACGGCGTTCTCGTGGGCGCGGCCATGGGGTCGGAAACCACCGCCGCCGCGACCGGAGCCGTCGGTGTGCTTCGTCGCGATTCCATGGCGATGAAGCCGTTCTGCGGCTACAACTTCGCCGACTACTTCGCCCACTGGCTGTCGTTCGACAAGCCGGGTGCGAAGCTGCCGCGCATCTTCCACGTGAACTGGTTCCGCAAGGATGCCGACGGCCGCTTCATGTGGCCGGGCTACGGCGAGAACCTGCGGGTGCTCGACTGGATGATCCAGCGCGTCGAAGGCTTGGCCAAGGGCGTGGACACACCGATCGGCACCGTGCCCGCCAAGGGCGAACTGCATACCGATGGCCTGTCCCTGACGCCGGGCACGCTGGAGGAACTGCTCCGCGTCGATGTCGCGGGCTGGCAGGAAGAACTGCGCGCCATCGGCCTGTACCTCGACGGTTTCGGCGAACGCATGCCGGAGCGGTTGAAGGCCGAGCGTGAGCGTGTAAGCAAGGCGCTCGATGCCGCCTTCGCGGGGAAGCGCGCGGCGCACGTGGCCTGACCTTGCGTTCTTACGGCCCGCCCCCGGCCTCGGGGCGGGCCGTATCGCCGCTGAAGCGGCTCCCACAACAGCCCCACCCTTACGGAAACCCGCTCTGGTGGGAGCCGACTTGTCGGCGATCCCGCGGCAGCGGGCCGGTAACAGCAAGCACCCATCGCCGCTGAAGCGGCTCCCACAAAAGCCGGGCCCCCTCCCCCCTCCTTCTTGGCGGACCAGCCCTCCTTGCTTAAACCGTTTCCCCCTTGCCCGCATCCAAGCTGGCAAGATGAACGCCCTATGCATCGCCGCCACGTCCTTCATGCAGCCTGAGCTGCCCGCCGCCTCGTCGGACGACGACACCGTGCGCGCGGCCGTGGCCGGCGACCGCAAGGCCTTCGAAGCCCTTTACCGGCGCCACGCCGACCGCGTGTACGGTGCGGTGCTGCGCCTGGCGGGCTTCGATCATGCGCGTGCGGAGGACCTGACCCAGGAAGCCTTCATCCGCGCCTGGCAGAAGCTCGACGGTTTCCGTTTCGAAAGTGCCTTCGGTACGTGGGTCTACCGTCTGGCGGTCAACGTGGCGCTGATGTCCATACGCGCCCGCAACGCCGACCCGGTCAGCATCGTCGACGACGAGCACCTGCCGGAGATCACCGACATCGACAATCCCGTCCGCGCCTTCGAGCGCGGCGAACTGGAAAAGGCCATCGCGTGCTTGCCGCCACGGGCCCGTGCCGTCCTCGTGCTACACGACGTGGAAGGTTGGAAACACGAGGAGATCGCCATCGAGCTTTCGATGGCGGTGGGCTCCTCGAAAGCACAGTTGCACCGTGCGCGCGGACTGCTCCGCCGTGCGCTGGGAGATAAACCATGAACGAACTCGACTACCTGCGCCAGATGCGCTCCCTCAACCGCCCTGTCGTGCCCCATCGCGACCTGTGGGCCGGTATCGAAGCCCGTCTCGACGAGTCACAGGGTGCTTCCGCGATACGACATCGCCGGGCTCGCCCCTGGCTGATGGCCGCGGCTATCGCCGGTGTCGCCGTCCTCGGCGGCGGCCTGGGCCTGCACCTGGTATCACCCACCGACCGTGCCGGCATAGCTGCCGGGCCCGCCTGGAAACCGTCCGATCCGCGTCTTTCCGGCGCGGCGGTCGAACTCGACGCCGCACGCATGGAGCTCACGCAGGCCATGCAGGATTCCCCCGATTCAGCCGCGTTGCAGCGCCTGCTGCTACGCACCGAACGCCAGCGCGACCGTCTGCGCAACCTCGAAAAGCAAGCCGGCTAAACGCGAACAGCCAGGACACTACCCATGAAAACGCTCTATCTCACCCCCCTGCTGCTGGCGCTCTCGATCGGCGAGGCCTTTGCCTCGACGCCGATCAACCTGTCGAAAGACATCCGCCCCAACGCGAAGATCAGCATCGAAAACGTCAAGGGCGAAGTCACCGTCACCGCCTGGGACAAGAACCAGGTGCAGGTCTCCGGCAGCCTCGGCGACGGCGCCCGTCCACTGGAACTGGAAGGCGACGACCGCAACGTGGAGATTCGCGTCGAAGGCGACGAGAAGAAAGGCAACTGGTTCAGTTGGGGCAACGACTCGAGCATGCAGCCGACCGTCCTCAACGTGCGCGTGCCCAGGGCCGTCGAAGTCAACATCAACGTGGTCAGCGCGCCGGTCAGCATCGATGGCCTGGATGGCGGCAAGATCGACGTCGAATCGGTCAGCGGACGCATCCGCGCGAACTTGCGCTCGCCCCGCGTCAGCATGCAGACGGTCAGCGGCACGATCGACCTCGCCGGCCGTGCCGGGGAAGCCGAACTGCAGACCGTTTCCGGTGACATCACGGCGCCGAACATCGGCGACAAGATCGAAGCCCAGACGGTTTCGGGCCGCATGACCATCGGCGGTGGCCCCTGGAAGGAAGCCAGTTTCAGCACGGTGTCCGGCGACACCCAGGTCAACGGCGCTCCCGCGCGCGGCGGCAAGCTCGACGTCGATTCCATGAGCGGCGACGTGCAACTGCAACTGCCAGCCGACGCGTCGGCCCGGCTCGAGGCCTCCACCTTCAGCGGCGACCTGCGCAGCGACTGGGGCAACCCCTCGCGTGGCGACGATGGCCCGGGCAAGGAACTGAAGACCACCGTCGGCGGTGGCGACGCCTTCATCCACGTCGAGTCGTTCAGCGGCGATGTCCGCATACGAGGCGCAGGACGCTGAGAAACGATGAAGCCGCCTCAAGGGCGGCTTCTTTTTTGGTTCTTCGCGTATTAGCGTTAGCGGTATGCCGGCTCGGCTTCGCCCTCGCATTCGTTGTGTGGGTCGCGGGGGAGCTGCCGGGCGCCACCCTCGGCGCGACAGGCGGAGCCGTCCCTTGGGAAGGGATGCCGCTGCGCGGCCCTGTTTGATGGCTGGCGCCCCTTCGGGCTCGGACGGTCGGGCGGGGGTTTTCGATTCGGCTCCTGCCTCAGCGAAAAC